>NZ_JAIHBA010000017.1:0-149226 GCF_019718735.1 Pseudomonas sp. RIT778 | reverse complement strand
TCGGCGCTTTAGGTAGAAAGGGCGGGACGAGAAGTCTCCCACGGTCCGTACTGGCTAGAGTCGGAATCGAGCTTTTAGTCCCGCCCACCCCTTCAAGTCTAAACATACAAGCGAGCTTGCTCGCGAATCTAAAGATCACCGCAGAACTCAGATCCGCCAGAACGGCTTCAACCCCTCCTCCAGCGCCTGCTCGCGGGTCAGCCCGATGTCCTTGAGCTGTTCCGGCGTCAGGCGCAGCAACGCCTTGCGCGTGTGCAGACGATGCCAGAACAGGCCCCAGCGACTCAGGCCGGACGGCGCGTTGCGCATGATCTCGTTGCGCGCGTTGTCCTGTTGCCCTGCCTCCAGTTCCTGACTGTGTAACGTCAGCCGCACATCGCTCAAACCGTTCATTTTCATTGCTCCTGTTTACTTGGGTAGCCAGAGATTCCATGATGCGCGGGCGAGCAAAAGCATTACAGATTCAACACATCTGTATTATTTCCATACAGATTTGCTGTTTCTGAGACTGAATTGTCGATTTACGCCGCATCTGTACTGGTTTAACGAATCATCTGCATCGAGGCAGTGCCATGACGCTCTATGTGAATCTCGCCGAACTGCTCGGCACCCGCATCGAACAAGGCTTCTACCGTCCTGGTGATCGCCTGCCGTCGGTGCGCGCCTTGAGCGTAGAACACGGAGTCAGCCTGAGCACGGTGCAGCAGGCTTATCGGATGCTGGAAGACAGCGGCCTGGCCACGCCGAAACCCAAGTCCGGGTACTTCGTGCCGGTCGGTCGCGAGTTGCCGGAACTGCCGGCAGTCGGGCGTCCCGCGCAGCGGCCGGTGGAAATTTCCCAGTGGGATCAGGTGCTGGAGCTGATTCGCGCCGTGCCGCGCAAGGACGTGGTGCAACTCGGTCGCGGCATGCCGGACATCTCGTCACCGACGATGAAACCGCTGCTGCGCGGACTGGCCCGTATCAGCCGTCGTCAGGACATGCCCGGTCTGTATTACGACAACATCCACGGCACCCTCGAACTGCGCGAACAGATCGCCCGGCTGATGCTCGATTCCGGCTGCCAGTTGAGCGCCAGCGATCTGGTGGTCACCACCGGTTGCCACGAAGCGCTGTCCACCAGCATCCACGCGATCTGCGAACCCGGCGACATCGTTGCGGTGGACTCGCCGAGCTTCCACGGCGCCATGCAGACCCTCAAAGGGCTGGGCATGAAAGCCCTGGAAATCCCCACCGACCCGCTCACCGGCATCAGCCTCGAAGCGCTGGAACTGGCGCTGGAGCAATGGCCGATCAAGGTCATCCAGCTCACACCCAACTGCAACAACCCGCTCGGCTACATCATGCCGGAGTCGCGCAAACGCGCCCTGCTCAACCTGGCCCAGCGCTTCGACGTGGCAATCATCGAGGACGATGTGTATGGCGAACTGGCTTACACCTACCCGCGTCCGCGCACGATCAAATCCTTCGACGAAGACGGCCGTGTCTTACTCTGCAGTTCGTTTTCCAAGACTCTCGCGCCGGGATTGCGCATCGGCTGGGTCGCGCCCGGTCGCTATCTCGAACGCGTGCTGCACATGAAATACATCAGCACGGGCTCTACAGCACCACAGCCGCAGATCGCCATCGCCGAATTCTTAAAGGCCGGGCACTTCGAACCGCATTTGCGGCGGATGCGCACGCAATACCAGCGCAATCGCGACGTGATGATCGACTGGGTAACGCGCTATTTCCCGGCCGGGACCCGCGCCAGCCGCCCGCAAGGCAGCTTCATGCTCTGGGTCGAACTGCCGGAAGGTTTTGATACGCTGAAACTGAATCGTGCGTTGCACGATCAGGGCGTACAGATTGCCGTCGGCAGCATCTTTTCCGCCTCGGGCAAGTACCGCAATTGCCTGCGCATGAACTACGCGGCCAAACCGACAGCGCTGATTGAGGAGGCGGTGCGCAAGGTCGGCGCGGCTGCGATCAAGCTGTTGGCCGAGGTCGATTAGTCCACCGTAAATGCGCCGTGACCTTCAAACCGCTCCGGATCGACGGGGCGGCTTGAGGCGTCATCGACCCGCGCATCCAGCTCCATCTCCACTTCCAGCAGGCTGCCCAGGGCACCGGCGTCCGCCTGCCATGGGACGACGTGTATACCCGGTCGCAGGAAATCACCCTCGAGCGTTTGGCCGGTGCCCAGCCGCCAGTGCACCGCCGCACCGTCGAGACGCACAGCCACGATACGCAGTTGCAACGTGCCCGCCGCCCAACGGAAACGTTGCGGATCAGCCGGGGGCGCGGCGAAAGCCCAGCGCATCAAGCGCACGTCGGGACAGTGCACCCGCAAGTGCACGCTGCGCAGACCAAAGCCCGGGCCCCGGCCATCAAGCGCCGTGCGTTGCAGCAGGTCGGCGCGCGTTGCGCTACCCAGGTTCACGCTCGCGGGCGACAGGCTTGACTGACACGCTTCGGCGCCCGACGCCGGTTCAAATACCAGGCACAGCAGCACGACCAGGACCAGCAGAAATTTCATCAGATGCACTCGTTCAGGACAGCTCGGCCGGCGCGCAGGTGGCATCGACCCGCTCGATGAGCGCGCTGTCGTCAGGGGATTCGGAAAGCGGGAAACGCAACTCGCACCGCGTGTTGTCAGGAAGCTGCACATGCAGACGCTGACCGGCTTTTGCGTCGGGCAGAAAAATCGTTCCGGCATCCTGGACCGTTGTCAGGTAGCGGCCCTGCTCATCGTGAACACTCAACCCCTTGGCCAGCCATTGCCGGTCGACGGTCATGGCGTTGAGCAACAATCGCCGGACGGTGACGAGGGAAAAGTCCAGATGCTGCACCGACCCACGGGCCGGCTGCACTTCCTTCACCCCGTCGAGCACTTCGACGTTGCGCGACAGGCTGAGCGGGTCGATTTCCAGCCGTGCGGTCGACCAGGCGGGCAGGCTCGCCGCGACTGCGTGACCCGAACCATCGGTCCAGACCGGTCCTTGGGGCGTGTTCAGTTTTACGCCTGATCGATCACCGGCCTTGAGTACGCCGAAGGTGTCGCGCAGGGGATAAGGCGACAAGGTTGCGCCGTCGCGATGCAGCGCCACACCACCGCGCAGCCCCACGTCGTAATCGGTCGCGCCGGATCGCTGGCCGACGCCGACGTCCAGGCTGGTGTAGCGCGGCAGCGCATTGAAACGCACGCCGTAACTGGCCGCAGTCTCATCGCGGTACTCCGCGTTGGCGCTGTAGGCCAGGTTTTCACCCAGTACGTCGCTGACGGCCACGCCCCGGCGCAGGCCGGATCGATCATCACGGCGCAAATAGCCGCGCAGCCTTCGCTGGCCACCGAGCGCCATTCCCAGCGTCAGGTAAGCGGAGTTGCCCAGGCGATCAGATGCCGTGTCGCCGATGGCACGTTCCAGGTTCAACGAAAGGCTGATGCGCTCGGGCAATGTGCGCGACCACGAGAGGCCAAGACGCGACTGCGACGGCTCACCCTGAGTCGAATATCGCGACCAGGTCGCCCCGAATGCACCCCATTGATCCACCGAGCCGGTGAGAGAAAACACCAGGTGATCGCGACCGGGGGATTCGGCCCGGTGGAGCTCCTGATCCCAGCCGGTGTCTGACAGCGTGCGAAAATTCCGGCTCTGGCGCACCGCGACCAGGCTCGTCGACAGGCTCTCGGACAGCGGCGCACTGAGCGTCAGTTGCGTCTGGCTGCCTCCCGCGCCACTGGAGCGGTCATCGGACAGCACCTGTCGCAGGCCCATTGCGTAGCCGCCGGCCCACTGCCGCTGCAGGCCCCAGCCTGTCGACAGGTAGTCAGTTGCCGCGAGCAAACCGGCGCTCAGTCGGGTGGCCTGCCCCCAATCCCAATCTTTGCTGAACGCGGTGAAAGAAGGCGTCTGTCGGTCGTCCGAGCCCAGCCGTCGCACCGTGCCCAGCGCAAAGTTGAACCCGCTCGGCCCGGCCCATTGAGCTTCATGGAGGCTGGCCGCCGGCACGCGCAAGCGCCGCGCCTGCCCATCCTGTTCGTGGACAGTCACCTCCAGATCAATCCGGTTGCTCAGCAGCGGCAGTGCTCGCAGCGTGAACGGCCCACTCGGCACCATGGTGGTGTAGATCAACACGCCGTTCTGCCGGACTTCAATGCGGGCCGGCGAATACGCGACACCTTCCACCTGCCCGCGCGCGCCGTCCTGCGCCGCGCGCAACTGGGTGAATGCCGCTTCCGGCACGATCTGCACGCCGTTGAAGGATTCGCCGGCAAACAAGCTCGACGCGAGATTCAATTGCCCGACCTGCAGGCTGGCTTCGGCGTCCTCCAGGGTACGCGCACCGTAGGCATACAGGTGCTCGAACCGTGAGTTGCCGGACGTCGACGTGTAGGACTGTCGGCTGCGCAGCACCCATTCCCCGGCATTCAGGCCGACCTCCGAACCGAGGCTTTGAAACCTGTCGTGCCGGCCTTCATGCTGACTGCCGACCATCAACGCGTCGTAGTTGAAAACGCCGGCCGTACCACCATGGACGAAGTTGTTTGGCGCACGCTCCGCCAGCATCAGACTGTCGGTCGGTACCAGCAGGTCAATCCGTTCGCGTCCTGGGTCCAGTCGCACGATTGCTTCGGGAAATCCCTCCGCCAGCGTCATGCACTGCTCCGGTCGCAACTTGTCCATCGAGGTTGGCGGGCGTACTCCCGCAACGTTCAGCCATTGGGGGTGCAGGCACAGCTCGCCGAGCTCGTTGAACGCCACCCGCACACGGCCTCGGGTATGTCCGTTGACCTCAAGCGCTACGGAATGCTCGCCTTGGATGAAGCGCGGCGCTTCACGAAAGTACGCCGCCAACGCGGGATCGATGCCACGGTCTCTCAACACGCGGGCGTCGAACTCCAGTGACTCGGCCGCCAGCGCACTGCAGTTGGCCGCAAGCAGCAACACGCTCCAACGAACGCAGACCTTCATCAGCGGGTAACCGGCGCGTCGTAATGGTCGACCGCGAAGCCGTAGGTGGTGGCCGGGAAGATCCTCACTGCCATCGTCTGGGCCGAGGTGTGCAAGGGCAACTCGGCGTGCAGGCGCTCGCCGGGCAGGATGTAAGTCTTGGGCAGGTTCACCGAGCGTGTGCCCGGCAGAGGCACAATCGTTTTCGCCAGCCGCACCACGTAAGGGCTCGAATTGACGACCTGTACACCGTTGGCATCCATTGACCAGGTCAGCCGCTTCCAGGGCTCACGTTCGACCGGCAATCCGGCAGGGCGCAAAATCACTGGCAGGTTCTGGCGTACACCGAGAGCAACCCGGGCTCCGGCAGCGTCACTGGCCGGACTGATCCCCTCAAAGATCACCCGCTTGAGGCGTTCGGTTTTCAACGGTTGCCGGTTTTGCAGAATGAATCGCACTTGCTGAATGCCGCCCGGTTCGACCCGGGCAATGGGCGGGGTGAAGATCAGCAGTACATCGTCGCGGTCCTCGATGTTCTCAACAGTGGTGTGCAGCAGTGCGGGATGCGTGTCGGTATTGCGCACGTTCATCACCGCCTCGCCCATGCCCTCCTCGACCAACAGCACCGGCGTCTGCGGAACCATTCCGGCGGCGTGGGCCAGCGGCATTGAAAACCATGCGGACAGGCACAGCGGCGCCGTCCTGAGAACAGACTTGAAAGAAATGAGCATCGGGATAATCCGTGAAATCCTGGATGCGATCCGGCAGATGCCGGACCGCGCTCGCGTGCGTCAGTCAGTCCCGGTGCGTGAGAGGCACCGGGACGCTGCCGTCAGAGATAGAACATGTCGAATGTCACGGAGCCGTCCAGCGGGATTTCGTTGGCAATCGGTAGAGCGTTGCTTGGGCCGATGATCGGCAGCAGGTGCATCGGGAAACCGTGGTGACGGGCGGCAACCGGACCGGTCGCGGCGCTGGCGCCCCACGAGTACAACTGCGGTGCATTGCTGACCAGCGTACTGGTCGGCACACGCCATGTCGGGACCGCCAGCGTCCGGGTCAGCAATGTCTGCGCATTGCCGTCAGTCTCGGGAATGCCGTGACGCAAGGCGAAACCCCCAATGGGGGTACCGTTGATGTCACCCAACCCGTAGAACAGCGCCGGATCACTCTGCCCGGCACCATCACTGATGCCCGGCAGCTTGGTGCCAGCCCGGTTATCGCGCACCGACACTTCCACCGGAGCCGGTGCATCGCAATTGATGTGCAGAGACACATCGCGACCGGCCAGCGAGGTCTGGGTCGTCGGATTCAAAGTCGCTGCCGAAATCTTGCGCAGATCCACCGTGCTGCCACCGGCGAAGGCCGGAATGCAGGACGTCGGAATAATGGTGCCGATGACATTCAGGTCAACGCTTTCTGCCATTGCCATTGTTGGCAGCAGCGCCGCCGCCAGTACTGCAAGACGGTATGTCTTTTTCATAAGCCGTAATCTTCCATTTGATTGACAGTTCAGTCCCTACAAACTTGGTATGTAAGTAAGCGGGCTGATGATTGCGGCTTATGAGAGATAAATCTGTAGGAAACGGGAGCGCTTAAACAGCGAAATCACGACTGGTTCAATAGGTAATTTGAGCTTGGTGGCGGGATCCTACGCTGCCGTGGCCCGATGCTTTGAACCGCCCTGTTTCCGGGGTCCGAGATTCAGTACGCCTGAAAGCGCAGATCGATCCCGAACCGGGTCAGATCGGCAACCCGGGTCTGCGCTGACCCTACCCGTCCTTCAAGTTCCACTTCGACGTCCATGAGCTGACCTTCCAGTGCAACGCCCGCCCGCGCGGGAATCAGGCTTTGCCCGGTGGGCCAGACAGCCGCGCCGGATGCGCTACCCGGTTCAAATCCAAGCCACTGCGCGGCCTTGCCATCCACCCGGACAGCCATCACATGGACCCTCAACGCCCCTGCGCCAAACCGATAGTCCACGGTATCCGCGGCCGGCGCCGCCAGGTCGAGTCGCAGCGCAACTGTCCGTTCACACTGAACGGTGATCTGCACCCGTCGGCGCCCGAAACTCAGCTGGTCATTATCCAGGGGCTGCTGCAGCAACTGACCGCGCGTCATCGCTCCAAAGTCGATGGAAGGCTGCCCCAGCCTGACTGCACAGCCCGACTGCGCCTGTGCCTGATCGACGATAAATACGGCACTGAGCAATGCCAGACCGATCGTGCCGGTATTCAAACGATGCATGGTGACTGACTCCTAAACCGCGTGGCAGGTGGCTTGAGCTGTTTCGTACAGCGATTGGGTGTCGGGTGGTTCGCCGAGGCTGTAGACCAACCGGCAGCGAATGCCATCGGGCAGCACCACGTGCAAACTCGTGTCTGGCCGGACATCGGGCAAGAAGATCGTGCCGGCCTCCAGTACGTTGGTGATGTACTGTCCCTGCGCGTCGAAAACGGCTCCGCCCTTGCGCAGAAGAACGTTGTCGGCGGTGCGCGCCTGCAACAGCACGCGCCGCGCGGTGACCATGTCGAACGCCAGATGCGCGAAGGCGCCACGCCCGGCTTCGACCTCTTGAAAAGCGTTGTGCACATCGACATTGCGTCCCAGGCTGGCCGTGTCCAGCTCGACCCGTCCTTTGCTGTACGCCGGCAGACTCGCTGCCACGGCGTGTCCGGAATGATCAGTCCAGACCGGGCCTCGCGGGGTGTTCAACCTGACGCCGGCGCTGTCGCCGGCCTTGAGCAAGGCGAAGGTTTCGCGCAGCGGATAAGGCGACAGCGTTACGCCACCACCGTGCACCAGCGCACCGCCACGCAGGCCGATGTCATAGTTCTGGCTATCCGCACCACTGCGCGAATAGCCCATATCCAGCTGGCTATAGCGGGGCAACAGATTGACCCGTCCGTTGAACCCGGCGCTACCGTCATCCGGCCGTTCGGCGCCGATGCTGTAAGCGAGGGTGTCGCTGAACTGTTCATTGAATCGCAGACCGCTGCGGGTGCCGCTCACGTCGTCGTTACGCACGTAACCGCGCAAGGTCTGGCGCGCGCCCAACGGCAGGCTGACACTCAGATAAGCCGCTGTGCCACGAGCATCATCGGAGGCTCCGGCAACATCACGCTCAACCGTAAATGTCACATTGGCCCGCCGAATACTCTGCGACCAGGCCAGGGCAACTCTGGACGTGGCCGTCCCGTCAAACAGGGAAAACCGCGAGTAGCTGGCAGAAAAGCCTCCGTACACCGGACTGCTGGTGCTGAGGTTTGCCGTCAGTTGATTGCGTACTCGCTGGAACGGTCGATCATTGCGCGAATCCCAGGTGGTGTCCGACAGCGTGCGGAAACCCTGGGTCTGCTGGGTCAGCGCAACACTTGTCGACAACCGTTCACTCAACCGACCGCTGGCCGTCCACTGCAATTGCGTGCCGGACACGGCCTGATACTGTGCCCGGGAAATCACCTGGCGCCCACCGAGTATCAGCCGATCACCGATGCCGCCCTGCATTGCCCAGCCCAGCGACTCATAGCCTGTGCCAAACATGGCGCCGGCCGTGACCTGCCCGCGCGAGCCCAGCCGCCAGTCCTTGCTGGCAGCGGCAAAGGACGGCGCATCACGCTCGTCACCGGCGTAGCGCCTCACCTGACCGACCGCCAGCCCATAGCCTGCCGCCCGGCCCGTCATCCCGCCCCGCAACTGCGTCGCCGGCACAATGAAACGCCGCTGCTGACCGTCCTCTTCGTGCACCGTCACTTCCAGGTCCACGCTCTGGCTGAGCAGTGGCAAACCCACCAGCGTGAAAGGCCCACTGGGCACCACCGTGGTGTATATCAGCGCACCGTTCTGGGTGACTTCGATTCGCGCGGCGGAATAGGCAATGCCTTCAACCCGCGCACCGGAGCTGTCATCGTCCAGCGCCATCAGGGCCAGTTCCGGTTGCACCTGGAAGCCGTTGAAGGCCTCACCGGAAAACAGCGGCGAGACCATGTTCAACTGACCGAGTTGCAGGTTGGCCTGATAGCGTTCCGAAGTGTGCGAGGCGTAGGCATACAAATGCTCGAGGCGATTCTCTCCGGCGAACTCGCTGTACACCTGCCGACTGCGAAACGACCAGTCCGCCGCATTCAGGCCCAGCTCGGCATTCAGATTGCGGAACTGCGAAGACTGGCCGGCGAAACGGCTGCCCAGCAGCAAGGCGTCGTAGTTGAACAGACCTGCCGTACCCCCGTTGAGGAAGCTGCGACGAACCGGGCGATCAGGCACCAGCGCATCGGTGGGCAACAGCAGCGAGATATGTTCCTGCGACGGATCGGCTTGTACCACCGCACCCGGAAAGTACCGGGCGAACAGTTCGCATCCCGAATCACCCGTCGACTCGACGTGATCCGCCGCCCGAAATCCGCCCCGCTCCGGAAGTGAAGGCGTGAAACACAACTCGCCTTCGGCATTGAACGCGACCTGCACCTGCCCCTTCGCAACGCCGTTGACCGATAGCGAGACTGACTGCACGCCCTCGCGAAAACGTGGCGCCTGACTGAAGTATTCGGCCAGGCGCGGATCCAGCCCGCGTGATTTCAATACATCCTGATTGAACTGCACGGACAGCCCCTCGGCGCTTCTGGCGACAGGGGCGGTGCCGAGAACGATGATCAACGCCGCGCCGGCCAGACAACCTCGATGCATCAATCCGTCACCAAAGGAGCATCGAAGTGCGCAATGGCGAAACCGTAGGTGGTCACTGGAAACAGTCGCACCTGAAGCGGCGAACCGCTCGGATCAGGCGTCCCGCTCAAGGTCAGTTGCTCGCCGGGCAGCACATACGTGCGGCCCAGATCCATCTCTTTGTTGTCGGGCAGCAGCGTCACCGAATGGCCCAGCCGCACCACGTACGGGCTGGGATTGCGCACCTGGATGTCAGTGCCTTGTCGCGACCACACCAGATGCTTCCAGGGCTCGCGGTCGACCGGCAGATTCGCCGGGCGCAGGATCGCCGGAATGTTCTGGCGCAGGCTCAGACTCACCTGCGCCTTGCCCGTCGAGTCCTGCGGTGCGATTCCCTCGAAGATCACGCGCTTGAGGCGTTCGGTCTTCAAAGGCTCTGCACTGCGCAGGATGAAACGCACGCGCTGCGTTGCCCCGGGCTCGACCCGTGCCACCGGCGGTGTCAGCAGCAGCAATGACTCGGTATCTTGCGGCACGTCTTCGACAGACGTGTGCAGGAGCGCGGGATGCGACTCGCTGTTGAACACATTGATACCGGCCTCACCCACGCCTTCGTCAAGCACAACGACAGGCGTCTCGGGAACCATTCCCGCCGCCCGGATCGGGCCGGGCACCCAAAAAGAAACCAGCAGCACACTGGCGATGGCTTTTCGTACAAAGGCGTTCATGACGTTGTCCACGGGCGAGCGCGCAGCCGGCATCCGTGCCGGGCCACAGGCCAGCCGATAACATTGATTGGAAAAGACAGGCCCCGGAAGCGACCGGTGCCTGTCGATGATTGGCGCGTTGCGCGTTCTGTCAGAGGTAGAGCAGCTCGAACGTTGCCGAGCCGTTGAGCGCGATTTCAGAGGTGATCGGCAGGTTCGCCGACGGGCCGATGACCGGCACCAGCGTCATGGGAAAGATGTGCACGACGCCCGGCGTCGGGCCTGCGGCCAGGGATCCTCCCCACGAATAGCGAAGATTGCCGCCATCCGCATTTTTTCCGACCAGCGTGGCCGTATCGGGGGTGTCCCAGTTGGCCATGCCCCCTTGCTTGTACATGATCATCGAAGGCTTGCCATCGACGGTGGGTGTACCGTATCGCAGGCCGTAACCACCGATCTTGGCGCCCGCGACTTGTCCGATTCCGTAGATGTACATCGCCCAATCGGTGCCATCCACGACGATACCGGGCAGCTGGGTATGTGCCTGGTTGTCATGCACTTTGATGGCCATCGGCGCATTTGCCGAACAACGGATGCTCAGCGTTACATTGCGGGTTTGCAGCTCGGTCTGCCGGTCGCGATTCAGTGACCCGGCGGGGATGTCCCCTAACTCGACCGTATTACCGTCAGCAAAGGACGGCGTACACGAGGTCGGGATGATGGTGCCGGTGATGGTCAGGTCTGCACCATCGGCCATGGCCAGTGCCGGACACAGGGCGCTTGCGACAGCGATTGCACGAAAGGTCTTGCGCATGAAAATTCTCACTCCATAAGAATCGAAAGATGACAGCCAGCTGCGCTTCTTCTGCTGAAAAACAGGAAACGTCCTGCTTCAGAATCAGCGTTGTCATTATTCCGATTGCTTCCCGGCAGTGATGTAAGGCGAGGGTGTATTGCGCGCTGGAAAAATCGCTGCGGGGCGTAGCTGATGAGAGCCGGAAAAATCCGCCATTTGTTTAAAAAACTGCGTCCTGCCGACAGCCATGAGCTACAAACCGCTCTGCTTCAGGGATCGGATTGACTGCTCTTTCGAACAGGCAACAGGCGGCGTGCGCCGTGCCATACTCCTGACCTCGCCCACACCCGGAACGACCCGACTTGAGCCCCAGACATTCCCTGCCATTTGCACTGATGTTCGTCCTGCTGCTCGCCGGGTGCGCCTCGCTGGATGTCCCGCGCGAACCGAGCCAGGCGCTGCCGGCGTCCGACTCCGCGTTCGGTCGTTCGATCCAGGCCCAGGCGGCGCCCTACAAGGGTCAGTCCGGCTTTCGCCTGCTGTCCAACAGCACCGAAGCCTTCACCGCTCGCGCCGAGCTGATCCGCAACGCGCAACGCAGCCTCGATTTGCAGTACTACATCGTCCATGACGGCATCAGTACGCGAATGCTGGTGGAAGAAGTGTTGAAGGCCGCCGATCGTGGCGTGCGGGTGCGGATCCTGCTGGACGATACCACCAGCGACGGCCTCGACCTGATCATCGCCACCCTGGCGGCACATCCGCAGATCCAGATCCGCCTGTTCAATCCGCTGCACTTGGGGCGCAGCACCGGCGTGACCCGGGCGGCCGGGCGGCTGTTCAACCTGTCGCTGCAACACCGGCGGATGCACAACAAGTTGTGGCTGGCGGACAACAGCGCGGCCATCGTTGGCGGGCGCAATCTGGGCGACGAGTACTTCGATGCCGAGCCCAACCTGAACTTCACCGATATCGACATGCTCAGTGTCGGGCCGGTCGCCGAACAGCTCGGCCACAGTTTCGACCAGTACTGGAACAGCGCCCTGAGCAAGCCGATCGACGAGTTCCTCTCCAGCAAACCCTCGGCCAAAGACCTGCAGAACACCCGCACGCGCCTGGAAGAATCACTCGAAGAAACCCGCAAACAGAATCACGCGCTGTATCAGCAGTTGATGACCTATCGCACCGATCCGCGCATGGACATCTGGCGCAAGGAGCTGATCTGGGCCTGGAACCAGGCGCTGTGGGATGCGCCGAGCAAGGTGCTGGCCAAGGGCGAACCTGATCCGCAACTGCTGCTGACGACCCAACTGGCGCCAGAGCTGACCGGCGTCAGCAAAGAGCTGGTGATGATTTCTGCCTACTTCGTGCCGGGGCAACCGGGGCTGGTCTACCTGACCGGCCGCGCCGATGCCGGCGTGTCGGTGAGCCTGCTGACCAACTCGCTGGAAGCCACCGACGTGCCGGCGGTGCACGGCGGTTATGCGCCGTATCGCAAGGCGTTGCTGGAACATGGCGTGAAGCTGTTTGAGCTGCGGCGCCAGCCCGGGGATAACGACGGCAGCGGCCCGCACCTGTTTTACAGCAGGTCCTATCGTGGCTCGGATTCGAGCCTGCACAGCAAGGCGATGATCTTCGACGGGAAGAAGTCGTTCATCGGCTCGTTCAATTTCGACCCGCGCTCAGTGCTTTGGAATACTGAAGTCGGCGTGTTGGTGGACAGTCCCGAACTGGCGGCTCACGTGCGCGAACTGGCCTTGCAAGGCATGGCGCCGGCGCTCAGCTACGAAGCGAAACTGCAGGACGGAAAAGTGGTGTGGGTCACCGAGGACAACGGCCAGATGCACACGCTGACCAAGGAGCCGGGGAGTTTGTGGCGTCGCTTCAATGCGTGGTTCAGCACCACCGTGGGACTGGAGCGGATGCTGTAGCAGCCCGCTCCAACCGGCTTATCAAGCGGGCTCCGGCACCTTGCCGAACGCCCCTTGCCGCGACAGCAGGATCACCAGCCCGAAGGCACCCGCCGCCATCAGCCACGGCAACGCATGCCCGCTGATCCACTGACTGCCCGCGCCCGCCATCAACGGCCCGATCAGACAACCGACGCCCCACAGCTGCGCGACATGCGCGTTGGCCCGCACCAGCGCATCGTCGCGGTAACGCTCGCCGATCAGGATCAGCGACAGGGTGAACAAACCCCCGGCACTGGCGCCGAACAGCACCCACAGCGGCCAGATCAGCAAAGTGTCGAGCAGCATCGGGATCGCCAGACTCGACAGCATCAGCACCACAGCGCAGCCGGTGAACAGAGTCCGCCGTGACAGATAATCGGCCAGTGCACCGATGGGCAATTGCAGCAGCGCATCGCCCACCACCACGGTGCTGACCATCGCCAAGGCGATTTCGGCGGTGAAACCCTGTTGCAGGCAATACACCGGCAATAGGGTCAGGATCATCGCCTCGAAAGCGGCGAACAGCGACACGGCCCAGGCGATCGCCGGCAGTTCACGAGCGAACCCCCACAAATCACCGAACGTCACGCTGCTGGCCTCGCTGCTTGGCGCGCCGCTGCGACCCAGCAGCAGAAACGGCGAGGCGATCAGCAGACCGACACCCACCCAGAAACCGTAATCGTGATCGGTGCCCAGTGCGCCCAACAGCAATGGACCAGACAGTTGGCTCAACGCATAACTGCTGCCATACAGCGCCACCAGTCGCCCGCGCCAGTGCTCGACCACCAGTTGATTGATCCAGCTCTCGCCGAGGATGAACACGATGGTCAGGATCACCCCGATCATCAGCCGCAGCACCAGCCAGATCGGGTAACTCGGCAGCAGCGCCAGCAGGCCGATCGACAGCGCCCCGGCCCACAGGCACAGACGCATCAGGTTCGCGGTGCCGAAGCGCGCGGCCAGATGACTGGAAATCTTCGCCCCCAGCAACACGCCAATGGCCGGCATTGCCGCCATCACGCCAATGGCGAACGAGCCGTAACCCCAGCCCTCCAGGCGCAACGACACCAGTGGCATGCTGACACCGAGGGCCAGGCCAACACTCAAGACAGACGCCAACACGGCGAAATACGTCGCCCAACGCATGGTCCACGCTCCTGTGGATAATTTTTATATGCACCACAAAACCAATGTGGGAGCGGGCTTGCTCGCGAATGCAGTCTGACAGTCGACATTATTGCTGACTGACACACCGCCTTCGCGAGCAAGCCCGCTCCCACAAGGGTCTCTGTTTCGTCAGGAAGCCTGGAGTGACCGGGCTCCCGTCAGCGATTTACAGCTTGATCCAGGTCGCCTTCAGCTCGGTGTATTTGTCGAACGCGTGCAGCGACTTGTCGCGGCCGTTGCCCGACTGCTTGAAGCCGCCGAACGGTGCGGTCATGTCGCCGCCGTCGTACTGGTTGACCCACACGCTGCCGGCACGCAGGGCCTTGGCGGTCAGGTGTGCCTTGGAAATGTCCTGGGTCCAGACCGCTGCCGCCAGGCCGTAAGGCGTGTCGTTGGCGATGTTGATCGCTTCCTCGGCAGTGTCGAAGGCAATGACCGACAGCACCGGGCCGAAGATCTCTTCCTGAGCGATTTTCATCGCGTTGCTCACGCCGTCGAAAATCGTCGGCTCGACGTAGGTGCCACCGGTTTCCTGAAGAATGCGCTTGCCACCGGCCACCAGTTTGGCGCCGTCGGTGTGGCCCGACTCGATGTAGGACAGCACGGTGTTCATCTGCTGGGTATCGACCAGCGCGCCAACGTTGGTGGCCGGATCCAGCGGGTTGCCGGGTTTCCAGGTTTTCAGCGCCTCGATCACCATCGGCAGGAATTTGTCCTTGATCGAACGCTCGACCAGCAGACGGGAACCTGCGGTGCAGACTTCGCCCTGGTTGAAGGCGATGGCGCTGGCGGCGGATTCGGCGGCGGCCTGCAGGTCCGGTGCATCGGCAAACACGATGTTCGGGCTCTTGCCGCCGGCTTCCAGCCAGACGCGCTTCATGTTCGATTCGCCGGAGTAGATCATCAGTTGCTTGGCGATCTTGGTCGAACCGGTGAACACCAGAGTGTCGACATCATTGTGCAGAGCGAGCGCCTTGCCGACGGTGTGGCCGTAGCCCGGCAACACGTTCAGCACGCCTTTCGGAATACCGGCCTCGACCGCCAGTTCGGCGATGCGGATGGCAGTCAGCGGGGATTTTTCCGACGGCTTGAGGATCACCGAGTTACCGGTCGACAGGGCCGGGCCGAGTTTCCAGCAGGCCATCATCAGCGGGAAGTTCCACGGCACGATGGCGCCAACCACGCCGACTGGCTCACGGGTCACCAGACCCAGTTGATCGTGCGGCGTAGCGGCGACTTCGTCGTAGATCTTGTCGATCGCTTCACCGCTCCAGCTCAGGGCCTGCGCAGCGCCCGGCACGTCGATGTACAGCGAATCGCTGATCGGCTTGCCCATGTCGAGGGTTTCGAGCAGGGCCAGTTCTTCGGCGTGCTGCTTGAGCAGGCCGCCGAAACGGATCATGGTGGCTTTGCGTTTGGTCGGCGCCAGGCGCGACCAGACGCCGGAATTGAAGGTGGCGCGGGCGTTTTCCACAGCGCGCTGGGCGTCGGCGGCGTCACAGCTGGCAATCTTGCCCAGCAGACGGCCATCGACCGGGCTGATGCACTCGAAGGTCTCGCCGGAGACGGCATCGGTGTACTCGCCATTAAGGTAGGCGCGGCCTTCGATCTTCAGGTCGCGGGCGCGTTGTTCCCAGTCGGCACGAGTCAGGGTGGTCATTCGAGTGTCCTCCTCTTGTTCAATACGAGCGCCGCGATCGTCGCGGTCGTCCTCAGGAATACTGCCCGGCCAGCCTGCTTTTCGGCCCAAGGCATCCGCCACCCTAAACCAGCGGCCGGGGTTGTTTCAATATATTTGACATAAGCTCGCCATACGGCCTTGCGGCGTTCAATTTAATCAACATAGACTTTGGCCCTTTCACGCCATCGCGCCGTCATCACGGGAGAAAACAACAATGAACATCCAGAACGTCGTCGACATCAGCCTGACTACAACTGAAGCCGAACGCTATCGCCCGGACCCGGCCAAAGTGCTCAAGGGCGATCCCGAGCAAGCGGTGTTCAATCAATACGACAGCCCTTGCGGACAAATGGGTGTCGGCGTGTGGGAAGGTGCGGTGGGCCAGTGGACGGTGAACTACACCGAGCACGAATACTGCGAAATCCTGCAGGGCGTTTCGGTGCTGCGTGACAGTGAAGGCAATGCCAAGACCCTGCGTGTCGGCGACCGCTTTGTGATTCCGGCCGGTTTCCGTGGCACCTGGGAAGTGCTGGAGGCTTGCCGCAAGGTCTATGTGATCTTCGAACAGAAGGCCTGATCCGACACAAGTGGTGACTACGCGAGTAAGACGCGTGCAGTGCTTCTGAGTGAAACTTCGCGGCAGCGCTCATACATCGGGCAATTTCCTACCGAGGCAGGATGTCTCGGCAGGACTGACCGGCGAGCGCTTCCACCCGAATGAAACGCAAGGAGGCACCGTGCCTGATTTCTGCAATATCAACGCCGCGCAATTCGCTGTTGACCAAGTCGCAACCCCTGAAACCCTGAGCGCCATCCGTATTGCAGCCGGGGTGCAAAAGCATCGGCTGGAACGGCCGGAGGATCTGTTCAATCTCCTGCCCAAACCTGACCGGATCAGGGTACTGGTCAACGAACGCAATGAGATCGATGAACTGATCTGCGGTTGATCATCTGGCAACAAAAAAGGCCCGTATTTTCAGATACGGGCCTTTTCGCAAGGGTTGCACGGTGATCCGCACAGGGAAGCACCGCGGGCGCAAAAAATAACTATATACCGCAGCCCATGCCGAAGCCGGCCACACACTTGGTGAGTTCAGCCAATGGACATCTCAATCACGCAAAGGAAATGCGAACATGAACAATGAACAAGTAACTCACCAGGTACGCCATATGATTGGCAGTCGCTACGTAGCCAGCGTCAAAGCTTATCTTGCCGAGCTGACCGGCCGGGACGTACGCGGTGGTACCGGGTATCTCACCGCAGATCTCAGCCCGGGACGCCTGACAGTTCACCTTGATGCTCAAGGCAACATCGAGGCGATCGAAATTGATCGCTCTAACGAGCAAAAAGCCTGAAGCCTCGGATCAACCGGGCAAGACCAGCTGGAGCGTGAGTCGACTGCACTGAATCACGCGTAACAAAAAAGGCCCGTATCGTGAGATACGGGCCTTTTTCGTAAGTCGGGAAAAATCAATTACTTGATTTTGCCTTCCTTGTAGATCACGTGCTTGCGAACAACCGGATCATATTTCTTGATCTCGATTTTGTCCGGGGTAGTACGCTTGTTCTTGTCGGTAGTGTAGAAGTGACCAGTACCGGCGCTCGAGATCAAACGAATCAATTCACGCATGATTAGCTCCCTTAAACCTTGCCGTCGCGACGCAGCTCGGCCAGCACAACGCTGATGCCACGCTTGTCGATGATACGCATGCCTTTGGCGGAAACGCGCAGGCGTACGAAACGTTTCTCTTCTTCAACCCAGAAGCGGTGATGCTGCAGGTTCGGCAGGAAACGACGACGGGTTTTGTTGTTTGCGTGGGAAATGTTGTTCCCAGTCACCGGACCCTTACCGGTAACTTGACATACTCTAGACATGCCTCAGCCCTCTAAAACCACATGCCCAACCCGGCATGGGTTGGCCGCTTAATCTCTAGTCATTGTGGCGCCAGGCGCCGCGATTCTTTAGAGGTCTTACCGGCTACACCTACAAGCGAAGGAACCGGGCCCCTAGAAAAGAGCGCTGCTTTATACCAGAAAGACCACGGAGCAACAACTTTCCGTGTGCAAAGAATGGCTAAAAAGCCGCTTTTTCTGGCTGGGAGCGCCTTAGGCAAAGGCTGCCGGCAATTTTTACCATTCGTCGCAGAGAACCAGCTTCGACAGTGATTGCGGATTTTAACGCAATCGTTTCCTACAGATCTCGCCAGCCTCACGCCCCGAAAATGCAAAAAGGGGATAGTCATTTGCAATCGCGACCTCTAGGGTAGGACTTTTCCAGACTGCACTTGCAGATGGGCCTTCGATCTGTAAAGGAAGCCGACCATGCGCCTCGCTGCCCTCCCCCTGCTCTTCGCCCCGCTGTTACTGAGTCCACTGGCCCAGGCCGCCGCCCTGAGCGTCTGCACCGAGGCCAGTCCCGAAGGCTTCGACGTGGTGCAGTACAACTCGCTGACCACCACCAACGCATCGGCCGACGTGCTGATGAACCGTTTGGTGGATTTCGACACCGCCAGCGGCAAGGTCGTCCCGAGCCTGGCCGACAGCTGGGAAGTCAGCACCGACGGCCTGACCTACGTGTTCAAGCTGCACCCGCAGGTGAAGTTCCACACCACCGACTACTTCAAGCCGACCCGCGAACTGACCGCCGAAGACGTCAAGTTCAGCTTCGACCGCATGCTCGACCCGGCCAACCCGTGGCACAAAGTCGCCCAGAGCGGCTTCCCGCACGCCCAGTCGATGCAGTTGCCGAGCCTGATCAAGAAGATCGACGCGCTGGACCCGCTGACCGTGCGCTTCACCCTCGATCACCCGGACTCGACGTTCCTCGCGACCCTGAGCATGGGCTTCGCCTCCATTTATTCTGCTGAATACGCCGACAAGCTGCTGAAGGCCGATGCCACCGACAAGCTCAACAGCCAGCCGGTCGGCACCGGACCGTTCGTGTTCACCCGGTTCCAGAAAGACGCGTCGATCCGTTACAAGGCGAACCCGGACTACTTCCGCGGCAAGCCTGCGGTGGACCCGCTGATCTTCGCCATCACCCCGGACGCCAACGTGCGCCTGCAAAAGCTGCGGCGCAACGAGTGCCAGATCGCCCTGTCACCGAAACCATTGGACGTACAGGCGGCGAAGCAGGAGCCGACGCTGAAAGTCGAAAAGACTGACGCGTTCATGACCGCATTCGTTGGCATCAACAGCCAGCATCCGCCGCTGGACAAACCGGAAGTGCGTCAGGCGATCAACCTCGCCTTCGACAAGGCCAACTACCTCAAGGCTGTATTCGAAGACACCGCCGAAGCCGCCAACGGTCCGTATCCGCCGAATACCTGGAGCTACGCGAAAAACCTGCCGGGTTACGCCCACGACGTGAACAAGGCCAAGGCATTGCTGGCCAAGGCCGGATTGAAGGACGGTTTCCAGACCACCATCTGGACGCGCCCGTCCGGCAGCCTGCTTAACCCGAACCCGAGCCTCGGCGCGCAATTGCTGCAATCGGATCTGGCGGAAATCGGCATTCAGGCCGAAATCCGCGTGATCGAATGGGGCGAGCTGATCCGCCGCGCCAAGGCTGGCGAGCATGACCTGCTGTTCATGGGCTGGGCCGGCGACAACGGCGACCCGGACAATTTCCTGACCCCGCAGTTTTCCTGCGCGGCGGTGAAGTCCGGCACCAACTTCGCCCGCTATTGCAACGCCGATCTGGACAAACTGATCAGCGCCGGCAAGACCACCAGCGAGCAAGGTGTGCGCACCAAACTCTACGAACAGGCGCAGGCGCAGATTCAGCAGCAGGCGCTGTGGCTGCCGCTGGCGCATCCGACTGCCTACGCCCTGACGCGCAAAGACGTACAGGGTTACTCGGTGAGCCCGTTCGGGCGGCAGGACTACTCCAAGGTTACCCTCAAATAACCCACCACAACACAAAACCTGTGGGAGCGAGCTTGCTCGCGATTGCAGTCTGTCAGTTACCGGATGAGGCGGCTGACACAACGCTATCGCGAGCAAGCTCGCTCCCACAGGGATGCGGCATCACCCTCACATCCAGCCACACTCCGCCATCGACAACGGTTCACCATCGCCAACGATGAAGTGATCCAGCACCCGCACGTCGATCAGCTCCAAAGCCTTCTGCAAGCGCTTGGTCAATAATCGATCAGCCTGACTCGGATCGCTGTTCCCCGACGGATGGTTGTGGCACAGGATCACGGCCGCCGCGTTATTGGCCAACGAGCGCTTCACCACTTCGCGGGGATGCACGGCGGTGTTGTCGATCGAGCCGCGAAACAGAGCCTCGAAGGTGAGCACTTGATGCTTGGAATCCAGAAACAGGCAACCGAAAACTTCGTGCGGCTCGTGGCGCAACATGGCCTTGAGGTAATCACGGACCACCTGCGGATTCTCCAGCGCCGTTTTCTGCCGCATGCGCTCGGCCAGATGTCGCCGACCCATTTCCAGCACGGCCTGCAGCTGGGCGAACTTCGCCGGGCCCAGCCCCAATTGTTCGCTGAACGTTGCGAGATCAGCCTCAAGCAAGGCTCGCAAGCTGCCGAACTGACCCAACAGGTGTCTTGCGACATCCACCGCGCTTTTGCCGGATACACCGGTGCGCAGAAAAATCGCCAGCAATTCGGCATCGGAAAGACTTCCCGAGCCCTGTTCCAACAGCTTCTCCCGCGGCCTTTCCGCCGCCGGCCAATCGCGAATACTCATACACCTTCCTTGTCTGTGGGCGCCGCTGTTCCGTAGCGGTCGCTGTGATATCGTAGCCCATCTTTTTTGCGGGCGAATTCACCCTGGGGAGGGGGTTTCGCCACGTATGTCACCAACGAAATGAAAGGCAGACCTATGCAGCGGCTGTATCGGAAACGCATCGTTCTGGGCGTCGGCGGCGGTATTGCTGCCTACAAGAGCGCCGACCTTGTGCGCCGCCTGATCGATCAGGGCGCCGAAGTGCGCGTGGTCATGACCCGTGGCGGCAGCGAATTCATCACCCCGCTGACCATGCAGGCGCTGTCCGGCCACCCGGTTCACCTGGATTTGCTCGACCCTGCCGCCGAAGCGGCGATGGGCCACATCGAACTGGCCAAATGGGCCGATCTGGTGCTGATCGCCCCGGCCACCGCCGACCTGCTGGCCCGCCTGGCCCAAGGCATTGCCAACGATCTGCTGACCACGCTAGTGCTGGCCACCGACGCCATCGTCGCGGTCGCCCCAGCCATGAACCAGGCCATGTGGCGCGACCCGGCAACCCAGGCCAACCTGCAACTCCTTGAAAGCCGTGGCCTGAAGACCTTCGGCCCGGCCTCCGGCAGCCAGGCCTGCGGCGACGTCGGCATGGGCCGCATGATGGAAGCCACCGATCTGGCCCAGCTCGCGGCGGACTGCTTCCAGCGTCAGGCACTGACCGGCAAGCACGTGGTGATTACTGCTGGCCCGACCCAGGAAAACATCGACCCGGTGCGCTACATCACCAACCACAGCTCCGGCAAAATGGGCTTCGCCCTGGCTGAAGCGGCAGTGGAAGCCGGCGCCCGAGTCACGCTGATCAGCGGCCCGGTGCACCTGCCGACGCCGGATCGCGTCACCCGGATCGATGTGGTCAGTGCCCGCGACATGCTCGCAGCGTGTGAAGCCGCGATCCCTTGCGACATCTTTATCGCCTCGGCGGCGGTGGCGGACTACCGTCCGGAAGTCGTCGCCCCGCAAAAATTAAAGAAAGACCCTACGAGCGGCGACGGCTTCGTCCTGCAAATGGTGCGCAACCCGGACATCCTGGCCACCATCGCGACCCGTCCCGACCGTCCGTTCAGTGTCGGCTTCGCCGCCGAGACCGAACACCTGCTCGACTACGCTGCACGCAAGCTGAAGGATAAGAATCTCGACCTGATCGTCGCCAACGACGTCGCCAACCCGAGCATCGGTTTCAACAGCGAAGAAAACGCCTGCAGCGTCATCGACCGTGCGCTGCACGCCACGGTTTTCGCCCAGACCAGCAAGGGCAAGATCGCTCGCCAGCTGGTCACTTTTATCGCCGAACGTCTGAACCAGGTTTAATTTACATGCACGCTTTGCAAGCCAAGATCCTCGACCCACGCATCGGTACCGAATTCCCGCTGCCGCAATACGCCACACCGGGCTCCGCCGGCCTCGACCTGCGCGCCATGCTGCAAGAGGACATCGTGATCAAGCCGGGTGAAACCGTGCTGATCCCGACCGGTCTGTCGGTCTACATCGGCGATCCGAACCTCGCCGCGCTGATCCTGCCGCGCTCGGGCATGGGCCATAAGCACGGCATCGTGCTGGGCAACCTCGTCGGTCTGATCGACTCCGACTACCAGGGCCCGCTGATGGTTTCCTGCTGGAACCGTGGCCAGACCGAATTCACCATGCCGGTCGGCGAGCGCCTGGCGCAACTGGTGCTGGTGCCGGTGGTGCAGGCGCACTTCGAAATGGTCGAAGAGTTCGTTGAAACCGAGCGTGGCGCTGGCGGTTTCGGCCATTCCGGCACCAAGTGATTGGTTTTGTGGCGAGGGAGCCCGCTCTCTCGCCATAAAAATACGCAGATTCATCTGGAAGCTTTACCGCTGAAAATCAAGGCATTGGCAAGCCAAAGCCACGCCGCACAAGGCGTCATGGCCCTTTCACACCACGAACTCTCTGTGAAAACCGCCGTCATACCCTTCAGTTTGAGCTTGCCGTCGAATGAGTCGTCGGTGTGTCCAGCCACTTTCGAGATGGAGCATTTTCGCAGATGAGCACCCCCGCCCAAGTCGCCCCGAAGCTTCCCGACAGCATCTTCCGCGCCTATGACATTCGCGGCACCGTGCCGGAATTCCTCAATGCCGAAACAGCCTACTGGATCGGCCGCGCCATCGGCTCCCAGAGCCTGGCCCAGGGTGAACCGAACGTGTCCGTCGGCCGTGATGGCCGCCTGTCCGGTCCCGAACTGGTTGCAGAACTGATTCGTGGCATCGCCGAAAGCGGCTGCCATGTCAGCGACGTCGGCCTGGTGCCGACGCCTGCGTTGTACTACGCCGCCAACGTGCTGGCCGGCAAATCCGGCGTGATGCTCACCGGCAGTCACAACCCGTCGAACTACAACGGCTTCAAGATCGTGATCGCCGGCGACACCCTCGCCAACGAGCAGATCCAGGCCCTGCACGAGCGCCTCAAGACCGGTAACCTGAGCAGCGGCACCGGCAGCGTGACACAGGTTGAGATCCTCGACCGCTACAACACCGAAATCGTCCAGGACATCAAACTGGCCCGGCGCCTGAAAGTCGTGGTCGACTGCGGCAACGGCGCGGCCGGCGTGATCGCCCCGCAACTGATCGAAGCGCTGAACTGCGAAGTCATCCCGCTGTTCTGCGAAGTCGACGGCAACTTCCCGAACCACCATCCGGATCCGGGCAAGCCTGAAAACCTCGTCGACCTGATCGCCAAGGTCAAGGAAACCAAGGCCGACATCGGTCTGGCTTTCGACGGCGACGGCGACCGCGTCGGCGTGGTGACCAACACCGGCACCATCGTGTTCCCGGACCGCCTGCTGATGCTGTTCGCCCGTGACGTGGTGGCGCGCAACCCCGACGCGGAGATCATCTTCGACGTCAAATGCACCCGTCGCCTGATCCCGCTGATCAAGGAATATGGCGGTCGGCCGCTAATGTGGAAGACCGGTCACTCGTTGATCAAAAAGAAAATGAAACAGTCCGGCGCACTGTTGGCCGGCGAAATGAGCGGGCACATTTTCTTCAAGGAACGCTGGTTCGGTTTCGACGACGGCATTTACAGCGCCGCACGGCTGCTGGAAATCCTCAGCAAGGAAAAATCTTCGGCCGAGGAGCTGTTCGCGACCTTCCCGAACGATATTTCCACGCCGGAAATCAATATCCATGTGACCGAAGAGAGCAAATTCAGCATCATTGATGCACTGCACGATGCGCAGTGGGGCCCAGGCGCCGACCTGACCACCATTGACGGCGTGCGGGTCGACTACGCCAAAGGCTGGGGCCTGGTGCGCGCGTCCAACACCACACCGGTGCTGGTGCTGCGCTTCGAGGCCGATGACGAGGCGGAACTGCAGCGCATCAAGGCTGTGTTCCATGCCCAACTGAAACGCGTTGCACCTGATCTCCAACTACCGTTCTGATTGCTGATTCACCCGGAGCCCTGAATGACCCTCGAACGCGATGCCGCCGCCAACACTGCCAAGGTCCTGTCCGAAGCGCTGCCTTATATCCGCCGATACGTCGGCAAGACCCTGGTGATCAAATACGGCGGCAACGCGATGGAAAGCGAGGAGCTGAAAACCGGCTTCGCCCGCGACATCGTGCTGATGAAGGCCGTGGGCATCAACCCGGTGGTCGTGCACGGCGGCGGCCCGCAGATCGGTGATCTGCTCAAGCGCCTGTCGATCGAAAGCCACTTCGTCGACGGCATGCGCGTTACCGACGCCGCGACCATGGACGTGGTGGAAATGGTCCTCGGCGGTCAGGTCAACAAAAGCATCGTCAACCTGATCAACCGTCACGGCGGCAGCGCCATCGGCCTGACCGGTAAAGACGCCGGGCTGATTCGTGCGAAAAAGCTCACCGTCACCCGCCAGACCCCGGAGATGACCCAGCCGGAAATCATCGACATCGGCCATGTGGGCGAAGTGGTCGGGATCAACACTGAACTGCTGAACCTGCTGGTCAAAGGCAACTTCATCCCGGTGATCGCGCCGATCGGCGTGGGTGAAAACGGCGAGTCGTACAACATCAACGCTGACCTGGTGGCCGGTAAAGTTGCCGAAGCGCTGAAAGCCGAGAAGCTGATGCTGCTGACCAACATCGCCGGCCTGATGGACAAGTCGGGCACCGTACTGACCGGCCTGAGCACCCAGCAAGTCGACGACCTGATCGCCGACGGCACCATCTACGGCGGCATGCTGCCGAAGATCCGCTGCGCGCTGGAAGCGGTACAGGGCGGCGTGGGCAGTTCGCTGATCATCGACGGCCGTGTACCGAACGCGATCCTGCTGGAAATCTTCACCGACACCGGTGTGGGTACGCTGATCAGCAATCGCAAGCGTCCGTAAGCGCTCGCGCAAACAAAAAGACCCCGCTCAGCCTGGCTGAGCGGGGTCTTTTTTTGCCTGAAGCTGCGATCAGACGCCGAACTGGGCGCGATAGGCTTCAACGGCTGGCAGGTGCTGCTTGAGCTGCGGATCGTCAGCCAGGAATTCCAGCACCTGGTTCAGCGACACGATGCTGATGACCGGGATGCCGAAATCACGCTCGACTTCCTGGATGGCCGACAGCTCGCCGTTGCCGCGCTCCTGACGGTTCAGAGCGATCAGCACACCGGCAGCCTTGGCGCCGTCCTGGGAAGCGATGATCTGCATCACTTCACGGATCGCGGTGCCGGCGGTGATCACGTCGTCGATGATCAGCACTTCGCCGGTCAACGGTGCGCCAACCAGGCTGCCGCCCTCGCCGTGGGCCTTGGCTTCCTTGCGGTTGAAGCACCATGGCAGGTCACGGTTGTGGTGTTCGGCCAGCGCCACGGCAGTGGTTGCCGCCAGCGGGATGCCTTTGTAGGCCGGGCCGAACAGCACGTCGAACGGAATGCCGCTCTCGGCGATGGCTGCGGCGTAGAAACGACCCAGCTGCGCCAGTGCGGAACCCGAGTTGAACAGGCCGGCATTGAAGAAGTAAGGACTGGTGCGCCCGGACTTCAGGGTGAACTCACCGAAGCGCAAAACGCCGCGATCGATGGCAAAACGAATGAAATCGCGCTGATACGCTTGCATGAAAAAAACCCCAAATACCACGGATTTAGCTAATTAGCTTGACGCCGTGTATCATACACGCACGCGATTTTTGGGGCCATTTATGCGGATCATCAGTGTGAACGTCAATGGTATTCAGGCTGCAGTCGAGCGCGGTTTGCTCAGTTGGCTGCAGGCACAGAATGCCGACGTCATCTGCCTGCAGGACACCCGTGCCTCCGCCTTTGAACTGGACGACCCAGCCTTCCAACTGGATGGCTACTTCCTTTATGCCTGCGATGCTGAAGTCCCTGCCCAAGGCGGCGTGGCTTTGTATTCGCGGTTGCAACCGAAGGCTGTCATCAGCGGTCTCGGATTCGAGACGGCGGACCGCTACGGGCGCTACCTGCAAGCAGATTTCGACAAAGTCAGTATTGCCACCTTGCTGCTTCCTTCGGGGATGAACGGCGATGAGGACTTGAACCAGAAGTTCAAGCTCATGGACGACTTCGGCAAGTATCTGGACAAACAGCGGCGCAAACGTCGCGAGTACATTTATTGTGGCTCGCTGTACGTCGCGCAGCAGAAGCTCGACATCAAGAACTGGCGCGACAGCCAGCAATCTCCGGGTTTCCTCGCGCCGGAACGCGCCTGGATGGACGAGATTGTCGGCAACATGGGCTATGTCGATGCTCTGCGCGAAGTCAGCCGCGAAGGCGACCAGTACAGCTGGTGGCCGGACAACGAACAGGCCGAGATGCTGAATCTGGGCTGGCGCTTCGACTACCAGATCCTGACTCCGGGCCTGCGGCGCTTCGTGCGCAGCGCACGCCTGCCGCGTCAGCCTCGGTTCTCGCAGCACGCGCCGCTGATCGTCGACTACGACTGGACGCTGACCATCTAGGCGGCCTTTCGCAGACACAAAAAAACCGACATCACTGTCGGTTTTTTTGTGGGCGATCGTTCGTTATTTGATCAACCGCCAGGTGAACGGATAGCGGTACGGGAAACCTTCGTTGGCTTTCACCCCGCCGATAATCGTCAACACCAGCGCCGCAATGGCCAGCAGGCCAAACAGCACGAACCCGATAAGCAACAGCATCAGCACGAAGCAGATCATCGAAGCGATCGCCACGGTGATCTGAAAATTCAGCGCTTCCTTGCCCTGGGCGTCGATGAACGGATCGGTCTCGCGCTTCATCTGCCACAGGACCAGCGGCCCGATCAGCGTGCCGAACGGAATCCAGATTCCCAGCAAGGCGGACAAGTGACAAAACATCGCCCATTGGCGAACCTCCTGGCTCGGCTTGGGCAGCAACTCTTGCTCATCACTCATCGCGTCCTCCTTGCGGGTTACGAACCTGCTCAGTCGGCCAGTGCAGCCTTTTGCAGTTCGAAGATCTCGTTCATGCCTTTCTTGGCCAGCTCCAGCATCGCGTTCAGCTCTTCAGGCTGGAACGGCGCGCCTTCGGCGGTGCCCTGCACTTCGATGAAGCCACCGGTGCTGGTCATCACCACGTTGAGGTCGGTCTCGGCGGTGGAATCTTCAAGATAGTCCAGATCCAGCACCGGCTCGCCCTGGTACATGCCCACGGAAACGGCGCCGATCATTTGCTTGAGCGGGTCGCCGCCTTTCAGGCCGCCGCGCTTCTTGATCACTTTCAGTGCATCGACCAGCGCAACCATGGCGCCGGTGATCGACGCGGTACGGGTGCCGCCATCAGCCTGGATCACGTCGCAGTCGACGTACAGGGTGACGTCGCCCAGCTTGGACATGTCCAGCGCGGCGCGCAGGGAACGGCCGATCAGGCGCTGGATTTCCAGGGTACGACCGCCCTGCTTGCCACGGCTGGCTTCACGCTGGTTACGCTCGCCGGTGGCGCGCGGCAGCATGCCGTATTCGGCGGTCAGCCAACCCTGGCCCTGGCCTTTGAGGAAACGCGGCACGCCGTTTTCGACGCTGACGGTGCAGATGACTTTGGTATCACCGAATTCGACCAGTACGGATCCCTCGGCGTGTTTGGTGTAGTTGCGGGTAATGCGGATCGAGCGGAGCTGATCGGCAGCGCGACCACTTGGACGTTTCATAGGAGATACCTGTACTGGGGACGGAAAACTGCGGAGCATTATAGAGCCGCGCACCGCGCCTGGGCACTCGTTAAAAAATCCGGCCGACGACCGAAGGCCCTGAAACGCGCTTCGCCGACGGCCTGCAGCCCTTTGTCACACCGTGTGTTTGGGCGCATCTGCCGCACTGCGCTACAATCCTGCGCCTTTGCTGCCAGTCGGCTTAAATTCATTGATATCGAGCTGCGGAGCTTCAATTCGCGCCGATCTGTATCGCGAGGTCACCCCATGGTGCACAGCATGACCGCCTTCGCCCGCGTCGAAAAAGCCGGCGTTCAGGGCACCCTGAGCTGGGAGCTGCGCTCGGTCAACAGCCGCTACCTGGAACCCCACCTGCGCTTGCCGGAGTCGTTTCGCGACCTCGAAGGCGCCGTCCGCGAAGCCCTGCGCCAGGGCCTGTCGCGCGGCAAACTGGAATGCACCCTGCGTTTCACCGAGGAAAGCACCGGCAAGCCGCTGCAAGTGGATCGCAAACGCGCTGCACAACTGGTCGCCGCGGCCGAAACCGTCGCCGGCCTGATCAAGAACCCGGCCGCGCTGAACCCGCTGGAAGTGCTTGCCTGGCCGGGCGTACTGGTCGCCGACGCCACCGACCCGCAGGCGCTGAACGCCGAAGCGCTGGCCCTGTTCAATCAGGGCCTGAAAGATCTCAAGGCCGGCCGCGAGCGCGAAGGCGCGGAGCTGGCCCGCCTGATCAACGATCGCCTGACCTCCATCGAGGAAGACGTGGTGACCCTGCGCGAACTGGTTCCGCAGATGCTCGCCACCCAGCGCCAGAAAGTCCTCGACCGCTTCGCCGACATGAAGGCTGAGATGGACCCGCAACGCCTGGAACAGGAAATGGTCATGCTCGCGCAAAAGAGCGACGTGGCCGAAGAACTGGATCGCTTGAGCACCCACATCATTGAAGTTCGCCGGGTGCTGAAATCCGGCGGTGCCGCCGGCCGGCGCCTGGACTTCCTGATGCAGGAACTCAACCGCGAAGCCAACACACTGGGCTCCAAGGCCTTCGACCCGCGCAGCACCCAGGCGGCGGTCAACCTCAAAGTGTTGATCGAGCAGATGCGCGAACAAGTGCAGAATATTGAGTAAGGCTACCCCGACATGACCCACAGCACCGGCACCCTGTACATCATTTCCGCCCCCTCGGGCGCGGGCAAGAGCAGTCTGGTCAAGGCCCTGACCGACGCCAACCCGGAGATCCGCGTCTCGATTTCCCACACCACCCGCGCCATGCGCCCGGGCGAAGTGGACGGCGTGAACTATCACTTCGTGACCCGCGAAGAGTTCGTGAAGATGGGCGAGCACGGCGACTTCCTGGAACGCGCCGAAGTCTTCGGCAACTTCTACGGCACCTCGCAAAGCCGCCTGCAGCAGACCCTGGACGAAGGCCACGACCTGATTCTGGAAATCGACTGGCAAGGCGCCGAGCAAGTGCGCAAGCTGATGCCGCAGGCCCGTTCGATCTTCATTCTGCCGCCTTCGCTGCAGGCCCTGCACCAGCGCCTGACCAACCGTGGTCAGGACAGCGACGAGATCATCGACGGCCGGATGCGTGAAGCGGTCAGCGAGATGAGCCACTACGTCGAGTACGACTACCTGATCATCAACGACGATTTCGCCCACGCGTTGGACGACCTGAAGGCGATTTTCCGCGCCAATCAGCTGCAACAGAAACGCCAACAGGTGCGTTTCGGCAAATTGCTGGCTGAATTGCTGGGCTGAAACAGCACTTCCCAAAACCGCTGCAAGGGCTTTACATTGGCACTTGCAGCGCGTTGAAGAGTCTGGTCAAAAAATCAGCGCTTCCCTAATCGCTGGTGATTTTTTAAACTGTTGAGTCCGCTCGCCCAACCGGGCAGCGCGCATATTGCATTCGCTCCGAGGAATACCATGGCCCGCGTAACCGTTGAAGACTGCCTAGAACACGTGGAAAACCGCTTTGAGCTGGTCATGCTCTCTACCAAGCGTGCCCGTCAACTGGCCACCGGCGGCAAAGAGCCCCTGGTTCAGTGGGAAAACGACAAACCGACCGTAGTTGCGCTGCGTGAAATCGCTGAAGGCCTGATGAGCTACGAGTTCATCGCCGATCAGGAAATCGTCCACGAAGACCCTGTCTTCGCTGCGTTCGAGGACGAGTCCAACGAGGCCGTCTAAGCCTATGCCTGGTCGACGTAGCACGGCGCGGGATCACAGCCTACGGCAGGAGACATCATGCCGAGCATAGACGCCCTCGCCGATCGCTTATCGACCTACCTCGGCAATGACCAGGTCAACCTGGTCCGCCGAGCGTATTTCTACGCCGAACAAGCCCACGACGGCCAACGCCGCCGCAGCGGCGAGGCGTACGTCACGCATCCTCTTGCGGTGGCGAATATTCTTGCCGACATGCACATGGACCATCAGAGCCTGATGGCTGCGATGCTGCATGACGTAATCGAAGACACCGGTATCGCCAAGGAAGCGCTGCAAGCGCAGTTCGGTGAAACCGTGGCCGAACTGGTCGACGGGGTCAGCAAACTGACCCAGATGAACTTCGAGACCAAGGCCGAAGCCCAGGCTGAAAACTTCCAGAAGATGGCCATGGCCATGGCGCGTGACATTCGCGTAATACTGGTCAAGCTCGCCGACCGCCTGCACAACATGCGCACGCTGGAAGTGCTGTCCGGCGAGAAACGCCGGCGCATCGCCAAGGAAACCCTCGAGATCTACGCCCCCATCGCCAACCGCCTGGGCATGCACGCGATCCGCATCGAGTTCGAAGACCTCGGCTTCAAGGCGATGCACCCGATGCGTTCCGCGCGGATCTACCAGGCCGTCAAACGCGCCCGGGGCAACCGCAAGGAAATCGTCAACAAGATCGAAGAGTCCCTTGGTCACTGCCTCGCCATCGACGGCATCCAGGGAGAAGTCAGCGGTCGCCAGAAACACCTCTACGGCATCTACAAGAAAATGCGCGGCAAGCGTCGGGCCTTCAACGAGATCATGGACGTCTACGCGTTCCGGATCATCGTCGACAAGGTCGATACCTGCTACCGCGTGCTGGGTGCTGTACATAATTTGTACAAACCGTTGCCGGGGCGCTTCAAGGATTACATCGCGATCCCCAAGGCCAACGGCTATCAGTCGCTGCACACCACGCTGTTCGGCATGCACGGTGTACCGATCGAGATCCAGATCCGCACCCGTGAAATGGAAGAGATGGCCAACAACGGCATCGCCGCCCATTGGCTGTACAAATCCAGCGGTGACGAGCAGCCGAAAGGCACTCACGCCCGCGCCCGTCAGTGGGTCAAGGGCGTGCTGGAAATGCAGCAACGTGCCGGCAACTCGCTGGAATTCATCGAGAGCGTGAAGATCGACCTGTTCCCGGACGAGGTCTACGTGTTCACGCCCAAAGGCCGGATCATGGAGCTGCCCAAAGGCTCCACGGCTGTCGACTTTGCCTACGCGGTGCACACCGACGTCGGCAACAGCTGCATCGCCTGCCGGATCAACCGTCGTCTCGCACCGCTGTCCGAACCGCTGCAAAGCGGCTCCACGGTCGAGATCGTCAGCGCTCCCGGCGCACGGCCGAACCCGGCGTGGCTCAACTTCGTGGTCACCGGCAAGGCGCGCACGCACATCCGTCATGCGCTGAAACTGCAACGCCGCTCCGAATCCATCAGCCTCGGCGAACGCCTGCTGAACAAGGTGCTCAACGGCTTCGACAGTGCGCTGGAACAGATCCCGGCCGAACGCGTGAAGGCGATGCTCACCGAGTACCGCCTCGAACTGATCGAAGACTTGCTGGAAGACATCGGCCTGGGCAACCGCATGGCCTACGTCGTGGCGCGCCGCCTGCTCGGCGAAGGCGAACAACTGCCGAGCCCGGAAGGCCCGCTGGCGATTCGCGGCACCGAAGGCCTGGTCCTCAGCTACGCCAAATGCTGTACGCCGATTCCGGGCGACCCGATTGTCGGTCACCTGTCGGCGGGCAAAGGCATGGTCGTGCACCTGGACAACTGCCGCAACATCAGCGAAATCCGTCATAACCCGGAAAAATGCATCCAGCTCTCGTGGGCCAAGGATGTCACCGGCGAATTCAACGTCGAACTGCGCGTCGAGCTGGAACACCAGCGCGGCCTGATCGCCCTGCTGGCCAGCAGCGTCAACGCAGCCGACGGCAATATCGAGAAAATCAGCATGGACGAACGCGATGGCCGCATCAGCGTTGTCCAGTTGGTGGTCAGCGTCCACGACCGTGTGCACCTGGCCCGCGTGATCAAGAAACTGCGCGCCCTGACCGGGGTGATCCGCATCACCCGCATGCGTGCATAACCACCCCATTACAAGGAGTCATTCATGACCAAAACCGTTATCACCAGCGACAAGGCCCCGGCCGCCATCGGTACTTACTCTCAGGCGATCAAGGCCGGTAACACCGTTTACATGTCGGGTCAGATTCCCCTCGATCCAAAAACCATGGAACTGGTCGAAGGCTTCGAAGCCCAGACCGTCCAGGTGTTCGAGAACCTGAAAGCCGTGGCCGAAGCCGCCGGCGGTTCGTTCAAGGACATCGTCAAGCTGAACATCTTCCTGACCGACCTAAGCCACTTCGCCAAGGTCAACGAGATCATGGGCAAGTACTTCGACCAGCCGTACCCGGCGCGCGCCGCCATCGGCGTGGCAGCCCTGCCAAAGGGTTCGCAGGTTGAAATGGATGCCATTCTGGTCATCGAGTAATGCGTACGGCGCGGCCTCAGACGCCGCGCCGACTGCTCTGCGGTAAAGAAAAGGTTTTGAAAGGATTCCACCATGCGCAAAGCGCTTGCTCTCTCGCTGCTCGCCATTTTCCTCGGCGGTTGCGCCAGCAACCCTGCCGACCGTGACATCAGCGGCACCTGGATCAATCAGGTCGCCATCGATGCCGCTGCCAAGGGCGGTCCCCTGCGCGAAGCGCTTCAGGCTTATGGCCCGAACCTGGAGTGGGACGTCAACACCAAGGCCGGTCAGGCCCGCTACACCAACGGTTTCGAAAACGTCGAAGGTCGCTTGCTCGGCGAACAGTCCGGTGCTTGGAAAGTCGACTTCTATGGCAGCTCCGCCAGCGAGCTGAAACGTGACGGCGGCCAACTGCAACAAGCCGCCAACGAAAACGAACCGGAACAGGTCTTTGACCGCGCGCAGATCCCGGTGCCGGAAGGCGCACCGATCGGCGCCAGCTTCGAACGCGCGCTGTATTCCGCTTATCTGGGCGGCAACTGGACGATCACCAGCGGCCAGGGCGAAGGCGCCACCGTGCAATTCCAGGCGGACGGTCAAGTCTCCGGCCTGCCGGGTGCCGACCGCTATGCGCTGTGCCTCGCAGGCGATTGCGCATCGATGAGCAACGGCAACGACAGCATGTGGCTGCAGCAGAACGGTCAGGGCAACAACTGGATCTTTGTGCGCAAGGGCAAAGAGCTGGAAATCCTGCAGGCCGTGAACACCGCGCTGGCGGACGAACAACCGCAGTTCACCCCGGGTGAACGCAAGTGGTTGCTCGAGAAGCAATGATCGGCGCTTGAGACAAAAAAAGCGGGAGCAAACATTTGCTCCCGCCTTTTTTACGACCGAAGATCAGCAGCGCCCCTCAAGAATCGCGCCATACCCCTCGCGATAACTCGGATACTTCGGCACCCAACCCAGCGCCTTCGCCCGGGCATTGCTGCAACGCTTGCTGCCGGTGCGACGCACGCTCTCGTCTTCCGACCATTCGGTGACACCCAGATACTCACGTAGCCACGCCACCACCTCGGCCAGCGGCGCCGGCGCATCGTCCACGCCGATATAGATGTCATCCAGCGCCACGCCCTTGCGATCCGTTTCCAGCAGAAACGCCATCAACCCCGCCGCGTCGTCGGCATGGATGCGATTGCCATACAGCGGCGGATCGACCGCCACCCGATAACCCCGACGCACCTGGGTCAGCAGCCATTCACGACCGGGGCCATAAATACCCGTCAGGCGCACGATACTCGCCGGAATGCCGCTGTTGAGCGCAACCTGCTCGGCCTCCAGCATCACCCGACCGGAATAACCCGCAGCGACGGTTTCGGACTTTTCATCGACCCATTCGCCGTTCTGCTGGCCATAAACGCTGCTGCTGGAAACGAACAGCAGTCGCTCCGGCTCCTGACCGTAATCGTTCAGCCAACCCAGCACATGCTGCAAACCCTGCACATACGCCGCGCGATAACCGGCCTCATCGTGATCGGTGGCCGCCGCGCTATACACCAGGTAATCGATAGCGCCCACCGGCCAGGTCTCGGGGCAATCCTCATTGAACAAGTCACCGGCCACGCCGATAACGCCGTCCGGCAAACGCGAAATATCACGGCGCAGGCCATAGACCTGGAAGCCGGCAGCCAGCAATTGCGTGGCCAGACGGCTGCCGACATCACCGCAACCGGCGATCAAAACAGAAGGCGCGGACATCAAAAATCTCCCATCGGAAAGCGACAGACTAGCCTCGGCAAGGGACGAGCGGCTAGCAATGAAGGAAAAAAAGCAACTCTATTACTTCTGTTAACAAGAATTACTTGCAATAATGCACGCCACTTTTGTTCTCGGCCTCACGAGGCCTGGAAGAGCATTACCGTTTTTCTATCTCAGGTCCGGCCAGCATGACACGCATTCAAAACTCCGCTTCGCCAACCAACCGACCTCGCGCCTGGAGCGCCGTGGCTGCCCTGCTGCTCAGCCTGATGCTGGCGCCAGTTGCCGCATTCGCTGACGCACAGGCCCCGGCCGCACCAGCCGCCACCGAGCAAAGCGCTCCGGCCGCCGCACCTGCCGCGACCGACCCGGTGCAGGCCGTAGAGGCCAGCGCCGCCGATGCGCCGGAAGTCCTCGAAGCCGACAACACCCTGGGCATGGCACACGACCTGTCGCCATGGGGCATGTACCAGAACGCCGACGTGATCGTTAAAGCCGTGATGATCGGCCTGGCCATCGCCTCGATCATCACCTGGACCATCTGGATCGCCAAGGGCTTCGAGCTGATGGGCGCCAAACGCCGTCTGCGTGGCGAGATCGCCGCCCTGAAAAAAGCCGCCACGCTTAAAGAAGCCAGCGCCACCGCCGCGAAGGAAGGCACCCTAGCCAACCTGCTGGTTCACGACGCGCTGGAAGAAATGCGCCTGTCGGCCAACGCCCGCGAGAAAGAAGGCATCAAGGAACGCGTCAGCTTCCGCCTCGAGCGCCTGGTTGCCGCCTGTGGCCGCAACATGAGCAGCGGCACCGGCGTTCTCGCCACCATCGGTTCCACCGCACCGTTCGTCGGTCTGTTCGGTACCGTGTGGGGCATCATGAACAGCTTCATCGGCATCGCCAAAACCCAGACCACCAACCTTGCCGTCGTAGCACCGGGTATCGCTGAAGCGCTGCTGGCTACCGCACTGGGTCTGGTTGCCGCGATTCCTGCCGTGGTCATCTACAACGTCTTCGCCCGCTCCATCGCCGGTTACAAGGCTCAGGTGTCCGATGCGTCGGCTCAGGTGCTGCTGCTGGTCAGCCGCGACCTCGACCACCAGCCTGAGCGCAACAGCTCGCAACCGCACATGGTGAAAGTGGGGTAATCGGCCATGGGCCTGCATTTGAAAGAAGGCGCAGACGACGATCTGGCCGAGAACCACGAAATCAACGTCACGCCGTTCATCGACGTGATGCTGGTGCTGTTGATCATCTTCATGGTGGCCGCTCCGCTGGCTACCGTGGACATCAAGGTTGACCTGCCTGCCTCGACCGCCAAACCGGCGCCGCGGCCGGAAAAACCGGTGTTCCTCAGCGTGAAGGCTGACCAGCGCCTGTACATTGGCGAAGACGAAGTGAAAGCCGAAACCCTCGGCGCCGCACTCGACGCCAAGACCCAGGGCAAGAAAGACACGACGATCTTCTTCCAGGCCGACAAAGGCGTGGATTACGGCGACCTGATGAGCGTGATGGATAATCTGCGCGCCGCCGGTTACCTGAAGGTCGGTCTGGTCGGACTCGAGAGCGCGGTCAAGAAATGATCACGACGCGCCATAAGCTGACGCGTTACAGCGGTAGCCTGGCCGTGGTGCTGGGTGTTCACGCGCTGGCCATCGCGCTGGCGCTGAACTGGACCGCCCGCCCGCCCATCGAATTGCCGCCGCAGGCAATGATGGTCGAGCTGGCACCGGTTCCGGCCCCGCCACCGCCCGCACCGCCGAAAGTCGTCACGCCACCGCAGCCACCGGCTCCGGTTGAAGAACTGCCGATCCCGAAACTGGCCGAAGCGCCAAAAGCCGAGATCGCGGTGCAGAAACCGAAACCCAAGCCGAAACCAAAACCGCCGAAGCCGATCGAGAAGAAACTGCCCGATCCGCCGAAGGAGAAACCGTCCGAAGAAAAACCGGCCGATACCCAGCCGACTCAGGCCCCGACGGAGAAATCCGCCCAGCCTGCACCGGGCCCGTCGCCTGCACAAATGGCCGCCAAGGCCAGCTGGCAAGGCACCCTGCTCGCGCATCTGGCCAAGTACAAGAAGTACCCGGCCAGCGCTCAGGCGCGGGGCAAGGAAGGCTTGAACCGGTTGCGTTTCGTGGTCGATGGCGAAGGCAACGTGCTGTCGTTCGAACTGGTGGGCCGCTCCGGCAACGCCGATCTGGACCGGGCCACCCTGGAAATGATCCGCCGCGCCCAACCGCTGCCCAAGCCACCGGCCGACATGCTGACCAATGGCGCGATCGAAATCGTTGCGCCGTTTGTGTACTCGCTGGAACGCCGCCGCTGATCCGCACTCGCGGAGCCCGGCCTGATCCAGCCAAAAAGGCACCGAAAGGTGCCTTTTGCTTATCCATCCACGGCAAACCGGCATTGCCCGGTGTCGCATTCATCACTCAGTCTGATAACGTGCGTCTATCGATTGCAGCCGGTATGCTTGGCCCGCATCTTCATGGACGCTTGCTATGACCCTCACAGAATTACGCTACATCGTTACCCTCGCCCAAGAGCAGCATTTCGGCCACGCGGCCGAGCGTTGCCACGTCAGCCAGCCGACCCTGTCGGTGGGCGTGAAAAAGCTTGAAGACGAACTCGGTGTGCTGATTTTCGAGCGCAGCAAAAGCGCCGTGCGCCTGACTCCGGTCGGCGAAGGCATCGTCGCCCAGGCGCAGAAAGTGCTGGAGCAGGCCCAGGGCATCCGCGAACTGGCCCAGGCCGGCAAGAACCAGCTGACCGCCCCGCTGAAAGTCGGCGCGATCTACACCGTCGGCCCGTACCTGTTCCCGCACCTGATTCCGCAACTGCACCGGGTCGCCCCGCAGATGCCTTTGTACATCGAAGAAAACTTCACCCACGTGCTGCGCGACAAACTGCGCAACGGCGAGCTGGACGCGATCATCATCGCCCTGCCGTTCAACGAAGCCGACGTGCTGACCCTGCAACTCTACGACGAGCCGTTCTACGTCCTGATGCCGGCCCAGCACCCGTGGACCCAGAAAGAATCCATCGACGCCGCGCTGCTCAACGACAAGAGCCTGCTGCTGCTCGGCGAAGGCCACTGCTTCCGCGATCAGGTGCTGGAAGCCTGCCCGACCCTGACCAAAGGCAACGACGGCGCCAAGCACACCACGGTCGAATCCAGCTCGCTGGAAACCATTCGCCACATGGTCGCGTCCGGCCTGGGCATCTCGATCCTGCCGCTGTCGGCGGTGGACAGCCATCACTACGCCCCGGGCGTGATCGAGGTTCGTCCGCTGTCGGCACCGGTGCCGTTCCGTACCGTGGCCATCGCCTGGCGCGCCAGTTTCCCGCGGCCGAAAGCCATCGAGATCCTCGCCGACTCCATCCGCCTGTGCTCGGTCGCCAAACCTGCCGCGCCGGTTACGGCCGGTTAAGCCAGCGTCATGACTGAGCTGTCGCAGGTGTCGGTCACCGCACTCAAGGGTGTCGGTGAAGCCATGGCCGAGAAACTGGCCAAGGTCGGCCTGGAAAATCTCCAGGACGTGCTGTTTCACCTGCCGCTGCGTTATCAGGATCGCACCCGCGTGGTGCCGATCGGCGCGTTGCGTCCGGGACAGGACGCCGTGGTCGAAGGCACCGTCAGCGGCGCCGACGTGGTCATGGGCCGGCGTCGCAGCCTCGTCGTGCGCTTGCAGGACGGCACCGGCGGCTTGAGCCTGCGCTTCTATCACTTCAGTAATGCGCAGAAAGAAGGTCTCAAGCGCGGCACGCGGATTCGCTGCTACGGCGAAGCCCGGCCCGGCGCCTCGGGGCTGGAGATCTACCATCCGGAATACCGCGCCATCAACGGCGACGAGCCGCCGCCGGTGGACGAAACCCTGACCCCGGTCTACCCGCTGACCGAAGGCCTGACCCAGGCCCGCCTGCGCCAGTTGTGCATGCAGACCCTGACCCTGCTCAAACCGGCCACCCTGCCCGACTGGCTGCCGACCGAACTGGCCCGCGACTACCAACTGGCGCCGCTGGCCGATGCGATCCGCTACCTGCACAACCCGCCCGCCGATGCCGACGTCGACGAACTCGCCCTCGGTCATCACTGGGCCCAGCATCGCCTGGCTTTCGAAGAACTGCTGACTCACCAGCTGTCGCAACAACGCCTGCGCGAAAGCATGCGTTCCCTGCGTGCGCCGGCGATGCCGAAAGCCACGAAGCTGCCGGCGAAATACCTGGCCAACCTCGGCTTCAACCCGACCGGTGCCCAGCAACGAGTCGGCAACGAAATCGCCTACGACCTCAGTCAGCACGAACCGATGCTGCGACTGATTCAGGGCGACGTCGGCGCGGGCAAAACCGTGGTCGCCGCCCTCGCCGCTCTGCAAGCGCTGGAGGCTGGCTACCAGGTCGCACTGATGGCGCCGACCGAAATCCTCGCCGAACAGCACTTCATCACCTTCAAGCGCTGGCTCGAACCGCTGGGCATTGAAGTGGCGTGGCTGGCCGGCAAGCTCAAGGGCAAGAACCGCGTCGCCGCGCTGGAACAGATCGCCAGCGGCACGCCGATGGTGGTCGGCACCCACGCGCTGTTCCAGGACGAAGTGCAGTTCAAGAACCTCGCGCTGGTGATCATTGACGAACAACACCGCTTCGGCGTGCAGCAACGTCTGGCGCTGCGGCAGAAAGGCGTTGGCGGGCGCATGTGTCCGCATCAATTGATCATGACCGCCACACCGATTCCGCGGACGCTGGCGATGAGCGCCTACGCTGACCTCGACACCTCAATCCTCGACGAACTGCCGCCCGGTCGAACCCCGGTCAACACCGTCCTGGTCACCGACACCCGCCGCGTCGAAGTCATCGAGCGGGTGCGCAGCGCCTGCGCCGAGGGCCGTCAGGCCTATTGGGTGTGCACGCTGATTGAAGAGTCCGAAGAGCTGACCTGTCAGGCCGCCGAAACCACGTTCGAAGACCTGACCGCCGCCCTCGGCGAGTTGAAGGTCGGGCTGATCCACGGCCGCATGAAACCGGCCGAGAAAGCCGCCGTCATGGCCGAATTCAAGGCCGGCAACCTGCAACTGCTGGTCGCCACCACCGTGATCGAAGTCGGCGTCGACGTGCCCAACGCCAGCCTGATGATCATCGAAAACCCCGAGCGCCTCGGCCTCGCGCAACTGCACCAGTTGCGCGGTCGAGTCGGCCGGGGCAGCGCGGTCAGCCATTGCGTGCTGCTCTACCATCCGCCGCTGTCGCAGATCGGCCGCCAGCGCCTGGGTATCATGCGCGAGACCAACGACGGTTTCGTCATCGCCGAAAAAGACCTCGAACTGCGCGGCCCCGGCGAAATGCTCGGCACCCGCCAGACCGGTCTGCTGCAATTCAAGGTCGCTGACCTGATGCGCGACGCCGATCTGCTGCCCGCCGTGCGCGATGCCGCCCAGGCCTTGCTCGAACGCTGGCCCACCCATGTCAGCCCGCTGCTCGACCGATGGCTGCGACACGGGCAGCAATACGGCCAAGTGTGAGCACCGTCGCAGTTTCTCAAAGCTCGTTCCAACCAAGCTGGTTATACTCCAGCAATTGTTTCAAAAACGGATACAGACCATGACCGAAGCTGCTCTCGCCCCCGAACTCCCGCACGCTCCGTCTGTTATTCGGCTGCTGCTCAACAAGCTGGGCATCGCCTACGAAGAAGTGCTCGACCACCACGGCCTCAACGCCTCGCGCAAAGTGCAGGCCGTGTTGCTGGACGACGCGGTCGGCGCGCTGATGGTGCTGTTTCCACAGAGCCAGTTGCTGGATCTCAACCGCCTCGCCGAGCTGACGGGCCGTCGCCTGACCGCCGTGTCCACCGAGCGCCTGGAAAAGATGCTCGGCAAACACAGCCTGAGCCTGCTGCCGGGCCTGCCGGCGCTGACCAGCTCGCCGTGCCTCTACGAAGAAAGCCTGCTGCGCGAGCCGAAGTTGCTGATCAACTCCGGCGAGCCGGGCCTGCTGCTGGAAATCGCCAGCGAAGACTTCAAGACCATGCTGACCAAGGCCAGCGCCGCCAACTTCGGCGAAGCCCTGAGCAGCATCCGCCCGAACCTCGACCGCCCGGACGATGACCGCGAGGAAATCACCCAGGCCGTGCAGGCGTTCACCGCGCGGCGCATCCAGCAACGTCTGGAAGCGACCATCGAGATTCCGCCGCTGGCCGAAACAGCACAAAAAATCATCAAGCTGCGCGTAGACCCGAACGCCACCATCGACGACATCACCGGCGTGGTCGAAACCGACCCTGCGCTGGCCGCGCAAGTGGTGAGCTGGGCGGCGTCGCCGTACTACGCTTCGCCGGGCAAGATCCGATCGGTGGAAGACGCGATCGTCCGCGTGCTGGGTTTCGACCTGGTGATCAACCTGGCGCTGGGCCTGGCCCTCGGCAAGACCCTTAGCCTGCCGAAAGATCACCCGCAACACACCACGCCGTACTGGCAACAGTCGATCTACACCGCCGCCGTCATCGAAGGCCTGACCCGCGCCATGCCGCGCGCCCAGCGCCCGGAAGCCGGCCTGACCTACCTCGCCGGCCTGCTGCACAACTTCGGCTACCTGCTGCTGGCCCACGTGTTCCCGCCGCACTTCTCGCTGATCTGCCGTCACCTGGAGGTCAACCCGCACCTGTGCCACAGCTATGTCGAGCAGCACCTGCTGGGCATCAGCCGCGAACAGATCGGCTCCTGGCTGATGCGCTACTGGGACATGCCGGACGAACTGGCCACCGCTCTGCGCTTCCAGCACGACCCGAACTACGACGGCGCCTACGCCGAATACCCGAACCTCGTCTGCCTGGCCGTGCGCCTGCTGCGCAGTCGCGGCATCGGCTCCGGGCCGGATGAAGACATTCCGGATGCTTTGTTGGAGCGTGTTGGTTTGACGCGCGACAAGGCCAATGATGTGGTCAGCAAAGTGCTTGAGGCAGAAGTGTTGCTGCGTGAACTGGCTTCGCAGTTCAGCCAGGCTTAAAGAACCCGCTCGGACATTCGATCAAATGTTCGAGCGGGCACTTGCTGAAAAAGTCGATGAGCCTCCTTCAGCCCAAATAACGCACTACATAACCTGAGATTGGCTCGGAAAAATCGATAAGTGCGTATCCACTCATGACGACCTTGTTGTCGATCGTGACGGCGCCATCCTGGAAGATCACAAACGCCTTGCTGTCGTTGAACCGAACAAAACCGTCAATACCAAACGACATGTCCTGAGAGCCATCCATCAGATAGCGTGCTGCAACCAGCCAGAGAGCCTCATCTGCGGAGTCACTAAAACCTTGCCCGCTGACAATGATAGCGACCGCCTGACCTGCAAGATTTTGTTGTAACCCAACACCAAGCCATAACTCACCCTTCGGCATGAGCTGGGTGAAAAGCGGCTGGCCGTTGTTAAATACACAGTTGAAACTGCCATCATGATTAATCAGTGTGATCAGCCCTTTATCTGCACTTGATTCAAAAGGTTGATACCAGCCCGAAGCGAGGATTCCTTCAACGCCATTAATACCTGGCGTCAGCGTAAGCGCTCCAAAGGAAAACCCTCGCGCCTGCTGTTGAGTAATTGAGAAAAGCCCATTTTTGTTGCCACCAAACTGGAGATCAAACTGGCCTTGAGTGTCGTAGCGAATGACATAAGCGCTAAGCTTTCCATCTTCAGCGTGTGAATAACTGCCAACAATCAGCACTTTCCCGTCCGCCTGAACAGCGACACCACCAACGGAATTCCAGCGACGCTCAACCTCCGGAATTTCAACCAACACAAACCCGGTGCTGTTGAAAGACAGATCCAGCAAACCTTTCTCAGTGAGTCGAATGACAATACCTTGAAAGTCGTCCTCCCCATAAAACAAGTCGCCAAGCAGGACAACCGAGCCATTCGACTGGACGGTAGTGCAAGGGCCACGGCCAACACCTGTTTCTACAGCGGGCCTCTGGTCTCCGACCAAATATTGGGAAGGAGTCACGAATTTCACATTCGTGTGGATGCCAAGGAGATCGTAGACATTGATGATCGCTATGCCCTTATCGCCAAAATCGGGATCCGGTTGACCATCCGGACCAAATCTCACCGCAGCGACCTCGGATACGCGGTCAATATCTGCAATATGTCCCGCGACTACCCATCCGCCCTTCGTCGTGGGAAGTAACTGCGTCGGGGCGAACTGTTTGTTCTGAGGGAAGATGATTTCGGCGACGCCACCCACACCAAACGAAACATCCCGCGATCCATCCTCATTCAGACGAACCACATTGGCGGGCGATCCAGCCACTGTACCCAATGCTATGAGCAGTCGATTTTCTAGAAGTGGCAGCACAACACGAGCCGTACCACCAACATCCTGAAAGGGCAAAGGCACGACACCTTCGCTGCCGAATTGCGGATCCAGCGTACCGGCGGTCAACGGCTTAATCAGGCTCATAACGTATGCTCCCTATGACTGAATGAGTTCCAAAAGAGGAATCATCGAAATAGGAACACCGCGCTACCCACCCGTCACCTGTCAGATCTGACAGTGCCGTCGTTCTCCGTGATTCGCTGACCAGATTTGAGGCCTATTGCCTCAGCTCATCGAGCAGCAGATGTCTTTTTTCTCGGCTTCAAATACTTCATCAACCCCTGAAACCACATCACCAGCGCCGGATTGCCCTTGAGCTGGATCGACTTGTCCTGAATCCCCTGCATGAACGCCAACTGCTTGTTCTTCGCCTGCATCGTGGCAAACCCGAACGCCGCATCCTTGAACGCAATCGCAAACGCCGGTTCCGCCACCACCCCGGACTTGCTGGTAATGCGCTGGTCCTTCACCACGAAATGCCGCGCCACTTTCCCGTCCAGAGTCTGCAGCTGAAACACCAGATCCTTGTCACCCAACTGCTGCTGGAACGCAGGATTTGTCCGACTGGCCTTACCCATCAACAGACCCAGCATCCACAGAAGAAAACGAAATTTCATGCGCACAGCCTCAAAAGGAAAATGAACGGCCGGGGGAGTGTAAGGGATTCGGGCGGATTCGCCACTATCCAAGACTGATAGAAGACGATGTAGGTCTTTTCTCGCATGATGACTGCCAAGTCACGCTCCCCAATTCTTGAACCTGATCGCTCCCACGCTCCGCGTGGGAATGCATCCCGTGACGCTCCGCGTCACACCACCCCCGTCCTACACCTGAAGAAACACATTCCTGTAGGAGCTGCCGATAGCAGTGGTTTCTTGTTCCTCTACCCCGCAAATCCTTGGGAAATGTCCTTCAAACTGCGGTGCTGTCCATGAACTAGGCAGGCTGGGCCATCGTCGATAGCCTCCGTGTGTCGCCGCAAAATCGGTGACCGGATGTGCAAGTCCGAAAACCGGGGCAAATCTTTCCAACTCCAAAGGATTTACACCGATGATCGATCCAACCCTCACTGACGAAGAAGTTTCCCCCTACGAATTCCCAGACTCGAAGAAACTCCATGAAGCCGCCGAACGCGCCCTCGACCACCACTTCAAACCCAGAGCCCCACGCCCCAAACGCCTGGGCGGCCTGTTCGCCCTCTGCCCCAACGCCGACGCCGAAGCCCTCATGGCCAACGCCTCCGAAGACCTCCTGTCCATCAGCGCCATCGCCGCCAACCTGGCCGACGACCTCGACGGCCCCCGCCGCTCGATGGCACTGGGCCTGAGCAGAATGGCCGACGGCGTTCGATTGATGGTGGAAGGCACGCTCGATCACATTGAGTTTCGGGAGTATCAAGCCAAGCCGTAGCTGAATCGCGGGCGGAAAAAAAGGGGACGTTGAGTCCCCTTTCCTGATCTTCGGCAGCAGAGATTAGCGAAAGTCCTCTGCGCTTTTTGGTCGTGTCTCTAACCCGAAATCCGCCAACCGGTGTACGTAAGCATGACCACCGGCATTACAAGACTGTCGGAATACAACTTTGTCCCCCTTGAGCACCTTCAGATAACTCAAGAAGGCCTGGTTAACGAGGTAGGTATACGCACCGCTTTTGAACTTGATGATGTTCAGGTTCACGCTGCCTTCCGACGCATCTACAACAAAGAACTTTCCCTTGGGTGGCATAGCGTTCTTTGGATAAACCATCTCGATGTTCCCCGGCACACCATAGCGATACTGAACAGAACCGGCCGTGGGCTTGCTGTTTCCCCGCGCACAAACAGAAACCGTCTTGCCGCCCTCCAGCGGGCAGCTGAAGTAAATGTCTTCGTCATCCGAGCACAACGTTCCATCCTGCCCGCCCTTCAATGGCGCCGTCTCCTGCGAAACGCGCTCCGGCGTTTGAGCGATATCAGCACAGTTGGACAGGCAAACCAGTTTCGAAAGATCCGGATCATCGCTTTCAGTGAACACGTACGTCGCTGAACCATCACGGTTGCGGCCGTGATAAACGGGAACACTGACGGCCAGCCCTTTGGCCGACACCGGCACCTTGGTATCCCCGCCCGAGACGACCCAGCCTTCGGCCTCCCCGCATAACGCCTCCAAAGCGACCTCACTGAACGAATCTTTCGTTGGCACGGCGAACGGCTTGGCGTCACCTCGGCAGTCATAGCCATGCCAGTAGGGTCCGGTGTTCATATCAATATCGATCGAGAAAACATAAGCGCCGTCGAGCACCACCTTGCCGCTGTCGTAGGTGAAAACCAGCCAACGACGCGACTTCGCCTGGGAGTAGTTTTCTTCCTGAAGGATGTAGCGCTCACCATCTCGGTACAGCCAAAAGCCACTCATCGCTCCAGCCGGTTCCTCCATCTCGGATAGACGCTGCCCGGAGTGTGCGTCCACCAGAAAGTTGTCCTTCAGCGCCAGCGCGCAGTCGCTGCCAACGTCCCTGCACGACGTGAGAGACGGGAACATCGGTCCCGCCACCGCAGAGAAAGAACATAGCAATAACGCGATCAAACCTAGTCTTTTCAACGTGCCACCTGCTTCAAAGCGAGTAATCCATCACTTCTTCCAGCCGCCAGCATTGCCCACGGACAAACCGATACTCGAAGACATAATCGGTATCCGGTTTCTGCAGGATGGCGACGGCGTGATCACCCTGCTCTTCCTTGACGGTCAACGTCAGGCCCTGGACCTCTCGCTTCGCTACATCCGGGATGATCGGGAACTTGAGCTGATCGCCGCTGAGGCTGCTTTTCTGCATCTCAGGCTCGGGATCACCGGCTACGGTCGTGACCATTTTCAGCGGCTGTTGGACGAAGGCTTTCTGCACGTCTGCGCGTTCAGAGAAGTCTGAGAGGAACGTTGAAAAGTTGGGTGAGGGGCAAGCAGCACTGGCCTTGTCACCATCAGTTTTGAGCGGCTTCTGACGGTTGCCCTTTTCCAGTTTCGAATCCGAAATCATCCTTCCATCCAGATCCGCCAAGTACTTCTTGATGCTCGCCGCATCCTTGTAAGCACACTCGACTTCTACGCCCTCTTCCTGATCTATACCGTCACGGCAGTTCTGCAACTCGGGGTCTGGCGGGTCACCACGAAAGAACTGCAAAGCCAAGTGGTCGCCGTCCTTGAAGAGCGGCAATTCCAGCACCGAATAGGAATCTCCTTCGAAATGCTCGTGCAGAACTTTGTGTTTTGTCAGAACAAACATGGTTTTCCCCGCTCGCTCAGGGAATTTGCGCTCGAAGAAGAACACCGAGGCGATCTTCTCGCCTTCAATCTTCCACACATAATTCAGCGAAGGTTTCACCGCATTCATGGGCGCGTAGAAAATCTCGGCATCAGGCACATGCACGTCCCTGACATGATCCTTGAGGTTGTTCTTCAAAAAGAACACCATGATCTTTTGATCACCCAACGAAGCAACCACCGGGGGATGCAGTTCTCCGATGGTTTGTGGGTCGCTTGCCGATGCCGGCTGAGTCGACAAGCCGGCGATGATCCCGAGCACACCAAAACAACTTGAAAGCTTGTTCAATTCCGATCACTTCCCTGCTGATCAATCTTCTAAATTTACGCTGATGGTTTCACGATGACTCAGGTGCGCCGCACTTCAGCTCTTTGATTTGCTCGTTCTGAATTGGAATTACACAGGTGAGGCGCTTCTCTGCCTCTTCACGAAGCTCGAACAAGCTGAGCGTCAGGTGTAAACCATCCGCAGTGAATGCATGATCCTCAAACAATGCGCTGGCGTAACCATCCCAAAACGATTTGCCGTTAAAACTGCAAAACCGTTTTGAGGAGAGCACCCGCCAATTGCCCTTGGGCGCGAGGATCTGAACATTGAGGCAGGGGCTACCAAACGTAGTGACATAACGAGCCACCACATCGCCGTATCGTTGCGAAGCAGAGCTGGAAACCTTGGCGACATCAAACACTTCACTCGGACCATCCGGGACGACCGCATCCAGGTAGGCTGCACGCTCTAGACTCATTCTGGCGATGCACTTATTGAGCACCAAGGTATATGCCTGCGATCCGGGTTCGACATCCGTGGCATCAAGGGGGCAAGTGGTATCGCGCAACTTGATCCAGGCGCGTTGCGATTCTTTGGCCATGGCCATGTAAGCCTTTCCTTGCTCAGGCTCAGACTTCCATTGAGATTCGAATCGCGCCATCAGCTTTTTGTAGCTGGCGTTGAGTTTTGCATCGGCACTCTTGCGGTCGGCTTCCACACATTCGTCGTATTGCCAGCTCACAGTGATGACTTTGCAAGTGTCCTCAGCGAACGCGGCTGAAGCGGACAGCAGTCCTAAGGACAACGCGATAAAACGCACAAACATGTTCAATTCTTCATTCCCTGAATGACGGAGCGCTCAACTGCACGTTGAGGTATTTTCTGCGCCTTGCCGTCAGCGCTCATCGCGTCGCGGTACTGGCTGTAATAGCGCTGCGCTTCGTCTTTGCGATCAAGGCGCCAGAGTGAATCGGCGATGTTCAACATCAGCACTGTGCGCTTACCGACGGCCTCAACGCCGCGATAGAACTTCAGCGCCAGCTCATCTTTGCCGCCCTCGGCCAAATAAAAGCCCAGGTCGTTATAGGCCTGAACATTTTGCGCCGGGGGATTACACGCCATGTAGGACTCTGGACTTAAAAAGACCAGACCCCATTCGATGGACTCTGCTCGGGACTGCGCCAGTTCGTTACTTGTGACATGTTTCAGCAAGTCCTTTGGAGACCTCGTCTCCAGGGCGGGAGTGAGCACATCGCCGTCGCCGGTTACCCATTGATTGCCCTTCCACTGACCGACACAAAAAGTGGCCGAACGATCAGCCAGCACACAACCGGTCTCCATGGAGATCACCGTGCAATGCTGTTGCGACACTAGCTTCTCTTCACCGTTTTCGTCCGACAACATGCCGAAGATCACCGGGTCGAGCAGCAAGGTTTTCTTGTCAGGACTGAGCATATTGGAGTGCCCATCGGCGCCAATGTCGACGCCGAAGAGCGGGAAGATTTTCCCATTGGCGGCGAACCACGCAGTCGCCGAATCCACACCGGGCATCGTCCATTCTGTAGCCCGAAACGACACTGTGTTCCCGTCGACGCCTATTATCCGCGGGTCCTCGGCAAAGGCGCTCATAGCTCCGAACAGACAGCCGATCATCGATACCCACTTAAGGCTGCCCATAGTCGATCCTTTTAACCGAGGGACTTTCCGACTGCAGCTGCCTCTTGGTCACGCCATAAGCCTTGATCAGTTCTTCCCAAGAACCCTTCGAACGAAATGAGCGCTGAGTATTATCGAAGCTGTATTGCTCCAATCGCCACGCTGTCGAGTAATACCCGCGCCATTCAGGACAGGCACCGCAACCGCCGTAGCCACCTATCGAAACGAGGCTGCCCTTGGTGCCTTTCACACAATCCATCGCCACGACAACGTTACTCAGCATCTTCGCTTTCTTACCGTCAGACGTGAGCTGTGAAACCTTGTCGATGTTGCGGCGCAGCACTTTGCCGCCAATGTTGATTGTCTGATCGGTGCAGACCGGGATGAGGTGGGTTTCTGCGTCATCCACCGTCACGGATCGGCAGGACGACACCATCACCACTTCAACACCGCCACATTGCATGACATCGCGTTGCGTGTAGGCGTCCTTGGGAGCGGCGAAAGTTGGAAGCGAGAGCAGCAGCGAAAGGCTGCCCGCGAGAAAATGGTTCATCCAATCATCCTTAATTAAACAGCGGCGATCACAAATCCTTGAACGTCAGCAGCCGGAACTCGTTGTTCACAAACTCGAAGTAGCGGGTTCTGTAGCGGCTTTCCAGCTCATTACCCTTCGCATCCTCTTCGGTATCGGCCGCAATGCCGGAAACAATGAGCAAACGACTATCGGGTTTGTTCGACAGGCTGAAGGTATTGCCGTCGTATGCATTCGGCAGTCCGCCGACAACCTCCCCCGTGCGCGCATCCAGCACTTCGCCGCAAATGACACTGCCGCCACAACCGACTCGATACAGAATGTAGTGGCCGGCAAAGTTGACCTTGCCTTTGAGTGCCTGTGCACGATCCATATCCATCATCGGGTTGCTGTGTTCTTGCGGCACCGGTTCGTGATTGATGCCGGTGAACACTGGGGTGACGGTGTAATCCTTGAAGTCCGGGTCAGCGGCGAAAGCCACGGATGTGGTAATGGCCAAGAGGCCGCCGAGTAGAACTGAACATCCTTTCACGCTGAAACTCCGTTTTTCGTCGGACTAAAGGTTGTCACCTCGCCATCGCGAACGTTGAGTCCAAGAATCCACAGAGAGCTAAACCCAAACTCATCCCGCTCATTGTTCGCCCTGCTCCCAGTTGCAGCCACTTGCCAGAGAAGCGTCGATATTCGGGTTAAGAAGGAAGCTATATTTTCTGCCGTTGGACTTCTTGGTGTAAACCATCGAAACGCTCATCGCTGCTTGGGTGACCCACTCATAGGTTCCCGTGACCTTGCCGTCGATAATCTCGGACCACGTACGGGTGTTTTGTGTGGGTGCGTCCGGGGCAAGTATTTCTTTCTGATGATCCGTCAGTACGATAGAAATCGGCGCTTTCGACTTGGCGTATTTAACGAAACCACCCGACCAATTGCTGTCGTGATCGTAGAAGGTTCTGAGTTCGAACTTGATCGAGTGGGTGTCATCGAAGCAGTAGTTTTCGGACATGACCTCGCAGTGGGAGGTAAGGGGAAAAAACGCCATGAATAGAGGGAATAGCTTTTTCATCAAAAAATGCCCAATGGAACAGATCTACCTAGATCCCATGCAGACCAATGTCATCGGGCAGCAATTAATTTTTTTGATCTTATTAAGCGACTGCACCAGATAGTCAAGAGCCAGATCGTTCCACAACTCTCTTTGGAATTTTCGCAACCTTACCTGACTGCTGCATCATAGAACTATATTTCTTGTAGCTCTCCGCCGCTAATTCCTTTCGACTTAGAGCCCAGTAAGCATCCGCTATATTTAAGTAGGCGACCGTTCTTTCTGGATTTTCAGAAATGACTTTTTTTAGCAGCTCAACAGATTCCGCATAGTACCCAGCCTCAGCAAACAAAAAACCAAGATCGTTAGACCAACTAACTTTATCAGGGTAGTAGTAAGCCTCAGCTATATAACTCTCAGGCGCGCACGATTCGCTATCGCCCCCATCGGCCACAAGACTCCCCATAGATTTGATTAGTTTGTTTTTGTCATTCCCTTTAAATGCCGCTAGTGCTTGATCAGCTGTCGACACTACAAATGACGACATGAGCTTCTGCCGCTTAATTCGACCTTCTTGAATTTCAAAATTTAACTTCTGAAGATACTCAAATGCACCAGCCCCATCAAAACTCTCGAGAGATTTAGAAATCAAGTCATTTACAGGTAAAACATAGGCACTCTTAAGAGACCGATCACAAGAGTCATTATTAACTGTATACACAAGCTGACTAACCGCAACGATTTTACGAGCGGCATCATATTGAAACTGAACGTTAAAATTATGTATGACCTCATCTTCTTTTTTGGTAATCAAGCTCACAACATCTCCTACAACGTGTGAGTCTGAATTAAACGTATAAGTTTCCGCCTGAGAGTCCACAACACTTATAGTTTTATCAACACCTTGAAGAACCGACACTTCAAAGCCATCAAAACTATTAGGTGAATAAGCATTGTTAATTTTAGCCAATGCGGAGCTTGCGCTAAAGATAACTTTTCTTCCCCCCGACACATCAGCAAGCAAAACTAATCTATCGGGAAGTGATGCATTATCATTCCTTTCAACTATAAGCTTTTGAGCCCCCATTCCGGGAATCAAATTTATAGCAAGCTCTTTTTTTACTCTTTCTGGAGAAGGAATAACTTCGCTCGGATCTGCCCACGAGAACTGACTAGCAAAAGTTGCAAACAAAAAAATCTGTAGCCCAAAAACCTTTTTTGAACTAATCACTTATTAAGCTCCTGATAGATAGCGGTAAAATTAGTTCTGCGCTCCCCATAGCTGTCAGTATGCTTGTTAACAACTTCCGTAATTTTATTAGTGGAATCCGTGTCCGGTGCGACTAGATTATTTATATTATTCACATCCCAAAATCCCATAGCCGATAAGAGCCCTATTTTCGTATCCAGCAATTGATCTGGATTAGAAACCATTTCAATGGTTTCTTCAGGAATTTTTTGTTTTAAGCGGTCTTCTACCGCCTGATAGTTCGACTTCCATGTTAGCTGTATAAATCCTTTACCTTTATATTTTTTACCTTCTTCGCAGCCACCCGCAGTCAACACAAATGCACCTTGAGCCGAGTTGCAGCAATAGATACGCTTTGCTATCTCATCTTCATTGGGAAACTGAGAATAAGCCTTATTCTTTCGAATCGTATAGGCACTTTTCGCCGCGGGACTTAACGCATTATACTGCGCCATCGTAATACGTTTATACCCATACAATTCTGCTTCGGCAGGATAGGTATTAAAATATCTTCCAAACTTAGATCTGAGAGCTTCAGCGGAATACCAAAGATCTTCCACTTTTCCTACCAACGCACTACCAACCTCAGTTTTAACTTGGGCAAAAAATTGTGCCATTTTCGGTGCAGTGTTGATTTCAAAACGATCAGCATACTTATTAAATAACCCCCTAACCTCTTCACGCTTTTCCTCAGAAGAGTCCGGAAACATTTTCTTCATTTGATCGAAAGAAATTAGCTCCGAAACAGAGGAGGTAAACCCTGAGACAAACTCTATAGGATGAAAATGCCAAACCAGACTGGTTTCAGGTGAAGCCTTTCCAGATAGCTCCTCCCAGAAGATAAAGTTATCGATCCTCTCTTTCTCATGGGCTTTTAGTTTTGGCGAATGAGCCAAAATGTCATCCAGCCGACTCCATTTTGGTTGATTAGCCTTATCTTTCCACTCAGTTGGGTGCCTGGCGACAAGCTTTGACCATTGGGAGCGCGTATCAGTATCCTTCAACGCATCAGCCAACTCTGAAGCATCTATTTCTTTATTATTGTCCTTATCGATCTTATCAAACAATTTCTTGAAGAAAATGGGCATATCGTTCGGATCGAGAAAACCATCAGCAGTGGCGTTCGACTCTTCAACTACTTGAAAACCGAGCTTCTCCCAATCATGCTGCGAGATTAACGGCGCGCCGGCTTTTTTTATCAATCCAGCCACGCTTTGACCTTCGTCTTTGACATTAACCTCGTACCACTCTTGCGAGTCCTTATAAATTGCTATCTTGCTTAAATCGATAGCGTGCGACTCCTTGAGAATCACGTCTCCCGCCGCTGGTGGTTTTAGCCTAAGGGAGGTACCTTTTACCACGGACAAATACTTCTTCCCAGTTTTCAAACCAGCAGTATTTTTTAAAAAATCTTCAACACTTGCATCAGCAGTAAAAACCTCTACATGAACCTGAAATTTCTCGCTGACATCTCCTGCCTCAGTAATATTTTCTATTTGGCCTAGATACCCTACCGGATCTCCTGCCTTAATTCCGACACCAACATTTAAAACAGAATCAACAGCCGCCGGCTCAGTTACATTCCACTTCAACACATTGTTTTCCGGCGTATTTTCGACACACGCCCAAAATTTAGGCGGTATATTTCCAGCAGCAACCAGATCGCCACTTATCAAAGTACATTCAGCCATTCGCTTCACTGACGTGCCTAGTACTAAATTAAGTACCTTCTGACTGTCGAATTCCACGACACTATTCATAATCAACTGCATAGTGCCGTGCGGAGCGCCTGCCGGTTTTCCATTGCTTGCATCTAGGGGGGCCTCATAAAGAGGAAGTTTATTAACAACTGTCCCCTTCACTTTCCCCTGCCAATAATTAGGGCGCTCCCGTTCCGGCACCTTATCAGCAGTCCAAATTCTATCGCCAGCGTTATTTTTATAAGGCTCACCGCCCTTCAAATAAGCAAACCAAACCTCACCGCCTACCTCTTTTGTTTTCTGAGAACCTAGTTTCACATCACCAGAAATGATCTTGCCTTTAGCATATATACGATCGGTATCAGCAATAGGCTTTTGATCTAAAATTTCCAGCTTGGAACCTTTAGCCAACTTACCTAAAGAAACTATACTGCTGGATACAGGAAGCTCCTCGTATGCATTAAAATCACCAACCATCATCGTTACTTTGGGCTTGGGTACATCCGCAGACGGCAAAGGATAACGATCGAAAGGCAAAAGATGCATATACAGACTAAAAAATACTAGCTTGTTTTGCTTATTCTTATTTGCACCTTCCTCTGGATTAGGTGCGGACTTATATTCGTGCCGAACCAAACAAAATGAGTTTGAATATTTTAGTTTTTTGTTATCACCGCCGGCGTCAAATATTGACTCCAGATAGTCTTTATTAAGCCGATAAGCAACCACCTCACCATCTGCAATGCAGCGTATTGGCTCATCTAATACGCATTGCGGAGCACTTGCACTGCTGATATGAATTCCGCCATGCCAGAATTTATTACTGCCAAGCAAGAAGTGACCAGAAGTTTCGTTTACAAGGGCTTTGTATACTTCATCTGCTCCAGTGAACTGCTTACCATCTGGTTTTCTGAATGGATATTGAAAACTCATCAATGGTGCTGCAGCTGCGGGTGCGGGAGCTGGAGCTGGAGCTCCCCCCCCCGTCCGAGTCGACTCTTTAACCCTTAAGAATTTTGTAGGGACTGGCCAATACCAAGCCTTCCCAAGGGCACCGAATTTGGCAGTGGCTGGCCCAGAACTTTGTGCTCCGAAGAATTCTCCAAACTCAGAATCCAGCGTACTGTCATAACTTTCTACAATACCTGTATGATTCAACGTCTTATTTTGATGATTTGACGTGGCATTAATCCAGAGTACGATATCTCCCCGCTTCACATTAGCCGGGCTTATTACATCGTAATATTTGAGCGCTTCCTGGCTATTAAGCCCAGCGGTATTCTGGTAAGGAACTTCGTAGCCCGCCCCCGTCAGCAACAAGTTAACCATATGAGAACAGTCGACAACTTTTTTACCATTCTCTACGGCGTAACCATCCCCGCCCTCCTTATAGCTATAATTCGCGCTGGTGTAATTTCCAGATAAATCCAGTGGTTCTGTCATTTCTGCTTCCTGCAATAATCAATAGCAATAGCTGGCTTTAGCAATTCCAGCAGGCTGCTTACTCAGACGTTCCAAATGTGCGATAGACCCTTTGCTGCCTTTTTGAGCAGCGAGTTGGTAGCAGGCAATCGCCCTGGACATGTCCTTAGTAACCAATTCTCCAGTTTCAAAGGCTCGACCGAGTGCATTTGTTGCAAAGGCGTCTCCCATACGGGCCGCCTGCGTCAACGCTTCTTCAGCCTCTGCTGGATGCTGGCATGGAGCATCAGAGGAAACATTGTTTCCATCGCAGTAAAACAACGAAAGGCTCATCGCACCCTCAGGCAAAGTGGTCGCTGCTGCCTTGAATAGCTGTTCAACTTTATTAGTTTCTAGCTGCGGGGCCATGCCAGAAAGGCTCAAACTTGCAGCATTCAAACTAGCCTGAGGGTCACCGGAAGCTGCTGCGCATAGGTAGTTTTCCAAAGAAGCTTCAAATAACTCACCTGTGAGTCGGTACTGCTCTAGCCCCCCCAGGCCTCTGAAGGCTTCTGCACGCTGGAAGCAAAAGTTCTCTGCCTCGCTCATGTGGGCATTGCTCGCCTCTACGAGATCTTTCTCTCTGATCGACCAATCTTCAACACCCTCAAGCACCCAACACGCTTGGCGAGAAAAGTTGAAGATCTTGATGTGGCTGTTACCTGCTCGCTTGTCCACAACGTTGAAATGACTTTCGTCAATCGCTTCGACCTCTACGCCGTCAGTCTTATCTGTGCCGACAGGCGCCAATAGCGGAAACAGCAAATTGGAGCTCTTGACTCCCGTCGTTTGCGGCTCAAAAACACCATGTTCTCCCACCGGTTTCAAAACCAGTGATTTCACCGTCATCGCAGTCAACCGCTGCTGAGTTTCAGCATTCGCAGAGAACGCCGGCAGGAACTGGGAAAAGTCCTCAGACGGACACTCATCCGCATAAGCGCTGCCATGAAACAGGCTCAGCAGCGAGGCGGTGAAAGCCGCTACCGCGAAGCCGTGCCTTTTCTTCAAAAAACCATTCATGTCGATCACTCAGAAAACACAAAAAAAGCCTTCGGTTTAACCTTCTCAGGCGGCGCATTCAACAACGCCTGATCCATCAAACTCCCCGCCTTATCCTTATCCGCCGCCCCCGGCAGCACCGGCGGTTTGATCCCGATCCCGGTCCCCGACCCAGCCAAACCGCCAGCATTAATCTTCACCACCGGCCCAACCACCGTCACACCACCGCCATCGAGCTTGATGAAACTGCCGCCGCCGAGAATCGTCAGCTCAGTCCCCGCCTCAATGACAATCTTGTCCCCAGCCTTGATATGAATCTCTTTCCCGGCACTGGTCAGTTGCGCAGTCCCGAGCTTCACATGCTGGTTCTCACCAATGGTCAGGTGGTCGTCCATCCGTGCTTCGATCTTGCGGTCGCTGATGGTGGTGCGGTGTTCTTCGGCCTTCAGCTCGGTGTAGGTGTTCTTCACCACGGTGTCATGGCGTTCATTGCCGACGCGGATTTTCTGGTCGTGCTCAACGTTTTCATCCCAGTCGCGCTGGGCGTGGATGAAGATTTGTTCGGCGCCTTTTTTGTCTTCGATGCGCAGTTCGTTGTAGCCACCGCCGCCCGGGGAACTGAGGGTTTTGAAGACGCTGCGGGTTTTGTTCGCCGGCAGGGCGTACGGCACCGGATTTTCCTTGTGGTACAGGCAGCCGGTGACCAGTGGCTGGTCGGGGTCGCCTTCGAGGAAGGTGACAAGGACTTCCATGCCGATGCGCGGGATGGAGATAGCGCCGTAGCGGTCGCCGGCCCAGGAGCTGGAGACGCGCAGCCAGCAGCTGGTTTTGTCGTCGGCCAGGCCTTCGCGGTCCCAGTGGAATTGCACTTTGATGCGGCCGTATTGGTCGCAGTGGATTTCTTCGCCTTTGGGGCCGGTGACCATGGCGGTCTGGCTGCCGAGCACGCGGGGTTTCGGGTGTTCGAGGGCCGGGCGGTAGAACACGTCCCACGGGGTGGCGAGGAAGGTGTTGCGGTAGCCCTGGTGGAAGTCGTCCTTGTTGTCGGTGGTGTCGCTGGTCACCGATTCTTCGAGGACTTGCGGCTGTTTGCCTTCGTGGAAGATTTCGGTGAGCAGCCACAGGTCGTTCCACTCGCTGCGCGGGTGGTCGGACATTTCCATGAAGTGGCCGCTGACCAGTCGGGTCTGGTCGCCGCGACCTTCGGCCTGACGGTAGTCGGCACGGTGACGTTCGAGGGCGCGCTGGCTGAGGAACTTGCCGCGCGCGCGGTCGATGAAGCGGCCGGGATAGTCGTAGTCTTCGAGATCCGGTTCAGTGCTCTCGCCATCGGGTTTGTACGCTGCTTCCATTTGCAGGCGCGGTTTTTCGAAGTCGTAATCACGGCGGGTGGTGCGGCTGGTGCGGGTTTCCAGACGCAGCCTGAAGCCTTTGATCACCGGCTCTTCGGCGACCATGCCGCTGCCCTGCACGTACGCGGTCGGCTGGCCGAGGTTCGGGAACACGGTCTGGTCATCGCCGAACACCAGCAGGTGGCCCTTCTTGCTGTGCTGGAAGTGGTAGTGAATGCCTTCCTCTTCGCACAGACGCTGGACGAAGTGCAGATCGGTTTCGTCGTACTGCACGCAGTAGTCGCGATCCGGGCACGGCTGGCTGAGCTGAAAGCTGTAGGCGTTGCCCTTGATGCCGTGCTCGTCGAGGATCAGCGCGATGATTTTCGGCGCCGACATCTGCTGGTAGATGCGCTGGTTGGTGCGGTGATGCAGGTATTGCAGTTGCGGCACCAACGAGACTTTGTAGCGGGTCAGGCGCTTGCCGGCATCGCCCTGGGCGACGCGGTAGATCTGGCCGTGGATGCCCGAGCCCTGCGGATCGAGGGCGAGGAATGCCTGTTTGTGCAGGAGTTTTTCCAGGTCCAGATCCGGGTTTTCGCTGACCAGTTCCAGGTCGAAACGGAACGGCTGGCTGATGCCTTCGGTGCCGGTGAACGACAGCACTTGCAGGTCGCCCACGTAGTCTTCAACGGTCAGGCTGAAGTGCGTTTCGTTAGCTGGGTTGAACATAAAGTGCTCCCTGTTCGAATGTCATCCGTTACGCCCGCAGTCGCAAACGCTGCAACCAGGACGAAGTGGCGCCCAAGGCGTCACGCAATTGGTCGGCAGAGATAGTGCGCTCTGCCGCGTCAAAGGCCAGCGCGGTGCGCAGCGCGGGCCAGCAGTGTGTTGGCAGATTTGCCGGGGCTTGCAGTTCGCGATCCAGGTGTTCGTCACGGGCCTGGGTCGAGGGCAAGCGGCGGAACGGGTGTTTGCCGCCCGCCAGTTCATAGATCACGCAGGCCACGCCGTACACGTCCGCACTGGCCGACAGCGGTTGGCCCTCAAGCAGTTCGGGGGCGGCGTAGCCCGGGGTCCAGGCGTTGAAACGCTCACGGCTCAGGTGCGGCAGGCCGGGCAGGATGCCCTCCTCGGCTTGCCCGAGACCGAAGTCAAAGAGGCGCACGCCGTCTTCGCTGAGCATGACGTTGCTCGGCTTCATGTCACCGTGCAGCACGCCGCGACGGTGGGCGTAGGCCAGCGCGTCGAGCAGCGGCAGCGCGATGTCGCGCAGTTCTTTCCACGGCAGGCCCAGCGGCCGTTCGCAGAGCAGTTTGTCCAGGGTCAGGCCACGCATGAGCTCCATGGTGATGAAGGCCCGCTGGCAATCGGTGTCCACTTCGAACGTGTGCGGTCGCAGCACGTTGTCGTGGCGCAGGCGTCGGGTCAGGGCGAACTCGCTGTAGAGCAAGGCACTGGCGTCCGGCGACTCGGCAAATTCTTCGCTGAGGATTTTCAGCGCAATGTAAGGATCGGGATCGCCGAACTGTTCGTGCAGCAGATCCCGGGCCCGGTAAACCGCACCCATGCCACCGGCCCCGAGCAGACGCTCAAGGTGGTAACGGCCTGCCAGAACATCCGGCAGTTCGCCGACGCTGGCCTTGGTCGGCGCCAGCGCGGGTTCGGCGTTATGTTGCTTGGCGAAGGCGAAGTAAGTCAGGTTGTTGGCCTGCTCTTCGCTCATCAGCAAGTCATCGACTGAGGATTCGATTTCAGTCATTGGCGGATCACCACGGCCGTCAGGTTGTCGCGAGCGGCGCCACGCAGGGCGCCGTCGAACAGACGTTCCAGCGCCACATGCGGCGCCGCCAGGCTGAGGGCGTTACCGAGGGCATCGCTGCTCAGGCCTTGATACAAACCATCGCTGCACAGCAGGAACACATCGCCCGGATACACCTCGAGTTCCAGCACATCCAGGGTCAGTTGTTCCGCCGCGCCCACCGCCCGGGTCAAGGCCTGGGCTGCCGGGTGCGCCGCTGCCTGTTCGACGCTCATCTGCTGCTCGTCGATCAGTTGCTGCTGCAGCGAATGATCCTTCGACAGCTGATACAACCGCTGCCCGCGCCACATATAGCAACGGCTGTCGCCGGCCCAGATGCAGGCCGCGCGATTACCGTCCACCAGCAACGCCACGACGGTGCTGCCCATGATGCTGTCGTGACGCCCGGCGGTGACGGTCAACTCCTGCCCCAGGCGCCGGTTCAGCCAGTGCAGGCACTGGCGGATGGCTTTGAGGCGTTCGTCGAAGTCCTCGTGTTGCGGCAGTTCAGCCAGGCTGGCGACGATCAACTGGCTGGCGATATCGCCACCCTGATGACCGCCCATGCCGTCCGCGACCACCCACAGCCCATGCTGCGGGGTGTCGAGGAAGGCATCTTCGTTGCGCGACCGCACCTTGCCCGGGTCGGTTCGCGCCGCGCTGCGCCAGGGACTGGCCACCAGCATCAGAGCTGCACCGGCATACGGAAGGTGCGCATCACGCCCATGTCGAATGGGTTCGGCGTGCGCTGGCTGGTCAGCAGGTAGTTGGCGCGCAGGCCACCCACATCGGCTTTCAGCACCAGCACGTCGCGACCGGTCAGGTACTCGGTCTGCATCAGGTCGAACAGACGGAACAGCGACCACGGGCCGGAGTTCTTCTCGATACCGATCGGGCGCCCGGCCATCTTGTCCATGACCAGGCTGGTGCGACCGTCTTCAGCATCGGTCGGCCACTTGAAGCTCATGGGCAGTATCGGACCGTGGCGGTACTCCATGGTCTTGTCGCCGAACTTGAACTCGGAACGGCTGACCGCCGGATCGAGGGTGTACGGCTCCAGCTTGAACTGCACGGTCGGCTCGGCCGGGTTGATCGAGAAGAAGCTCTGGCGAATGTTCAGTGCCGCCGCCATCTGGTCGAGGAAGACCTTGGACACCGGCAGGCTGCGACCGTCGATGCTGCGCATCCGGTAGTTGCCCGGATCACCGCTGACGAACGGACGCATGTAGTTGTCGAAGAAGCGGTCGATGGTGCCTTGAGCCCGGAAGAACTCGCGGAAATCGCTGATCGCCACGTCGCTGGTGCTCGACGCGCTGAACGGATAGCGCTTGCTGATGGTTTTGCCATACACGCTGTACAGCTCGTTCTGATAACGGCCGTTCAGGTATTGGTAGGCATCGTTGAGCACCAGGCGCCACGAGTCTTCGGCCAGCACGTTGAACCACACGCTCAGCGGACGCGGCAGGCGACCGGACGCATTGCGCAGGTTGGTCAGCGCATCACGCTGGCCGCTCATGCGGGTCTTGGCCAGTTCGAACGCGGCCTGCTCCGGCGTGCTGGAACGGGCAAGGCCCGCCAGTTGCAGTTGCAGGTCGTTGAGCGCGGTGAAGGCCGGGGTCAGGTCAGCGGCCGGGCCGTTGTTGTCGTCGAGCAGTTTATGCAGCGGTTCGAAGCGACGCTGCAGGGACTTCTTGGCGGTGTCCGGCAGGTTCTTCGCCACGTTCATGGCCGAAGCCTTGTCCGCGACAGCGGAAGCGAGTTTGCCGACCTTGCCCAGTTTGCCCTTCTGCCCCGCCAAAGCATCGGCGGCGTCACCGGCTTCATCCACCGGCTCGGGAGCCGCCGGGAAGCGGGTGTTCTCACGCACTTCGGTCAGCAACGCCAGCACCGGCGAGTTGGCCGAGGTCAGGCCCGCCAGTTGCTCGGCGCCTTCACCGGCATCACTGATCGGCGGCAATGCCACCTGGCCAACGGCCTCGCTCCAGTAATTGGCGTAGTCGCGGAAGTACAGTTGCTCCAGCTCGACCATCAGGCGACGCAAGTCCATGTCGCTGATGCCGGCGCCTTCGCCCAGCACCCAGTTGTCACGCAGGATGTCGGTGACCAGCGACGCGCCTTGTACCGAGAAATACTGCTGATAACCGGTCTGGGTGTAGAAGCCCGGGATCACGTACTCGGTGCCGATGAACAGCGAGCCCTGCGGGCCGAGGTGTTGGCTGAAACGATAGTCCGGCAGGTTGCGCGCCTGCTCGCGGAGCATGCGATAAACCACGTTTGCCAGCGATTCACTGCGCAGAACCTGACGCGCCTGAGTCACCAGTTGCTCGTTGAGCGGATAGATAAACGGCAGCTTCAGCAGACGCTCCAGATGCGCATTCAAACCGTTCTGCACCGCGGTGTTGCCGGTGTAGCGCTGCGACCAGTCGGTAGCGACCCAATCCTTGAGCCATGCCGCGTCACGACGATCCTTCATGTTCAGCATCAGGTACGCGCGCAGGCTGTTGATCAGCTTTTCGCGGTCCTTCATGTTGGCGCGGATCTGGCCTTCGAGCATGGTTGCAACGCGCGGCAGCAGCTGCTTTTCAAGCTCGCGCTCGTAAGCCTCCTTGACCACCGGATTGACGTCCTGGCCTTGATACAGACCGACGCGTTCGTGATACGCAGCGTCGCTTTTCTTCGGGAACACCTGAGTCGCGGCGTAGCTGGTGTCGAGGGTTTTCAGCGTGCCCATGGCGTCATCACGCGGCGACAGTGCAGTGCGCTGCTGAGTCCAGTTCTGCGCCAGATTGCGCAGGTTTTCCAGACGCTCCCAGTTGGCCGAGAAACCACCGGCCCAGAGCATGCCGAATAACGCCAGCGCGCCCAGTGCACCAACGTACAACGCACGCTGGCCCCAATGGATGCGGCTGCGCTCGCGCTTGTCCAGACCGGCGAGGTCGGACTCCGGGAAAATCACCCGGCTGAGCAAATGGTGGATGAAACGCGAACGACCGCTGCGCAGTGTCGGCAACACGCCGGCGCTCATGCCCAGACTCGCGCCGATGCCGGCGGTGGTCGAATCCATTTCGTGGGTCAGGTGCGGGGCGCTGGTCAGGTAGAAACCACGCAATAGCGTCGCACGCTGGTAGCGGTTGCCGGTGAACGCCATGTCGACGAACAGGCACAGGCGCTCGCCGATCTGGCCCATCTGGTGCGGGAAGTCGAGGATGCGGCCACGGCGCTGGGTATCGCGCTCGGAGTGCATACGCATGATCACCTGGCTGTTGAGGCGACGCAGCAGCTCTTCGAACTCGCCGCGCAGCACAGCCACGTCGGTGCCAAGCTGATCCTTGCGGAAACTGGTACCCAGCACCTGATCGCTTTCTTCGCGGGTCAGTTGGTCGAAGAACTCGTCGAAGCCCAGCAGCTTGTCTGCCTTGCTCAGCACCAGATACACCGGCACGTCGACGTGCAGCTTCTGATAGACGTCTTGCAGACGCGCGCGCACCTGGCGAGCCAGCGTGTCGATGTCCTGCTCGCTGCCACTGGTCAGGGTTTCCACCGGAATGGTCACCAGCACGCCGTTCAGCGGACGACCACGACGACGCTTGCGCAGCAGTTCCAGCAGAGTGGTCCAGGCGCTGCCGTCGACTTCCGAATCCGGTTGGGTCAGGTAGCGGCCGGCGGTGTCGATCAGCACACCGTGGTCGGCGAAGTACCAGTCGCAATGACGGGTGCCGTGGGTGTCGCGGGTCAGCTTGCGGTCGATCTTGTTGATCGGGAATTCCAGCCCGGAGAAGTCCAGCAGACTGGTCTTGCCGCTGGCCTGCGGGCCGATCAGCAAGTACCACGGCAGGTCACTGCGCCAGCGCTCGCTGCGCCCGCGATACAGGCTCGAAGTCTTGAGGGTTTTCAGGGCGTCCTTGAAACGCTCCTTCAACTCTTTCTGCTCTTCTTCGATCAGTTCGTCACGACGGATACGGTCCTGGCCGTCTTCGGTTTCTTCGACGGCTTTCTTGCGGATCCCGGCGCGCCAGCTGACGAAGACCATGGTCAGGCCCCAGATCAGGAACAGCACGCTGATGGTCAACAGGCGCGAAGTCGCGCTTTCCCAGAACTTGTAGTCATCCACCGCCAACAGCGGGCCGACGAACCACACCAGCAGCGCCACGAACAGCACCAGCAGCAGGGTCCAGACCCAGGTCTGGCGCAGGAAGGCGCCGACTTTCTTGAAAAACTTTTTCATCACACGTCCCTGTTTACGGCTGCGACTGCGGCTGGACCGCGGCCGGATCAAGCGGCTGATAAGGTTGCAGAACGGTGTCGCGCTGCTCGCCCAAGACCCAGGCGAAGCCCGAATACATCATCACCAGGCAGACGAAGGTGAACAGCACCACCATCCACGCCGGCACGATGCGCACCAGGTTGCGGCGCTGATCGTTGAGGCCTTCCCATTGCGGCGACAATTCGCGCGGCACGTCGCCACGCAACTGACGGATCTGCCGGTACAGGGCGTCGCGGATGCCTTCGAGTTCCAGCATGCCGCGCGCCTGCACGCGGTACTTGCCCTCGAAACCGAGGGACAGGCACAGGTACATCAGCTCCAGCATCGGCAGGTGCTTGACCGGGTTTTTCGACAGCCGATCGAGCAGCTGGAAGAACTTCTCGCCACCGAAGGTTTCGTTGTGGAAGCTGCTGAGCAGGCTCATCTGTGACCACTCGCTTTCGTTGCCCCACGGCGTGGTCACGACAGCTTCGTCGACCACGGTGCAGAGCACGTAACGGGCGGCCATCACCTGGCTGCTTTCGGCGCCGTTGTGCAGGGCGCGCACTTCAAACAGCTTGAGCCCGGCGGTCAGGCGCTCGTTGAGCGCGTAGAGATCTTCGCGGGTTTCGCTGTGCTTGAGGCGCACCACTTCCGACAGCAGTTCGGACGACGCCGCCACCAGCGAATTGAGGCTGATGTTGAAGGCTTCCGCCGGGCGCAGGCGCGCGGCGTAGATCATCCGTTCTTCCAGTTGTTCGAAGCGCGGTGGCGCAGCGAAGTCGGTCAGCGGACTCGCCGCCGGGCCATGGCCCTGACGGTCGAGCAGGACGGTTTTGTCGTCCTGGTTGTGTTCCATGTCCTTGATCATGTCGGTCAGTTCCTGATGGCCCAGAATTTCAGTTCAAGCTCGGCGAATTCGCCGGACACGTGGAACGCGAAGCCGCCGGAGCGCTCGAGTTGTGCCAGGTCTTCGGAACTGAGTTCGAGGATGAAATAGGTTTTGTTCGAGTGGAACGCGATCTGCCGCGGGGCCACCGGCAACGGTTTGACCTTGATCCCCGGCAGGTGCAGGTTGACCAGTTGGCGGATGCGCTCCACCGGGCCGACCTTGAGGTGCGCAGGCAAGCGGTTGCGCAGTTCTTCGGAGTCGCAGTTGGCACTGGCTGCCAGCACGAACGACGCCGAGCCCAGCAGTTTGTGGTCGTGCAACGGCGACACGATGATCCCGTACTGACGCGCTTGCAGGATCAGTTCGATGGCGTGCTGTTCCAGTACCATCGACAGCACCTGACGGATCGACTCCATCAGTTTGCGAAAGCTCGCACCCTGGTCGGCGTGGGAGTAACGGCTGTCCAGACGCGGGCGTTTGCTGTCGCTGGAGAACGTCGCCAGATCGCCGAGCATGGTCAGCAGCGTGCGATACAACTCTTCCGGGTGAACCTGCTCCAGGCCCAGGTAGTGGCGCAGCAGCAGTTCGGTGCGGTTGATCAGTTGCAGCATCATGAAGTCGCCGATTTCCGCGCCACCGACCTTGCCGTTCGAACGAATGCGCTCGGCAATGGTGTCGCCCCGGTGACCGAGCATGCTGATCACTTCTTTCAGGCACGACAGCAGGTAGCTGGAGGCGTGGGCCTGAATGTAGGTCGGCACGAAATCCGGATCGAGGCTGATCACGCCGTCCGGCGTGGTGTCGAGCACGTCGCAGATCTTCAGCTTCACGTAAGCCTGGTCACTCTGCTGCTCGCCGAGCAACAGCTTGAAGTCCGGCCGACCGCAGCTGACCTGGCTGGCGGAATCGTCACCGGCGTTGGAGTCGGCGACTTCGGCGTCATACGCGGTGTAGCGCGCCAGCACGTCGGACTGCTCCGGGCGACGGGACTCGATGTGGTTACCGGTGACCAGTGGCAGCGCCAGGTAGATCGGCATGTTGCCGGTGTTCGGCGGCACGTCCAGCGCCAGCGGTTCGGTGTTGCCGCCGAGTTCGAACAGGCTGCCGTCCGGCAGGATCCCCGAGGCTTCACTGATCACCAGTTTGCCCATGTTGAGGAACTGCAAGTCGATCTCAAGGTTCAGAAAACCCCAGGTGTAACCGCCCAGCAACTGGGTGCGGGTCTTCATCTGGTGATCGTAGTAGCGGTCGTTGTGCTGGAAGTGCTGCGGACGCAGCAGCATGCCTTCCTGCCAGATGACTTTATGGGTATTCATGATCAGTCATCCGCCTTGGCGAGCACTTCGTTGGTCTTGCGGATACCGGCCTGATCCAGGGTCAGATCAGCTTCGGTGACTTCCAGCGGCGTGATCGGGAATGTGTGGCGCCACTTGGTTTCCGGCAGGTCGCGGTACGCGGCGAGGATGCCGATGAAGCGGCTGCCCTCCTCCACGCTGAGTTTCAGCTCCACGGTTTCACCCGGGCGCAGTTCGAGTTCTTCGCTGGCCACCAGATCCGGGTTGAGGGATTCCTTGGCGCGTTCGTAGAGACTGAAGAAATCAGCATTCTCGAAGGTCACCGGATGCTTGAGTTCGAACAGGCGCACCACGATCGGCGACGGACGACCGTTGAGGTCCGGGTTCAGCTGATCGCTGCCGGTCAGCTTCAGGTTGATCTTGGTCACTTTCGAATACGGCGACAGCGACGAGCAACCGGCGAGCAGCACCAACAGGGTGAGCGCGGTCAGCGTCTTGAAAAAAGCGGTCGAGCGGCGAGACATGCGCATTATCCTTGGTGGTCGGTGTGGAGGGTGGAGATCAGGCGGATCTGTTCTTCGTAGGCCTGGGCGAAGTCGCGGGCCAACAGGCGCTCGCTCCAGTCGTCGTCCTGACGCAGCGCATGGTGGTAACGGTTGAACGCTCTCCAGCGGCCGCCGGCGGTGGCCAGCAACGGCTTGTTGTCACGCTCGAAACGCAGGGTCAGTTGCTCCGGCGAGAAGTGCTCCAGAGTGCCGCGCACCGCCGCGCGGCTGGCGGTCAGCAGCGCCACCTGATGCGCCTGCAAGTCGCGGAACGCACGGGAGATCGCCTGTTCGGCCGGCAAGTGGCCCGGCTTGTTCGGCTGTAACAGGATGTCCAGTGCTTCGCTCGGGTCGACGGCGAATTTCAGCGGATTCTTGTTGGTGCCTTGCACGGTGGTCTGGGCCAGACGCAGTTCGTTTTTCAGCTCGGAACGGGTGCGCAGGCTCTGTTGCAGACCGCCGATGCTCTGGCGCAGCAGACGTGCAGCGTTCAGCGCGAGGGCTTCACGCTCGTCGTGGCTGAGGTTCTTCACGTTCACGCCGAGGGCCGCGCCGAATTTGTCCCAGAAGGTTTCGCTCTGACGCTCGACCTCTTTCGGTGCCGGTGCAGGTTCTGGCTTGGGCTCGACGATCAGCTCCGGCACCATCAGGCTTTCCATGTCGATGCGCGCGTAGTCGGCGCGCTGACGGGAGTCTTCAGGATCGGTAACCGGCGCGAGCATTTCCTCGAATTCCGAGTACACGCGCTCTTGCTGCTCCAGCGACTTCAGCGGGTCGAGGTCGAGGAACGCGTCGTCCGGAATGATGGTGCCGGCGGCGCGTGGCAGGCCGACTTCACCGTCGAACGTCGCCGGGTCGCGCACCAGGCGCGCGCGAATCTCGAAGTCGCCCAGCACGTAGGTGCTGCCGTGCTCGATGCGCACCGGTTCGCCCTTGTGCAGGCGCGCGCCGCTGTCGCCGTCCTGAACACCGTTGCTGCTGGTGTCGGTCAGGAAAAACGTGCCCTCGCGATAGCTGACAATCGCGTGGTGATTGGACAAGTGACGCTTGCGGTCCGGGATGATCCAGTCGCAGTCCTCGCCCCGCCCGATCACGCCACCGGCCTGTTTGAAGGTCCGCTGGCACAGCTCGGTGGGCACGAACTGCTTGGTGTTCAGCATTTCGAAAACCAATTCCATGTTTGATGCTCCTTGCGGTCACTTGCCGCGATTGACCGCCTGCGGATCACCCAACGGGCGGTAATCGTTATCGTTGAATTTGTAATTGCCGCTGCAGCCGCCGAGGCCGCATAGAACGACGAGGGTCAGCAGGACAGCGTGCCAGTGACGAACAGACATCAGAGGGTCTCCAGGTGTAGACAAAGCACAAAGCGCCGACCCTCACGGGCGGCGCTGAAATAGGTTTTCGAGGTGAATCCGACGGACTTTCGCCTACCCATCGAAATCACCCAGATTGATGTTCAAGCGGCCGAGCCGGTACAGCAGCGTGCGTCGCGGCAAGCCCAGTTCCCGGGCGGCGAGCGTCTGGTTGCCGTCGTTCTTGCGCAGGCAATCGAGCAGCAGATTGCGTTCGACCGCTTCCAGTCGTTCGCGCAGATTGAGGCCGCAGTGGTCTTCCGGCGCCGGCGCCGATTCCAGGCGCAGTGAGAAATGCTCGGCCAGCAACTCGCCGCCCTCGCACAACAGCACCGCCCGTTCGACCAGACCTTTGAGTTCACGCACGTTGCCGGGGAAGGTGTAACCGGACAGGTGTTCCAGCGCCGCGTCCGACCAGCGCACCGGATCGCGTTGCAGGAATGCGCAGGCCTTGTCGGCGAAGTGTTTGGCCAGGTCGAGGATGTCGCCTTCGCGTTGACGCAGGGCCGGCAATTCGATCGGGAATTGCGCGAGGCGGTAGTACAGGTCCTCACGGAATTTGCCTTCGCTGACCAGCACCGACAGGTCGCGGTGCGTCGCGGCGATGATGCGCACGTCGATCTTGTGGGTATCGTTGGAACCCAGCGGACGGATCTCGCCTTCCTGCAACACGCGCAGCAACTTGGCTTGCAGCGACAGCGGCATGTCGCCGATTTCATCGAGCAACAGAGTGCCGCCGTTGGCCGCGTCGAACAGCCCGGCGCGGTCACGATCGGCACCGGTGAAAGCACCTTTGCGGTAGCCGAACAGCTCGCTTTCCAGCAGGTTTTCCGGAAACGCCGCGCAGTTCTGCACGATGAACGCCTGTGACCGGCGCGGGCCGCAATCGTGGATCGCCCGCGCGACCACTTCCTTGCCGGTGCCGGTCTCGCCACGCAACAGCACGGTGTACGGGCTGTGCAGGACTTTGCTGATCAGCGAGTAGGTCTGGCGCATCGCCGCGCTCTTGCCGATCAGCCCGTAGCCGCTGGCACTCGGCAGACTGCGCACGACCGGTGCGGCCGCATCTACTGGCTGGCGCAGACGTTGCAGCAGATGCAGCTGACCAAGCACGAACGAGCCGAGCTGGCCGAGGGAATCGGCGAAGCCTTGCAGGTTGATGTGGCGACGGCTGGCGCACAGCAACAGGCCTTCGACAGCCTTCTGCTGATTGACCAGCGGCACGCACAACAGCGACTGCCACGGCGTGGACGACACCGGCAGAAAACTGGTTTCGTGCAGGCTGCCGCCCAGGTCATCGAAGCACACCACGCGGTTCTGGCACAGGGCGAACTGCAACAGTTGCTCGCCGTTGTAATCCGCCGGCAGGCTCGCCGCGCTGCGCGGTTGCAGCACGCCGTCGAGGCATTCGGCATTCATCCCCAGCGACGTGTGCGTGGCGTCCAGCAAGTACAGCTGCGTCAGTTCGCAACTGCTCAGCCCGGCCAGACCGCGCACGAAGTCACCCAGCAGCGCAGCACCGTCCGCCGCGCGCGACAGGCTGGCGAACTGCGCCAGCAAGGCTTCGGCATAGAGCAGTGGCTGCGGCACTTGAGTGAACATCACACTCACCTCAGGCGAACTCGCAGGTCACGCTGGCTTCACCGTCGAGCGTCGCATGCACGCGCTTGAGGCTTTCACCGGTGGCCATGGCGTCGAGCAGGCGGTCGGCTACCAGCGGCAGCACGTGCTGATCGAGCAAGTGGTCGATCAGACGTGCACCGCTTTCGCTCTGGGTGCAGCGCTCGGACAGGTGATCGACAAGGTTCTGGCACCAGCTGAAGTCCAGCTGGCGACGGTTCAGACGCTCGCCCAGACGACCGAGTTTGATCTCGATAAGCTCGCGCAGCACCGGGCCGCCGACCGGGTAGTACGGCACCACTTTCATCCGCGCCAGCAGCGCCGGTTTGAAGTGTTTGCTGAGCACCGGGCGAATGGTTTCTTCCAGTACTTCGGCGGTCGGACGCGCGCCGTCTTCGCAGAGGTCGCTGATCTTGTCGCTGCCCAGGTTCGAGGTCATCAGGATCAGCGTATTGCGGAAGTCGATCTCGCGCCCTTCGCCGTCGTTGGCCACGCCTTTGTCGAAGATTTGGTAGAACAGGTTGAGCACGTCCGGGTCGGCCTTCTCGACTTCATCGAGCAATACCACCGAATACGGCTTCTGGCGCACGGCTTCGGTGAGCATGCCGCCCTCGCCGTAACCGACGTAACCTGGCGGTGCACCGATCAGGCGGGAAACGGTGTGCTTCTCCTGGAACTCGGACATGTTGATGGTGGTGATGAAACGGTCGCCGCCGTACAGCAGGTCGGCGAGTGCCAATGCGGTTTCGGTCTTGCCGACGCCGCTCGGGCCGACCAGCAGGAACACGCCGACCGGTGCGTCAGGCTTGTTCAGGCCGGCAGCGGTGGCGCGCATCGAGCGATCCAGTGCGTGGACGGCTTGTTCCTGACCACGAATGCGGGTGCGCAGGTCGGTGGCGAAGCTCGCGACTTTGGCGTTGTGTTCGCGGGCCAGTTGCGCCAGCGGCACGCCGGTCCAGGCGCTGATCACTTCAGCCACCAGACGTGGGCAGACTTCGAAGCTGACCAGACGCTCTTTGACCTGAGCAGCGGTCAGGGCGCTGTGGGTTTCGTTGAGTTGCGCTTCCAGCGCTTCGACGCTGAGGGCTTCGTCGACGTCGGCGGCGTGGGTTTCGATCACGGTGCCTTCGGCGTCTTCCTCAACGGTGACCACCGGCTCGACCGCAGCGGCTTCACGGGCCTTGGCCAGTTGCTGACGCAGTTCCAGCAGGCGCTCGGCCAGTTGTTTCTGCTCGGTCCACAGGGTTTCCAGTGCGACCATTTCCGCTTCGGCTTCGTCCAGGCGCGCTTCCAGTGCGTCCAGCGCTTCGTGGTCGATCAGTAGACCGGCTTCGGCATCGCGGCGCAGGGCCTGACGCTGACGGCCACCTTCGGCCAGTTCGCCACGCAGGCGCTCCAGGCTTTCCGGGGCAGCGGCGAGGCTGATACGAACGCGGGCGCACGCGGTGTCGAGCACATCGACGGCCTTGTCCGGCAGTTGGCGGCCGGCCAGGTAACGGGCGGACAGCTCGGCTGCCGAAACCACCGCGTCATCGCGCAGGTAGATGCCGTGGCTCTTCTCGTAGACCTGCGCCAGACCACGCAGGATGGTCACCGCTTCGCTCACGGTCGGTTCGTGCAGTTGAACCGGCTGGAAACGACGGGCCAGCGCCGGATCTTTCTCGAAGTATTTCTTGTACTCGGCCCAGGTGGTCGCGGCGATGGTGCGCAACTCGCCGCGAGCCAGTGCCGGTTTCAGCAGGTTGGCCGCGTCGGAACCGCCGGCATTGCCGCCCGCGCCGATCAGTGTGTGGGCTTCATCGATGAACAGGATGATCGGCTTCGGCGAGGCTTTGACCTCGTCGATCACACCTTTCAGACGACGCTCGAATTCACCTTTGACGCTGGCGCCGGCCTGCAACAGGCCCATGTCCAGCGACAGCAGCTCGACGCCCTTGAGCACTTGCGGCACTTCACCGGCAGCGATGCGCGAGGCCAGGCCTTCGACGATGGCGGTTTTACCGACACCGGCTTCACCGACCACGATCGGGTTGTTCTTGCGACGACGGGCAAGGATGTCGACCATCTGGCGGATCGCGCCATCGCGGCACAGCACCGGGTCGAGTTTGCCGTCGCGGGCCTGTTGGGTCAGGTTGTGAGTGAAGCGCTCCAGCAGCGATTCGCCCTGGGCGGCCGGTTTGCCGTTGGCCGCTGCCTGAGGCTGTTGCGACAGGGCAAATTCTTTCAGGCGATCGATGTTCAGTTTGGCGAGCAACGGCTGGTAGCGGCTGCCGGCGTAGCGCATCGGGTTGCGCAGCAGCGCGAGGATCAGCGCCGCGTCTTCGACCGAGGTCTGGCCCAGTTCAAGGTTGGCCACCAGCAGCGCGTCTTGCAGCCACTGCACCAGTTCCGGGGCGAACACCGGGTTGCGCGAAGCGCTGTGCTCGACCCGAGATTGCAGGGCGGCGCTCAGTTCGCCGGCATCAACGTCGGCATCCTGCAGCGCGCGGGAGAGCAGACCGTTCGGGCGCTCCAGCAGACCAAGCAGCAAGTCTTCGACCAGAATCTTGCTGCCGCCACGGGCCACGCAGCGCTCGGCCGAACGCTCCAGATCGCGACGGGTTTCGGCGTCCAGCGCCTGGATGAGTTGTTGCAGGTCTACATTGATCATGGCTCACGTCCTTAATGAATTTTGCTGCCCAGGGTCACCACGCCGTCTGCTTTTTCGCAGCCCAGCCAACTGGTCCACCCCAGGCGACAGTCGTTCTTCTCGCCAATGCGCAGTTCGCGAATTTCTTCCGGACGCAGCACCAGGCGAATGTCGTAATCGAGCGGGTCACGCAAGGTGAACCGCACCAGCGCGCAGAGCGGCTGGTAACCGAAACCGATGGGCAGGAATTCGTGGAATCGCTCCCAGTCGAGTTCGGTGATGTGAATGCGGAACTTGCCGCTGCGGTCGCGCACGTGTTCGCCCAGCACCAGGTCTTCACCCAGCACGCTGTTGGCGAAGCCGAGGCGGTTGCGCTGTTCTTCGAGGATTTCCACGCGGCGCTCGATGCACTGCTCGATGACCAGGTCTTCGTGCTTGAAGTAGTAACGCAGCACCGCTTCGATCAGCGCCGCCGAGTGCGCCCGCAGGCTGAGCAGGCCGAGGTACGGCAGCAGGCGTTTCCAGTTCAGTTCCTTGGCCTTGCGGATCTCGTCGCCGCCGAGGCCGATCAGGGCGAACAGCTGTGACGAGAACGGGTCGACTGCGCCACTCTGGAAGCTCGCGCGATAGCGATACTTGCGCCAGATCGGCAGCATCAGCCGTTGCAGGCGATGGTGGAACAGGTCGAGGAAATTGCGCGTCGGGTTGCCGTCTTCGCTGTCGCCCAGGGCTTGCTCGCCATAGAACGCCGGCAGCGGCGAGCCCGAGCCGACCAGGCCGATCAGGTTGAAACGCAGGCGCGCGCGCATCTGCCCGTGCTCTTCGAAAAACTCGACACGATCGACATCGCTGCGCGGAAATCCGAGGCTCGGGTTGGCCTGAAATTCCAGCTGGTCGTACAGGTCGTCTTCGCTCAGGTACGGGTGCGCATCGCGCAGCCGGTCGATCACCAGCAGCACGGCCTGAAACAGCGAGTACTCGCGTATTACCTTCGTCAGCCCGCTTAAAGCAGGGGCTGCAGGCCCATACGTGGTGTCCATTGGTACACCTCTCCCTGTGTGCTTTTTACCCGCAGCTCGTGGAATGAATTGAGACTGGCGTAAAGCGCGAAAAACTCGTTGAGAACCGAGGCGAAGACGAACAGATCGCCTTCGCCGATATACCCTTCCGGGTCGATGGTCAGTTCGGTGCGCAAACCGCGTACCGGCAGACCACGGTGCAAGCGGTCCACGTGGTGATGCTTGATGTGCTTGAGGCCGCCCAGCAGCCGTTTGCTGACCTTCTCCGCGTGCTGGTCGTAGTAGCGCGGCAGGTCGTAGGTTTCGAGAATCACCTTCAGTGCATTGACGTCGGCCAGCGACAGATAGTTAAGCGACATGTTGCTGATCAGCTTCCACAGGAAGTCACGGTTCAGCGGCGGCGCGAAACTGGAAGTGGCCGGGGTGATGTTGCGGAAACTCAGGAACTCCGGGGTCTCTTCGCAGGCCATGCAGATCTGCCCGAGCTTGAGTTTGCGCGGCAGGTTCTGGTTGGTGCAGACCAGCTCGATCGACAGGGTTTCGTGGGCTTCGGTGTGGCGGATACCGAAGCTCAGGTAAGTGTCGAGGCCGTCGTGCAGCAGCGACGAACGCTGGCGGATGCTGTAATGCGGACGGCTGTTGGGTACGTCGAAACTCGGGTCGTGCTCGAAGGATTCGAACGGCACGTACTCCTGATAGCCGAGGCCGCCGGGCTTCCAGCCGGTCACGGTCTCCACCGAGAACACGCCGCAGTTTTCCAGATCGTATTCAGCCGGCAGCAGCAGGTACTCGTCCTGTTTGCCGTCGAGGCGGATCGGCAGTGCGTCGTGCTTGAACAGGTTGACGATCGGCGTGCAGAACAGCTTCACGTTATCCGTCGTCGGACGCATGCGCATGATGCCGCTCTTGCGGATGTCGAAGCGCAATTCCAGGCCGCGCATCTGCTTGAGGGTGTCTTCCGGCAGCGCCTTGAGGATGTCCAGACCGTGGACATCGACGAACAGGAATTTGTCCTGGAAGGCGAAGTATTCCTGCAGGTAGCGATAGCCGCGGAAGGTGTTCAGCGGATACGGGATCAACGCTTCTTCTTCGGCAAAGCCCACTGGCTTGACGCGGTCGCCCGGAATCTTGAACGCCATCGGCTTGCCGCTCACGCCATCGATAGGCTTGCCAGCGCCGTCGAGCGGGATCAGTTCGATGCCGTCGAGGTTGCGCAGCAGGCTCAGGTAGAGCATCTGGCTGATGTAGCGCTCGCCGGCAAAGTGCAGGCGCAGCTTGCTCAATTCCAGCTCGCCGAGGTGACCGTCGGCACTCATCTCCAGGCGCAGGCTGAGCAGCGAGCCGTCACCCTTCACCGAGTAGTTCAGCGCGGCCAGATCCAGCGCCATGACTTCGGTCGGGTAGCAGGTGCGGAATCGGCAACGCACGTCTTCGATCGGCACGCTCTCGATCGGCGTATCACGCTCGACCTTCAGCGCCGGCCCGGAACGCTTGAGCGGATCGAACTGCAGAATGCTGAACGCCGGCAGCGGGCGCATGTAGTTCGGCCACAGCAGCTGCATCAGGGAATGGCTGAGCTCCGGCAACTCATCATCGAGCTTCTGGCGCAGCCGTCCGGTCAGAAACGCAAAGCCTTCCAGCAACCGCTCCACATCCGGATCCCGCCCGGCCTGCCCCAGGAACGGCGCCAACGCCGGACTACGCTCGGCGAAACGGCGGCCCAGTTGGCGCAGTGCGGTGAGCTCGCTTTGGTAGTAGTGGTTAAAGGACACGGGTTACCTGCCTGGTAGTGGAACTCATGGAATAACTGTCCTGCGGATTACGCTCGATGCCTGACCTGATCATTGGATGGCACTCTCAGGCTGGTTCGGCTGGATGCGTCCAGCGATGTTTCTTGATACCCAGCGCAATTCGATGACTTGAGAAGCGAGGATTGCCAGCAAGGTGACGCAACCTTGAGCCACTCCATAAAACAAGGCTCTCAATGGGTTGTCGGGGAGCATCCAAAGCAGGATGAAGCCCACCATAAGGCTCAGAATCACCAGTTTGGCAACGAGGCTTGGAATCAGCGCAGCAATAAAATTGACACCGAGAAAAATGTAAAACATCGCGTAGCTGGCAATACCGATGGCGACCCCACGGGTGGTGAACCCACCGTTCAGATGCTTGTAGGCATGTACTACTGCATTATTCAAAAACACGTAGGCCACACATCCGAAGGCATGGACAAACAGGCACATGGCGATACGGTAGTAGTTGCTCATGCTGGTCTCAGATTTCCGTACCACGATCCAAGGCCATGGATAGCTACAACAGCAGCCAAAACCGAGAGCGTTAGTGCGCGGTGAAGACGTGAATTTCGAGTCGCCCGATGTGAGGCAGTCAGGAGCAATAACAAGCTCAACAAGGCCAGGCAGCCAAACAGATCACTGTCAGCGACGAGCACCAGATAACTCTGAAAATCCATTACATCCATGGTCACCGCTCTCACTCTCTTCAGCCTTGCTGGTGCGTAAACCCTTCGCCATCAAACCCGGCAATCTCGGCAGCGCTCAAAAAACGCCTTCTGGCGCCATATCAAACACTTGCCTATCACCTACAACTTCTTTTGTTTATTTTTAGCTGTCCACTGACGGGGAACACTCCAAAATATTCCAACCTTCATAGCCAGTCGAAGTTGGATAAATCGCGTGACCATTAACCCACTGCGACCGTTCATCTGTTGTAAATTCGCTTTGCCACAGCAACCACTCAGACGACTTAAGCAACTCGCCCTTAACGTTATAGACTCTAAAAAACGCTTCACTCGTAAACAGCTTAACAAACTTTCCAGGCACACCAAAATCTGCATACTTGGGAACATATGAATTGATATAGCAAGTTTTTGATTCATTCCAGGTTGTGGAATAAACTTCCGCCGCAGCAGCAGCTCCCTGCTTGATGTAAAACCAAGCGCACAGAGGAACTCCCAACGCAATCAACACCAGCAATGGCATAAACGATATTTTTTTCATACTCACTTAGACCTAGAGCGGCTTTGGTACTCATCAAAATCGATAGGCCCGAGATGGATCATAAACGACACATCATAAAATTTAACCGTCGTATAAATCATCATATCTCCACCCTTTCCGTGTAACTGCCGATACTTATTAAAGTGCCCATTTGTCACTTTATAATAATCGACTCCACCTTTCTCAATCACCGCCGGCTCAGTAAAGTAGTCTATGGGGCCAGGTCGGATTACCCCCTCAGGTGACCAGTAACCCAACAACTGATCGTCTCCTGCATTGAGAAAATCGTAGGTATCTCGGACGTAAAGTCCAACCTGTTCAATCTCGATCGCTGGAAATCCATGATCGTTTTGGATTGTACGAAACCTGGTCGCTGCAACTTTTACAACAAAAGTCCCTAAAGCACCGTATACATCATCTAACGCATCCGTAGCCTTTTCCCAATCGGAGGCACCAAACCTAATCAAATTGAATTGCGATATATCCTCCAGCTCCATGGCGGTTTTATCACTAAAATCCAAATATGCGCCTTTCAACCTCTTGGATTTTACATCCAACAAACCGAGTCGCTGGAGACGCGTCATCAATACAATCAGTCCTTTCGAAAGTTCATCAAACGAACCCTTTACCCTACCGACACTTCCGTTAAACTCTGAGGTCACCGAGAGCCCAGCGATATACTCATCAACTTTCGGCTTTACACGATCAGACCCGCTAAACAACCATTCAAAAGGTATGTCCGTTATAAGCTTTTCCGCAGTCAGCGTACTCGCAGAAACATCACCCTGCTTAACAGATTTTGACAACTCATAAGGCGCACCCGCGAACCATTTTCGCATGACGCGAGCCGCTACCGTCCAGCCCAGCTTATCCATGACTTTTGGAATTGAAGACAGCTGAAATACCTTCGCTTGAACTTTTTGACCCTCTTTATTTTCAGCTGGGGTCAGGGGGGCATTAACCGGTGCGGGCATGGAGTTAACCTCAGCAAATAGCGATTGAGTCTTGAGGCTCTAATAGCAAAGTAATTCCTTCAGAAATTGAGGAACCAATCATCGAAGTTTTGCCTGCACTATCCGTAACACCTGTTATTTCTTTTCCTGAGTCAGTTCGGATGGTGTATCCGCGATTCGCGATTGGCTCACCCGTTTCTGGGTCCGTCACAACAAAATGTTCGGTAAAGGGCCACTGAATTTCCACCGGCAACGGCGGCACAAACGGCGCCGGCGAATGCGAATTGCCGATAATCACCGTCCCGGATCCAGCCGTTACTTTATTGCCATGAGATCCAACCGAACCGACCGTGGCGGCCGGCTTGCCGTTGATCAGAACCGTGGTCGCCAGATCGCCGACCATCGCACCACCACACGCGGAGGCATCGCCTTCGCGGGCGGCCGCGAGGCCGTCGAAGAACACGTCGCCAGAACCGGCGGCGATCGGGTTGGTGCCGTGGCCGGGGAGCGGGCAAGCGGTGGGGTCGGATACGCGTGCTGCAGGTTTGCCAGACATCGGGGTTCTCCTTAGTTGACCTTCACTTGACCGCTGCCATCCAGGCGCGCGGCGAAACTGACCTGACGCTTGAAACCCTCGACTTCCAGCAGGCCTTCGATGCTGAAGGCCAGGCGAAGCTGATCGTGGTCACGCGGCAGGGAAATGACACGCACGTTGCTCAGGCGCGGTTCGTAGGCTTCGATGAAGCTTTCGATGGCCAGGCGGGCCTGACTCAGGGAGTCGTGCAGACTCAGGCGCATGTCATTGAGATCGGGCAACCCGTAGTCGGACAGCGTTTGCACGCTGCCGGCCCGGGTGCTGAGCATTTTGGCCAGATGGGCAGCCACCGACGCCATGGCAGAAGCCTCGAGGCTCCTGCCCTTGCGTAGTTCCGCGTCGCCGTTGAGGCGTTCGAAAAGGCTGCCGTATCCGTCCATGAGTCGCTCTTACTCTTTGTCCAGCTTGCCAACCAGCGACAGGGTGAAATCGGCACCCATGTACTTGAAGTGCGGGCGCACGTTCAGGCTGACGCGGTACCAACCCGGCTCGCCTTCAACGTCGCTGACGATCACTTGCGCAGCGCGCAGCGGACGACGGCCACGTACTTCGGCGCTCGGGTTTTCCTGGTCGGCCACGTACTGGCGGATCCACTTGTTCAGTTCCAGCTCGAGGTCGGTACGCTCTTTCCACGAACCGAGTTGCTCGCGCTGCAGCACTTTCAGGTAGTGAGCCAGGCGGTTGACGATCATCATGTACGGCAGTTGGGTGCCGAGCTTGTAGTTCAGCTCTGCAGCCTTGCCTTCTGCGCTGATGCCGAAGAACTTCGGCTTCTGCACCGAGCTTGCGGAGAAGAACGCTGCGTTGTCGGAGCCTTTACGCATGGTCAGGGAGATGAAGCCTTCCTCGGCCAGTTCGTATTCACGACGGTCGGAAACCAGAACCTCGGTAGGAATCTTGGTTTCGATTTCGCCCATGCTTTCGAAGTGGTGCAGAGGCAGGTCTTCAACCGCGCCGCCGCTCTGCGGGCCGATGATGTTCGGGCACCAGCGGAATTTGGCGAAGCTGTCGGTCAGCTTGGTGCCGAACGCGTAGGCGGTGTTGCCCCACAGGTAGTGCTCGTGGCTGTTGGCAACGTTTTCCTTGTACACGAACGATTTGACCGGGTTTTCTTCCGGGTCGTACGGGTTACGCAGCAGGAAACGCGGAACGGTCAGGCCAACGTAGCGGGAGTCTTCCGAGGTACGGAAGCTCTGCCATTTGGTGAATTGCGGGCCTTCGAAGTGATCTTTCAGATCCTTCAGGTCCGGCAGACCGGTGAAGCTTTCCAGGCCGAAGAATTTCGGGCCGGCAGCGGCGATGAACGGCGCGTGGGACATGCAGGCTACGCTGGACACGTACTGCATCAGTTTCACGTCCGGCGAGCTTGGGGACAGGTAGTAGTTGGCGATGATCGCGCCAACCGGCTGACCACCGAACTGGCCGTATTCAGCGGTGTAGATGTGCTTGTACAGGCCCGACTGCATTACTTCCGGCGAATCTTCGAAGTCGTCCAGCAGGTCGTCCTTGGAGACGTTGAGGATTTCGATCTTGATGTTTTCGCGGAAGTTGGTGCGGTCGACCAGCAGTTGCAGGCCACGCCACGACGATTCCAGCGCCTGGAAGTCCGGGTGGTGCAGGATTTCGTCCATCTGGCGGCTGAGCTTGGCATCGATCTCGGCGATCATGCGGTCAACCATGGCTTTCTTGACCGGCTCACCGTTGTTCTGCGGCTTGAGCAGCTCTTCGATGAACGCCGACACACCGCGCTTGGCGATGTCGTAGGCTTCGTCGTCCGGCGTCAGGCGGGTTTCGGCGATGATGCTGTCGAGGATGCTGTACTCGCCGTTTTCTGCGGCGTTCTGTTGTGCTGCGCTAGTGCTCATTGTGTTGGCTTCCTTGGCTGCTGGAGTCTCAAGCGTCCGGGGCTGCGGCGTTCAGGCCCAGCTCACCGAGTACGCGACCGCGGGATTCGTCGTCGGCGAGCACGCCTTCGATGGCTTTACGGAACGCAGGTGCGTTACCCAGCGGGCCTTTGAGGGCCACCAGCGCGTCGCGCAGTTCCATCAGTTTTTTCAGCTCAGGCACTTGCTCGACCAGGCTGGCCGGGTTGAAGTCCTTCATGGAGTTGACGCGCAGTTGCACAGCCAGCTCGTCGGCCTCGCCATCTTCCTGCAGACGGTTCGGCACGCTCAGCGTCAGACCCAGCTCTTGCTTGGCCAGCACTTCGTCGAAGGTCATCTTGTCGATGCTGATCGGCTTGCGATCCTCGATCTTGCGATCGTCCTTGCGGTGGGTGTAGTCACCGATTGCCAGCAGCTTCAGCGGCAGTTCAATCTCTTCCTGAGCACCGCCGGTGGCGGGTTTGAAGGTGACGTTGATGCGTTCCTTGGGGGCTACCGAGCCTTCTTTGGCCATGGCTTTTCTCCTTGCGGTTGTGGCCCTGGGGCCTATTCGAGTACCACTTCGAGATCGAGGTGGCACAGCCTGCGATAAATCTCTTCCTTGCGTTCACGTACGGCATGGTTCTGCGGTAACAACTCGCAGCAACTGTGCAGCAGGTGCAGCACTTCCAATGCAAGATCGGGCTCCCAGGCGTGCAGGCCTGAGTCCTGTAATGTCTGATCGAGGGTTTCGAGCTGGTTCTTGGCGAGTTCGTATTTCTTGGCCAGGAAGCACAGCCGCGCGAGGGCGAACTGCCAGAAGAAGCGCTCGCGCCCGCCGTGCGCCGATTGCAGGCCCTGCTTGAGGATCTGCACCGCCGGTTTGAGGCCTTCCTTGCGCAGGATCGGCTGGACTTCTTCCAAGGCCTTTTCCCAGGCTGGCTGGGTTTCGACGTTCTCGGTCTCGACCTTGCGCGGCGCGCTGGCGCTTTGCAGGTGCGGCATGACGTTGCCGGCGATCCACGCCCGGGTGGACGGATCGGCGAACGGCGCACCGTCATGGAAACGCAGCTCGATGATGCCGGGCAGGCGCTGAATCAAAAGCGCGAAGTGGATTTCCACTTCGCGCATGGCCAGCTCGGCGTTGAGGTTCTGGAGACATTCCCAGACCATCCTCTGGCCATCGAACCAGAACGGCGCCTTCGCCAGGCTCGCCTCCAGTTCCACCAGCAGGTCGGCGTATTTGCCCTGATCGAAACGGTCCTGATACTGCTTGAGCTTGTCGACCGGCAACCCGCGCAGCACGGTGATCTGCTCGGCGTTGCGTTCGGGCACCGCATCGATCGTCATCCACAGCAAGGTGCGGTTGAGGCGCAGCGCGCGCAGGTCGGTGGCTTTCTGCTTGAGCCACCAGGCGCACAACGGGCGGGCGCTTTCCTGCTGCGCGCGCAGGGCCTTGTGGGCCTCTTTCTCGTTGTCGATCGGCGCGCCGGGCGCCAGCAACTGGCTGGCGGCCTGCTTGACCTGCGCCACCGCCGCGCCCACCACGCCGGGTGCCGGCTGGTTATCGGCGGCGCGCTGGATCATGGTTTTCAGGCGGCGGGAGAGCGGCAACAGCAGCGGCGCATCATCGCCCAGATGCTCGGTGCAGGCGGCGTCGAGACCGGACAGGTGCTCGGACAGTTGCCGGAACATCGGCAGCTGTTCCTTGATCGCGATGTTCTCGGTGATCACCTGCTCAAGACGCGGCACCAGCCAGCCAATGGCGGCGGCCCGGGTGCGGGGTTTGAGCGGGTGAACCTCGGCCCAGTTGTTTTCCGACAAGTGGTGCAGCAAACCGAGGCCGGCCAGCAGGCCGGGGAAGGATTCACGCTGGTACAGCGACCAGGTCAGCCAGGCGCCGACACGCAAATCCTTGGATTGGGTACGCAGGAGGTTTTCGCTGTTTTCGCGAATTTTCAGCCAGTCGATCTGCCCGCTTTCGTGCATCGAAGAGGCTTTGGCCAGCTCGCTTTCCAGGGCCTCGAATTCGCTCGAGAAACGAACGTCTTCGCCCGCAAAATTCTCTTTGGAAACAGAGACTTTAGCGAGTTCGAGGTAATGGGCGGAAAGTTTGCTTGAGTAGGACATCCATGGCCTTTGTTTGGATTACGGTCGTGCGCCTATTGGAGTTGCAGCGGCGCGGGGACAGTATCGAAGAGCAGTGAGAAGACTCATCCAATTGAGTGTGTGCTCTTTCAAGTGGGCGCATCGTAATCACTATGATGGCCACTAGCAAGCATCTGATTAAACAACAAGACGAACTGTTCATTGGGCGCTGTAGGAGATCGCCCTATATGTGTCAGGGGTTTCCCTGATATCGGCTTATATCAACCGTGCCTTTCAAACCCCGGCGTAACCTGCGTCCCAGAGCGGCTGCCTGAAACCCGCCGACACCTCCTTGAACGCGCGTTCCAAAATACGGACGAAAGCATGACAACACTGGAAAGAAAATAAAGTAGGAATCTTCCGAAAACACATAGGCATCTTTAAACAAATCCCGGAGGACAACAGGTAACAATAAAAGTGCCATCAATTTGATGTCATCACACACTTCGCATACTTCACAAGACTTCTTTACCCGCACAATTGCAGGACTTCACGCAAGTCGCCGTCAATCCATCAAGCCTTCGCCCTGCTTAAGCACACACTTTCGATGTGGATTGTTCTGACAAATGTCGCGGACTGTTCTTACATCAATATATTTCATGCTGCGAACGTGCCTTTATATGGCCAGCCTCAGTCATCAATTGACGGCTTACCACTGATACGGACATTGGCATATGGATGAAAACAGACGGCCCATCAAAACCCGCTCGGCGGGCTGGGCGAGACGCTTCACGGATGAACTGGTCAAGCGGGACATCTCCCCCAACCAGATCTCCGTCATCAGCATGCTCTTCGCGCTGTTCGGCGCGGTGACCCTGAACATCGACAACGGCGTGGCCGGTTCAATCTTGTGCATCGTCGGCATTCAGTTGCGGCTGCTGTGCAATCTGTTCGACGGGATGGTGGCAATCGAAGGCGGCAAGCAGTCGGCCGTTGGCAGTCTGTACAACGAGTTTCCGGACCGGGTTGCCGACAGCCTGCTGATCGTCGGGCTGGGTTTTGCCATCGGCCAGTCCGATCTCGGCTGGTTTGCCGCATTGGCCGCTGCGCTGACGGCGTATGTCCGGGTGTTCGGCGGCGCTCTAGGGCTCACCCAGAGTTTCATGGGGCCGATGGCCAAGCAGCACCGGATGGCGGTGATGACCGTGGCGCTGCTGTTGAACGCGTTCGAAACCATTTACTACGCGACCCACTACGCTTTGCTGATCGCGCTGGTGATCATCGCTCTTGGCTCCGTTGCCACCTGCGTCACGCGCACCCTGGCCATCGCCAGACAACTGAAGGGGAATGCTCATGTGGATCAGTAATGCGCTGATTTCGGTGCTGCGTTTCTTGATCGGCGTGACCGCCCGCTGGGAAAGCCCGCCGGACCTCTCGCGCCAGCGCATCTACTACGCCAACCACACCAGCCACATGGACACCCTGGCGATCATCGCCGCACTGCCGCCGGAAGCCCGGTTGAACGTGAAGCCGGTGGCGGCCGCCGACTACTGGGGCAAGAACCGCTTTCTGTCCTACATCTCGCAGAAAGGCCTGAACGCAGTACTGATCGAACGCAATCCGGCACCGGGCACCAACGTGCTGGAGCCGATCTTCGATGTGGTCCGGTCCGGTCATTCGATCATCATTTTTCCTGAAGGGACGCGCTCCACTCAGCCGCTGCCGGGGGAGTTCAAGTCCGGGATCTTCCGTCTGGCCGAAACCTTTCCCGATGTCGATCTGGTGCCGATCTACCTGGAAAACCTGCATCGTTCGATGCCCAAGGGCAAACATGTGCCGCTGCCGATCATCTGCACGATCCGCATCGGCGACCCGCTGCAGAGAATTGCCGGTGAGGAGAAACAGGCGTTTCTGGATCGCGCGCGTGACGCCATCGTGAGGTTGTCGAAATGAGTCTGGAAACCAAGTTCCTGTGGTTCTTCGCGGCAATCGCTGCACTGCTGGCGGTGGCTTCGCTGATTGGCGGCGTACTGGCCAGACGCGCAAAGAGCGAAAGCTCGATCGCGACCATCGAAAACCTCAACCAGCGCGTGAACGCGTGGTGGGGGATGGTCATTATTTTCTTCGTGTCCTGGCTGCTCGGCCCAAACGCGACGGTAGTGTTGTTCGGCTTCATTTCGCTGTTTGCGCTGCGCGAGTTCATCACCCTGACACCCACCGCACGCGGTGACCATAACGCGCTGTTTTCGGCGTTTTTCATCCTGATCCCGCTGCAATACCTGCTGATCGGCACCCATTGGTATTCGATGTTCACCCTGCTGGTGCCGGTGTATGCGTTCCTGCTGCTGCCGGCGATTGCCGTGCTGAGCCAGGACACCGAGGGCTTTCTGGAGCGCACGGCGAAGATTCAGTGGGGCGTGATGATCTGTATCTACTGCATCAGCCATGCGCCGGCGCTGCTGTTGCTGGACCTGCAGGGTTTCCAGGGTCAGAACGCCCTGCTGCTGTTCTACCTGGTATTCGTGGTGCAGATGAGCGATGTGCTGCAGTACGTGTTCGGCAAGCTCTTCGGCAAACGCAAGGTCGCGCCGCTGGTGAGCCCATCGAAAACCGTGGAAGGGCTGGTTGGCGGCGGGTTGTCCGCCACGCTTATCGGTGGCTGCATGTTCTGGATGACACCGTTCAGCTTCTGGCAGTCGCTGCTGATGTCGCTGGTCATCGTGGTGATGGGTTTCCTTGGCGGGCTGGTCATGTCGGCGATCAAACGCAGCCTGAGCGCCAAGGACTGGGGCACGATGATCAAGGGCCACGGCGGGATGCTCGACCGGATGGATTCGATCTGTTTCGCCGCGCCGATCTTCTTTCACCTCACCCGGTACTTCTTCTCGGCTTGATCAGGCGATTGCTTCACCAAGATAGAGTCGGTGTGTCTTCTCGATCTCATCGATCAATCGCGGTGCAACGCCTACTGATCCGGCAATCTCGCGCCAACGCTTAACGGCAGCGCAAACCTCTTGAATTATGGCCGGGGCGTCGATGCCCCGGATCTGTCGGGCAACGGCTTCGAGGTCCGCGAGCTCAAACCTGTCGCGTTTGCCATTGATCGTCATCTGGTGGGTCGCGACCCAGAAACTGCCGGGCTGATACGACCACGAAACATCATAGGCCGGGGAGAGAGACCAGGTGCCGGCCCGATCCATCAGGAAACTGGTGTTCTTGGTGTGGTCATCCTGATTACGCCCGACCACATTGAAAACCATGCGCCGAAAGTACTCTATTGCGTCGCTGCGCGAGAGTCCGAGCATTCGCATCACCCCGAATGCCTGCTCATAGGAGTAGCCGCCCGGCTGCTTATAGTCGGCATGATCCATGGCACACAGGGTCGCCATGTGGATCTTTTCCCCGTCATCGGTCCGATCAAAGCGCTTGGTCAGAAAGTGAGCACGCCCGCCCTCTTCCAATAATTCGCACGGGCTCATAGTGATGCCGGCGGCTTTGGCCATGAGCGAATATGCGTACTCCACACGTCCAAAACCCTGCGAATCGGCCAGGAAGTCAGTGTTTTTAGCAACGTCGAACTTCAGCAGCCAGTAGGAAAACCCCATTGGCGCCTTGACTTGGCCTGAACGGATCTCGCCAGCCGCGTTCATCGCGATAACGGCTTTGGCCCGCGCCCCGCCAGCGCTGGTGCCGACCTGAATCAAGCGCTGAAGTGCCTCGTCATCGACATCGGAATCGTGTTTTGCGAGGCGATCAGCCAAGCTTTCCCGTTGCGAGAGCACTTCGCTGGCAAGCTCTACCAGCGCATCAATCTGGACACTTTCACTGGCGTTTACAGAGCCAGTGAGGGCGGGCCGATACTCGAGCCCACCCATCCCGCGTGCACCCTGATACAGGATTCGCTCAACGGGAGTGAATGTCGTTTTGTCACGGCCCTCTTTAGCGAGCCAGGCGTCGATCAGTGCGTTACCGAAATCATCCGGCAGAGAGTCAGCCAGGATAGCCGGAAGGCCTTTGTAGGTTTCCCGATTCAGGCCGGGAAAGGCGTAAGTCTGATTCGCAGCCAAGGGCATATGGATAGGCGAGATTTCGATACCGGTTTTGACGAATTCAGGATCGTATTCGAACAAACCCAGCTGGCTGCCCTCATCCCAGAGCAGCCCCCCGACAAACCGGTCGAACAGATACACCTTTGCAGTAATCACCAATCAACCTCCTTTTTGACTTCGCTGCCGGACACAGAATCGCCTGCGCTCCCTGCCGACGCCTTGCCCACCGCTCGTGTGCCGGTTGCCCGAACGCGCTGCGTTCCGGCCATCTTGATCACTTGCAATGGGCTCGGTCGAACGGGCTCAACCAGTGAGGCCGCTCTTTCCAGCTCGCCAATGACACGCAGGACGGCCAGCAGATTCACCAGGGTGCCTTTGCCATGGAGAAGATTGATCAAGGTCTGGCGGCTGATGCCGGCTTCCCTGGCGACATGCTCCTGGCTGAGATTCTTCTTCAGGCGCAATTCCTGGAGCCGGGCACCAATGGCGCTGGCAATCGCATCGTCGGTCATTGCTTGGAGGCGCATAGTGTCTAAATCCCTGAAGCGAATGTGCAAATGACGAAGTGTGTGTATTCAATACCAGGCCATGCGGAAAAATCGACCTGAGCCACATCCAATGCCATCACTGCGTATGGAAATCTGGGCATTAATACAAAAATCGTCCTTTACGTCTCAATTTTAAGGCATTAGCTCGCAGCAGTACTCATCACACATGCAGACAGATTAACGCCCAGATAAATAGACAATAAATAGAAGAATGGCCGATAAGGTATAAATATCAAGACAAAAAACATTCAGAAAATCATGAAAGGCACAGAAACAACTCCGAGGTAGCCGGGAACCCTACAGACACAAAAAATGGGCACCCGACCGCAATCGGAGTGCCCATTTTTCACTACGGCTCTCCCCGCTATTCAGGGAGTACGCCGCAATTATGGATTGACGCTGTCTTTCAACGATTTGCCTGGCTTGAACGCAACGGTGTTGCTGGCCTTGATCTTCACCGGTTCACCGGTTTGCGGGTTTTTGCCGGTGCGTGCACCGCGGTGGCGTTGCAGGAAGGTGCCGAAGCCCACCAGCGTGACGCTGTCCTTGCGGTGCAGGGCGCCGGTGATTTCTTCGAGAACGGCGTTGAGAACGCGGTTGGCCTGCTCTTTGGTCAGATCCGCTTTTTCAGCGATTGCAGCGGCGAGTTCTGGTTTACGCATTAGTGAAGCCCCTTTGACGGTTTTTTGTTGTTATGTCCGTGCTGTTCTCGTTGGAACAGCGCCCAAGGCGCCGCAGGCTCTACTCTGCGGCAGACGGGAGTGAGGATGGCACGCGGTTAAGGGCGGCGCCAGTCTCCCCGCGACCTTTGTGGGGGCAAAAGCGGGGTGATTCCGACAGAACGACCGGTATTTACGCCAGCAAGGCCGGAAGCTGTTTGTTCAGTGCGAGTTTTTCCATCACCGCCGCGCCGGTCAGGGCGTAACCGAGCAATTGTCCGTCTGCGTCGTGGCACAGCACCTTGATGTCGGCGCCCTGCCCTTCGACCGTCCAGACACCCTCGCGGCCCCGTGGCGGCGGGGAAACCACCAGCGGGCAGACCGGAGTTTTCACGGTGATCGGCATCGGTCCGTAGTTCACCACGGTCGGGTTGCCGGCCAGGGTCTGTGCCAGCGCTCGCGCACAACTCATGAGGGGCATGACGTACAGAAGATTCAGCCCGTCGACCTCGGCGCAGTCGCCCAGGGCGTAAATGTTGGCGTGAGAGGTATGCAGATGACGGTCGACCACCACGCCGCGATTGGTCTGGATGCCGGCTGCCGCCGCCAGATCGATCCGCGGGCGCAGGCCGATGGCCGAGACCACCACATCGCACGGGACAACCTGACCGTCGGACAGGTGCGCTTCCAGCCCGTCAGCGACTTTTTGCAGACGGGTCAGCACCGGGCCGAGGTGGAAACGCGCACCGAGGCTTTCCAGCCCGGCCTGCACCGCAGCCGCAGCGGCCGGATGCAGCAGGGTCGGCATCACCTGCTCGCAGGGTGCAACCAGTTGCACCTCGTAGCCGCCCAGAATCAGGTCATTGGCAAACTCACAGCCAATCAGCCCGGCGCCGAGCAGCAACACTCGACGCTTGCCGGCCGCGGCGGCGCGAAAGCGCGCGTAATCTTCGAGATCGTTGATCGGGAACACCAGGTCCCCGCCATCGCCTTCGATCGGCACGCGCACGGTTTCGGCGCCCCAGGCGAGGATCAGGTCGCGATAGCTCACCGCTTCCTCGCCGATCCACAACCGTTTGTGGCCCGGATCGATGCCGCTGATGCGGGTGTGGGTGCGGATTTCGGCCTTCAACTGCTCGGCCATGGCACCCGGTTCGGCCATGCTCAGGCCGTCGGCGTCCTTGTCCTTGCCGAAGCCGGTGGACAGCATCGGCTTGGAGTAGGAGCGACCGTCATCGGCGGTAATCAGCAGCAACGGGGTTTCGCCATCGAGTTTGCGAAACTCGCGGGCCAGGTTGTAACCCGCCAGCCCGGTGCCAACGATTACGACAGGTGCGCTCATGCCCTACTCCTCAGTGTTTTCTCAGTTGATTTCGATCATTTCGAAGTCCATCTTGCCGACGCCGCAGTCCGGGCACAGCCAGTCTTCCGGCACGTCCTGCCACAGGGTGCCCGGCGCAATGCCGTCATCCGGCCAGCCGTCGGCTTCGTTGTAAATCAGGCCGCAGACCACACATTGCCACTTTTTCATTCAGGTACTTCCTCAGGGTTCAGGCTTTAGCCGGCGCGGACGGTCGATGGTGCAGCGCTGCCGTCCGGCTCAGGGCGTTTTGTACTGATCGGGCCGGGCAGATGCAAGCCTGTTCGGCGCAGCGGCGACCCGGATCAATCAAACTCGCGGCTCGCCATGGTAAGCTCGCCGCCTCATTTGCTGCCAATAATGACTCATTGTGCAACACACAAACGCTCCGCTGTGGCGCCCGCAAAGCGAACTGACACCCCTCCCCGACACATCCACGCTCGACTGGCTGTTCGACGAAGGCTCCCTGACCCGCCGACTGACGCGCCTGTCCGATGACGGCTTCAGCGTGACGCCGCTGTTCGAAGGCTGGCAGACCCTGCGCGACGACGAATGCGCCGCGCTGGATCTGGCCGAAGGCAGCGAAGGCTGGGTACGCGAGGTGTATCTGCGCGGCCATGGCGAGGCCTGGGTGTTCGCCCGCAGCGTGGCGTCGCGCAGTGCCTTGCAGGGCGATGGCTTGCACATGGATGAATTGGGTAGCCGCTCGCTGGGCGAACTGCTGTTCTGCGATCACGCCTTCCAGCGTCGCGCCATCGAAGTCTGCCATTACCCGGAACATTGGCTGCCCGAAGATTCCCGGGCTCCTGGCCTGTGGGGGCGGCGTTCGCGTTTCGACCGTGGCGCATTGAGCGTACTGGTGGCGGAGATTTTCCTGCCTACGCTGTGGGAAGCCGTCCGCGCCCGTCCGGAGAACTGCTGATGTACCAAAGCCTGCTCAAATCCCTGAATCGCTTGAACCCGCGCGCCTGGGACTTCATCCAGCTGACCCGGATGGACAAGCCGATCGGCATTTACCTGCTGCTGTGGCCGACGCTCTGGGCCCTGTGGATTGCCGGTAAAGGCTCGCCATCGCTGGCCAATATCGTGATTTTCGTCCTCGGCGTGGTGCTGACCCGTGCCGGCGGCTGCGTCATCAACGACTGGGCCGACCGCAAGGTCGACGGCCACGTCAAACGCACTGCGCAGCGGCCTATTGCTGCCGGCAGGATCAGCTCGAAAGAGGCGCTGGTGTTCTTCGCGCTGCTGATGGGCGTGAGTTTCCTGCTGGTGCTGTGCACCAATGCGGCGACGATCTGGCTGTCGCTGGGCGGTCTGGCGCTGGCGTTCACCTATCCATTCATGAAGCGCTACACCTACTACCCGCAAGTGGTACTGGGCATGGCGTTCTCCTGGGGGATGCCGATGGCGTTCACCGCCGAAACCGGTGAGTTGCCGGCCACCGCCTGGCTGCTGTGGATCGCCAATCTGTTGTGGACGGTGGGCTACGACACCTATTACGCGATGACCGACCGCGACGATGACCTGAAGATCGGCGTGAAATCCACGGCGATCCTGTTCGGCGAAGCGGACCGGGTGATCATCCTGACCTTGCAGCTACTGTCGCTGGGCTGCCTGGTGCTGGCGGGGTCGAAATTCGAGCTGGGGATCTGGTTCCACCTCGGCCTGCTGGTGGCGGCCGGGTGCTACGCCTGGGAATTCTGGTACACCCGCGACCGCGACCGGATGCGTTGCTTCAAGGCGTTCCTGCACAACCACTGGGCCGGGCTGGCGATTTTCGTCGGGATCGTGCTGGATTACGCGTTGCGCTGACTCACAAAACCTGTGGGAGCGAGCTTGCTCGCGAAAGCGTTGGGTCAGTTGCCACATAGGCTGACTGAAAAGACGCGTTCGCGAGCAAGCTCGCTCCCACAAGGGATTTGCGTTTATTTGTGCTCGTGAACCACGTGCCACACGTCCTTCATCTTGTCGCCGGTCATATCGCCCGGCTTGGCATCTTTCACGAAGGTGTACAGCGGTTTGCCGTCGTAGGCGTACTGCATCATGCCGTCATCACGTTTGATGACCGTCCATTTACCTTCAGCCTTGGCATCTGCCGGCGCCATCAACGGCGGCCAGTTCTTGGCGCAATCGCCGTTGCACATCGACTTGCCGCCACTGTCCTTGTCGAACGTGTAAAGCGTCATGCCCTTGTGGTCGACCATCATTCCGTCTTTCATCATGGCCGGCTCGGCCGCCATCGCCAGTCCAGGCAGAGTCAGGGCGGCAGCCATCAGCAAAGCCTTAAAGGAAGCAGTCATTTGTGTCATGGAAACCTTCTCTTGTGGTTGTCAGGATTCGGACTTAGAGCTTAGTTCAGGATTTGTACAATCGCCGCCGGACTAAAATACTGTCACACGACTGCAATAATTCCGTTATCTAATGCGGCGCAAGACAGTTAAATGACAAGAGGATTAAGGCATGGTTGGCAGGAGCATTCTGATCGTCGACGACGAAGCGCCCATTCGCGAAATGATCGCCGTTGCGTTGGAAATGGCCGGCTATGACTGCCTCGAGGCAGAGAACTCGCAGCAGGCCCACGCCATCATCGTCGACCGCAAGCCGGACCTGATCCTGCTCGACTGGATGCTGCCCGGCACCTCCGGCATCGAGCTGGCCCGCCGCCTCAAGCGTGACGAGCTGACCGGGGACATCCCGATCATCATGCTCACCGCCAAGGGCGAAGAGGACAACAAGATCCAGGGCCTGGAAGTCGGCGCCGACGACTACATCACCAAACCGTTTTCCCCACGCGAACTGGTGGCACGCCTCAAGGCTGTGCTGCGTCGCGCCGGCCCGACCGATGGCGAAGCGCCGATCGAAGTCGGCGGCCTGCTGCTCGACCCGATCAGCCACCGCGTGACCATCGACGGCAAACCTGCCGAGATGGGCCCGACCGAATACCGTCTGCTGCAATTCTTCATGACCCACCAGGAACGCGCCTACACCCGTGGCCAGTTGCTGGACCAGGTCTGGGGCGGCAACGTCTATGTTGAAGAGCGCACCGTCGACGTGCACATCCGGCGCCTGCGCAAGGCTCTCGGCGACGCCTACGAAAATCTGGTACAAACCGTGCGCGGCACCGGCTACCGGTTCTCCACCAAGGCCTGAGCCGAGCGCCCTCACCGCAGACAAGGACCGCATTTTCCGTGAACCAAAACTGGCATGGCACCCTGATTCGCCACATGCTGTTGCTGGTCACCGGCTGCCTGGTGATCGGCCTGATCACCGGCTACTACGGCTGGAGTCTGGCGGCGGGACTGGGCCTGTACCTGGCCTGGACGCTCAAGCAACTGCTGCGCCTGCACGAATGGCTGCGCCTGCACCAACCCGATGAAGCACCGCCCGACGGCTACGGCCTGTGGGGTGAGGTGTTCGACAGCATCTACCACCTGCAACGCCGCGACCAACGGGTACGCGGACGCCTGCAAGCGGTGATCGACCGCGTTCAGGAGTCCACCGCCGCGCTGAAAGACGCGGTGATCATGCTCGACAGCGACGGCAACCTGGAATGGTGGAACCGCGCCGCCGAAACCCTGCTCGGCCTCAAGACCCCGCAGGACAGCGGCCAACCGGTGACCAACCTGGTCCGCCATCCGCGCTTCAAGGAATACTTCGAGCAGGAAAGCTACGCCGAACCGCTGGAAATCCCCTCGCCGACCAACGATCGCGTACGCATCCAGCTGTACCTCACGCGCTACGGCAACAACGAACACTTGATGCTGGTGCGCGACGTCACGCGCATCCATCAACTGGAACAGATGCGCAAAGACTTCATCGCCAACGTCTCCCATGAGCTGCGCACCCCGCTGACGGTGATCTGCGGCTACCTGGAAACCCTGCTCGACAACGTCGAGGAAGTGAACCCGCGCTGGAGCCGTGCCCTGCAGCAGATGCAGCAACAGGGCGGACGCATGCAGACCCTGCTCAACGACTTGCTGCTGCTGGCCAAGCTGGAAGCCACCGATTACCCGTCGGACAACCAGCCGGTGCACATCGACACTTTGTTGCAGTCGATCAAGAGCGACGCCCAGCAGCTGTCAGGATCGAAGAATCAGAAAATCACCCTGGAAGCCGACACCAGCATTCTGCTCAAGGGTAGCGAGGCGGAACTGCGCAGTGCGTTTTCCAACCTGGTGTTCAACGCCGTCAAATACACCCCGGCCGAGGGCAATATCCGCATTCGCTGGTGGGGCGACGATCAGGGCGCACACCTCAGCGTGCAGGATTCCGGGATCGGCATCGACAGCAAACACCTGCCGCGCCTGACCGAACGCTTCTACCGCGTCGACTCCAGCCGCAACTCCAACACCGGCGGCACGGGCCTGGGCCTGGCCATCGTCAAACACGTGCTGCTGCGCCATCGCGCACGGATGGAGATCAGCAGCGTGCCCGGTCACGGCAGCACGTTCACCTGCCATTTCGCCCCGGCGCAGGTCGCTCAGGCACGGGTCATCAGCGCCGCTGAGTAATGCCGGACTAGGCAATCGCCAGGTCAGCCGCTACATTGGCTGACTTGCGCCTGCCTTTCAGGTGCGGATTTTTCTTTCTTTCGAATCACACGGAACCCGCAAAACTCCATCATGGACCCTTCCCCTGGCTTGTCCCTCGCAACAATATTCGCCGATTTCGGCATGATTCTTTTCGCTCTGATCCTGGTTTTGCTCAACGGCTTCTTCGTTGCGGCGGAATTCGCCATGGTCAAACTGCGCTCGACCCGGGTCGAAGCCATTGCTGAGCAGCACGGCTGGCGCGGGCACATTTTGCGCACGGTGCACAGCCAGCTCGATGCTTACCTCTCGGCGTGCCAGCTCGGTATCACCCTCGCCTCCCTCGGCCTGGGCTGGGTCGGTGAGCCGGCGTTTGCGCACATCCTCGAGCCGCTGTTGAGCGCGGTCGGCGTGCAATCGGCCGAAGTCGTCAAAGGCATTTCGTTCTTCACCGCGTTCTTCATCATTTCCTACCTGCACATCGTGGTCGGCGAACTCGCACCCAAATCCTGGGCGATCCGCAAACCCGAATTGCTGTCGCTGTGGACGGCGGTGCCGCTGTACTTGTTCTACTGGGCCATGTACCCGGCGATCTACCTGCTCAACGCCAGCGCCAACACCATCCTGCGCATTGCGGGGCAAGGTGAACCCGGCCCGCATCACGAGCACCATTACAGCCGCGAAGAACTGAAACTGATCCTGCACTCCAGCCGTGGCCAGGACCCGAGCGACCAGGGCATGCGCGTGCTGGCCTCGGCGGTGGAAATGGGCGAGCTGGAAGTGGTCGACTGGGCCAACTCCCGGGAAGACCTGATCACCCTCGAATTCAACGCCCCGCTGAAAGAAATCCTGGCGATGTTCCGTCGCCACAAGTTCAGCCGTTATCCGGTGTACGACAGCGAGCGCAAGGAATTCGTCGGCCTGCTGCACATCAAGGACCTGCTGCTTGAACTGGCAGCGCTGGATCACATTCCCGAGTCGTTCAACCTCGCCGAACTGACCCGTCCGCTGGAGCGCGTGTCGCGGCACATGCCGCTGTCGCAGCTGCTGGAACAGTTCCGCAAGGGCGGCTCGCACTTCGCCGTGGTCGAAGAAGCCGACGGCAACATCATCGGCTACCTGACCATGGAAGACGTGCTGGAAGTGCTGGTCGGCGATATCCAGGACGAACACCGCAAAGCCGAGCGCGGCATCCTCGCCTACCAGCCGGGCAAGTTGCTGGTACGGGGCGATACGCCGTTGTTCAAGGTCGAGCGCCTGCTGGGGATCGACCTGGATCACATCGAAGCCGAAACCCTCGCCGGGCTGATCTACGAAACCCTGAAACGGGTGCCGGAAGAGGAAGAAGTGCTGGAAGTCGAAGGCCTGCGGATCATCATCAAGAAGATGAAAGGTCCGAAGATCATTCTGGCCAAGGTGCTGATGCTGGACTGACGGGGTTTACTGCTTGCCCAACGCAAAGTTGGGCAACGCCCCCAGCGGCTGGTTGAACTGATACGGAATCGACACCAGCCCCATTCCGGTATTGCGCTGCACCACAAAGTGCAGGTGCGGGCCGCTGCTGTTGCCGGTGTTGCCGGACAGCGCCAGCGGACTGCCCACCGCCACTCGCTGCCCTTCGCGCACACTCACCGATCCTTGCTTGAGGTGCAGGTACACGCCCATCGTGCCGTCGTCGTGCAGTATCCGCACGAAGTTGCCGGAGGGATCGGTGCCACGCCCGTTCTGGGAATTCTCGGTCTTCACTACCACCCCGGCGCGAGCCGCGATGATCGGCGTACCGACCGGCATGGCAATGTCCATCGCGTATTTGTTCTTCGGCCCGAAGTGGCTGTAATCGCCATTGGCGCCCTGACTGAGGCGGAACGGCCCGCCACGCCACGGAAACGGATAGCGATAGCCCTGTGCGGCGCCAGCGGGGTCACCGAGGGAATACTGGAACATCGGCGTGTACACCAGCGGCTTGCCACCGGACACCGCCGTCAGCAGCGCCAGCCGCGTATTGCTGCGCGCCGGCAGCACCCGGCGGATCGTTTGAGCCGGCGCGCCACGCACGTTGCTCATCCCGGTAAACGCCAGCGCAACCTCGACCGGCGCGTACAGGTCGTTGCGCACGAACACCACGTCCGCGCCCTTCTGCTTCTTGATGTCGAGATAGACCTGGCGCTCGAGGCGCTCGACCATCCGGTCCTGAAACACGAACACCTGGGAGCCTTTGCTCGGACGGTCGCTGTACGAAACCACTCCGTTGGCATCGGTGGATTTGTAGATCGTCATGGCCACAGTCGAGGTGGAGGCCATGAACAGACCACAGAAAAACAGCAGACGCAGGGGCATGGGCAAAAGTTCTGTCGAGTAAGGCCTGGGAATGAGCCTAGCAGCTGAAGCAGACCAGGCTAGTCGACAGATGTTTCAAATTGGCAGGTGCAGGAGATGATCGTCCCCACGCTCTGCGTGGGGATGCAGCCCGGGACGCTCTGCGTCCCATGCGTGAGGACGCAGAGCGTCCCTTGAGGCATTCCCACGCGGAGCGTGGAAACGATCAATGTCAGGCGACGAAGATTACGCGCCCGGAACGAAGTGCTTCTGCGCCGTGCCGCGGGCGATCAGGCGGGAGATGTAGTCGAGCTTCTGCGCGTCCTGGTCGACGAAGCGGAAGGTCAGTTGCAGCCAGTCGCTGTCGGGTTTCGGCTCGTGGGCGACGACGGCGTGCAGGTAGCCGTTGAGGCGGGCGATTTCGGCGTTGTCGCCCTGCTCCAGATCGAGCACGGCGCTGTCGAGGATCTGCGGCAGGGTGTCGGTGCGTTTCACCACCAGCAGCGCTTCCTTGATGCTCAGGGCCTTGATCACGCATTGCTGAGTGCCGCTCGGCAGGCGCAGTTGACCCTGGCCACGACCGCCGGCCGGAGCGCTGGAGGCTGCCGGAGCTTTCACAGGCGGGCTGTTGAGCAGACCACGCTGTGGCGCGGCGGCAGGTGCCGGGGCCGCAGCGGCAGGCTTGGCAAACGGATTTACAGCCGCAGCGGTCGGTGCGGAACCGACCACGGCAGCCTTGCCGCCGGTCAACGCGCTCAGGGAGTCGTTGCCGAACGCCGAGTTCATCTTGGTCGGGGCGCTGTTCATCAGGGTGTCGAGCTTGCCGACCTTGTTCAGGGCCTGCTTGACCTTGGTCAGCAGTTGCTCGTTGGTGAACGGCTTGCTGACGTAACCGGTGACGCCGGCCTGGATCGCCTGCACGACGTTTTCCTTGTCGCCACGGCTGGTGACCATGATGAACGGCATGGTCTTGAGGTTGTCCTGCTCACGACACCAGGTCAGCAGTTCGAGGCCGGACATTTCCGGCATTTCCCAGTCGCACAGCACCAGGTCGAAAGCTTCCTTGGCCAGCATGGCCTGGGCCTTCTTGCCGTTGATGGCGTCCTCGGTGCGGATCCCCGGGAAGTAATTACGCAGGCACTTTTTCACCAGGTCACGAATGAACGATGCATCGTCCACGACCAACACACTGATCTTGCTCATCCAACACCCCTATTAAAATCCCGGCAAGCATAACGCTGGCTGATGGCACATTGCCAAAACTCTTCAGTCACGCCGGGACTTTTCGTTCGCGGGTGCTGCTTTTTAATTCGCTTCTGCCCATGAAAAGCAGAAACAAAAACGCCCGGCCAAAGGGCCGGGCGCTTTTCTCAGGCAATCTTACTTATCGTCAGCATCGCCCGGAACATTAGCGGTTTCGCCACTTGTCCCTTCAACTTCTTCCTTCATGCGCTTGAGGCCCATGTGCCGCACATCGGTGCCGCGCACCAGATAAATCACAAGCTCCGAGATGTTGCGCGCGTGGTCGCCGATCCGCTCCAGCGAACGCAGCACCCAGATAATGCTCAAGACCCGCGAGATAGAGCGCGGGTCTTCCATCATGTAAGTCGCCAGCTCGCGCAGGGCGGTCTTGTATTCGCGGTCGATGATCTTGTCGTACTGCGCCACCGACAGCGCCAGATCGGCGTCGAAACGGGCAAAGGCATCCAGCGCATCACGCACCATGTTGCGCACCTGGTCGCCGATATGGCGAACCTCGACGTAACCGCGCGGCGCTTCGCCTTCTTCGCACAACTGGATCGCACGGCGGGCGATCTTGGTCGCTTCGTCGCCGATGCGCTCAAGGTCGATCACCGACTTGGAGATGCTGATGATCAGACGCAGGTCGGAAGCCGCCGGCTGACGACGGGCCAGAATGCGCAGGCATTCTTCGTCGATGTTGCGTTCCATCTGGTTGATCTGGTCGTCGATCTCGCGCACTTGCTGGGCCAGGCCCGAGTCGGCCTCGATCAGCGCGGTGACCGCGTCGTTGACCTGCTTCTCGACCAGCCCGCCCATGGCCAGCAGGTGGCTGCGCACTTCTTCCAGTTCGGCGTTGAACTGCGCGGAAATGTGATGGGTAAGGCCTTCTTTACTAATCATGTTGGCGTCCTTGGAGCGTCCGGTAAGGTGCGGCGGGCCGCAGCGTCAATTCTGTGAATAACCCGCAACTGTCAGCCGTAACGACCGGTGATGTAGTCTTCGGTCTGCTTCTTGGCCGGATTGGTGAACAGGGTATCGGTGTCGCCGAATTCCACCAGTTTGCCCATGTACATGAACGCCGTGTAGTCGGACACCCGCGCCGCCTGCTGCATGTTGTGGGTCACGATGACGATGGTGAACTTGGATTTGAGCTCGTAGATCAGCTCTTCGACTTTCAGGGTCGAGATCGGGTCGAGCGCCGAGCACGGTTCGTCGAGCAGTAGCACTTCCGGTTCCACGGCGATGGTACGGGCGATCACCAGACGTTGTTGCTGACCACCGGACAGGCCAAGGGCCGAGTCATGCAGACGGTCTTTGACTTCGTCCCACAGGGCCGCGCCTTTCAACGCCCACTCGACGGCTTCGTCGAGGATGCGCTTCTTGTTGATGCCCTGGATGCGCAGGCCGTAGACCACGTTTTCGTAGATGGTCTTCGGGAACGGGTTAGGCTTCTGGAACACCATACCGACCCGGCGGCGCAGCTCGGCCACGTCTTCGCCCTTGCGGTAGATGTTGTTGCCGTACAGGTTGATCGCGCCTTCGACGCGGCAGCCATCCACCAGGTCGTTCATACGGTTGAAGGTCCGCAGCAGCGTGGACTTGCCGCAGCCGGACGGGCCGATGAAGGCGGTCACGCGCTGTTTCGGAATGTTCATGCTGACGTCGTACAGCGCTTGTTTCTCGCCGTAGAACAGGCTCAGGCCCGGCACTTCGATGGCCACGGTTTCCTGTTCGAGGTTCAGGCTCTGCTTGTCGCGGCCCAGGGCAGACATGTTGATGCCGTAGGTATGTGTTTCGTGCTGCATGGGAGATCCCCTGTGCTAACAAATTCGGTTCGGTTGGCTGCCGGAATCTAGACCGGCAGCCCTTCAATTCTTGTGACGGCGATCAGCTGTCCAGCGCCTTGTACTTCTCGCGCAAGTGGTTACGGATGTACACCGCCGACAGGTTCAGGGTGGCGATCACCAGCACCAGCAACAGCGCCGTGGCGTACACCAGCGGCCGCGCGGCCTCGACGTTCGGGCTCTGGAAGCCGACGTCGTAGATGTGGAAGCCCAGGTGCATGATCTTCTGATCCAGGTGCAGATACGGGTAGTTGCCGTCCACCGGCAGCGACGGCGCCAGTTTCACCACACCCACCAGCATCAGCGGCGCCACTTCACCGGCGGCACGAGCCACCGCGAGGATCATGCCGGTCATCATCGCCGGACTGGCCATCGGCAGAACGATCTTCCACAGGGTTTCAGCCTTGGTCGCGCCCAGAGCCAGCGAGCCCTCACGCACGGTGCGCGGGATACGCGCCAGACCTTCTTCAGTGGCCACGATCACCACCGGCACCGCCAGCAGCGCCAGGGTCAACGAAGCCCAGAGCAGACCCGGGGTACCGAAGGTCGGTGCCGGCAGCGCTTCAGGGAAGAACAGACGGTCGAGCGAGCCACCCAGCACGTAGACGAAGAAGCCCAGACCGAACACGCCGTAAACAATCGCCGGAACACCCGCCAGGTTGTTCACCGCGATCCGGATAACCCGGGTCAGGGTGTTCTGCTTGGCGTATTCACGCAGGTACACCGCCGCCAGCACGCCGAACGGGGTCACGATCATCGCCATGATCAGGGTCATCATCACGGTGCCGAAGATCGCCGGGAAAATCCCGCCTTCGGTGTTCGCTTCACGCGGGTCGTCGGACAGGAATTCCCAGACCTTGCTGAAGTAGAAACCGATCTTGGTGAACGTACCCATCGCGTTCGGCTGGTAGGCGTGAACCACTTTGCCCAGGCCGATTTCGATTTCCTTGCCGTTCGCATCACGAGCGGTCAAGGCGTCACGGTTGAACTGCGCGTGCAGGTCGGCCAGACGGGCTTCGATGTCCTGATAGCGAGCGTTCAGCTCGGCGCGCTCGGATTCCATGTCCGCTTGCGCGGTGGCATCGAGCTTGCCTTCCAGCTCCAGCTTGCGACCGTGCAGACGGATGCGCTCGAGGCCGGCGTTGATCGCGCCGATGTCGGTTTTTTCCAGCGACTTGAGCTGCGCCGCGAGGCCGTTCACGCGGTTGATCCGCGCTTGCAGTTCAGGCCAGGCCGCTTCGCCTTCGGCAATCACCTTGCCGTCCTGTTTGACGTTGACCAGGTAGCCGTAGAAGTTGCCCCACTCACGACGCTCCAGCGCCATCAGTTCCACCGGCGTGGTCTGGTTGGTCAGCCACTCGCCGACGATCCAGGTGAAGTCGTTGCCGTTCAGGTCACGGTTGCCGACCTTGATCAGCTCGCGGGTCATGAATTCCGGACCTTCGTCCGGCACCGGCAGGCCGGCGCTCTTCAGACGGGCGCGCGGCACTTCTTCTTTCTGCACCACTTCGCCCACGACCAGATGCTGGCCCTGGCCCGGTACGTCATAGCTGGCGTGGATCAGATCCGCCGGCCAGAAGTGACCCAGACCGCGCACGGCGATTACCGCCAGCAGGCCAATGGTCATGATGACCGCGATGGACACCGCGCCACCGCTGATCCAGACGCCCGGGGCGCCGCTCTTGAACCATCCTTTCAGGGAGTTCTGTTTCACAGACTTCTACCTTTGCTTAAAGCGACGAGTATTTCTTGCGCAGACGCTGACGAATCAGTTCCGCGAGGGTGTTCATGACGAAGGTGAACAACAGCAGCACCAGCGCCGAGAGGAACAGCACGCGGTAGTGGCTGCCGCCGACTTCCGACTCCGGCATTTCCACCGCGACGTTGGCGGCCAGGGTGCGCAGGCCTTCGAACAGGTTCATTTCCATGACCGGGGTGTTGCCGGTGGCCATCAGCACGATCATGGTTTCGCCGACCGCACGGCCCATGCCGATCATCAGCGCCGAGAAAATGCCCGGGCTGGCGGTCAGGATCACCACGCGAGTCATGGTCTGCCACGGTGTGGCACCGAGGGCCAGCGAGCCCAGGGTCAGGCCGCGCGGCACGCTGAACACGGCGTCTTCGGCGATCGAGTAGATGTTCGGGATCACCGCAAAACCCATGGCCAGACCGACCACCAGAGCGTTGCGCTGGTCGTAGGTGATGCCCAGGTCGTGGGAGATCCACATGCGCATGTCACCGCCGAAGAACCAGTTCTCCATGAACGGGCTCATGTACAGCGACAGCCAGCCCACAAACAGGATCACCGGAATCAGCAGCGCACTTTCCCAGCCGTCCGGGACTTTCAGGCGGATCGATTCAGGCAGACGGCTGAAGGTGAAACCGGCGATCAGGATGCCGATCGGCAGCAACATCAGCAGGCTGAAGATGCCCGGCAGATGCCCTTCCACGTATGGCGCGAGGAACAGGCCGGCGAAGAAACCGAGGATCACCGTCGGCATCGCTTCCATCAGCTCGATCACCGGTTTGACCTTGCGGCGCATGCCCGGGGCCATGAAGTACGCGGTGTAGATCGCAGCGGCGACGGCCAGCGGTGCAGCCAGCAGCATCGCGTAGAACGCGGCTTTCAGGGTGCCGAAGGTCAGTGGCGACAGGCTCAGTTTCGGTTCGAAATCGGTGTTGGCCGCAGTCGATTGCCAGACGTATTTAGGCTCGTCGTAGTTCTCGTACCAGACCTTGCTCCACAGCGCGCTCCACGAAACTTCCGGGTGCGGGTTGTCGAGCAGCAGCGGTTGCAGCTTGCCGCCGGCTTCGACGATCACGCGGTTGGCGCGCGGCGACAGGCCGAACAGGCCCTGGCCTTCGACGACTTGATCGACCAGCAAGGTGCGGTGCGCGGTGCTGTGGAACACGCCGAGCTTGCCGCTGGCATCCAGGGCCAGGAAGCCCTTGCGACGTTCCTCGGCGGAAATTTCAACGATCGGCGTGGTGCCCATCTGGAAGGTGCGGATCTGCTTCAGACGCAGCTCGCCATCGGTGTCGCGGGCCATGAACCACTGGGCCAGGCCACCTTTGGAGTCACCGACGATCAGTGAGATGCCACCGACCAGTTGCGTGGTCGCAGTGACTTCAGCGTCAGCGTTTTCCAGCAGTTTGTAGCGACCGTTGAGGCTCTTGTCGCGCAGGCTGAACACGTCGGCCTGGGCACGCCCGTTGACCACGTACAGCCACTGCTGGCGCGGGTCGACGAAGATGTTTTTCACCGGCTCGGTCATCTGCGGCAGATCGATACGCTTCTGCTCGTTGGTGACTTCGCCGGTCATCATGTTTTCTTCGCTGGTCAGCGACAGCACATTGAGTTGCGAACCGGTGGAGCCGACCAGCATCAGGGTCGAATCGGTGGCGTTGAGGCTGACGTGCTCCAGCGCACCGCCGCCTTCGTTCAGCGCGATCGGTGCATCGCCGTACGGATACTCGATGGCCGGGGTGATGGTTTTCTTGCCATCCGGGTAGCTGACTTTATAAGTGTGACGGAACACCAGCGCCTGACCGTTGGACAGGCCCACGGCCACCAGCGGATGGCCCGGCTGGTCTTCGCCGATGGAGGTCACACTGGCGCCTGCCGGCAAAGGCAGATCGACGCGCTTCAATTCAGCGCCACTGTCGATGTCGAAGAACAGCGCCTGGCCCTTGTCGGAAACGCGCATGGCCACCTGATTCTGCTCTTCGAGCGAAATCATCAGCGGCTTGCCGGCGTCCTGCATCCAGGCCGGGGTGATTGCATCTTTCGCGCTCAGGTCAGCACCTTTGAACAGCGGCGCGACCACGTAGGCGAGGAAAAAGAAGATCAGGGTGATGGCTGCCAGCACCGCCAGACCGCCGACGAGGACGTACCAGCGGGTGAAGCGATCCTTGAGCGCGCGAATGCGGCGCTTGCGTTGCAACTCAGGCGTATTGAAGTCAATGCGCTTGGGAGGGTTCGTAGTCATTTTGGAATTGGCCAGATCATTCATGCGCACACCCTAGCGATCCTGTATGACAGAAAGATGACAATGCAGTGACGCACCAAATCCGCCGCCAGCAGGGCACTGGCAGTGGATAGAAGAATTCGGGGAGTGTGGGGGCCGGGCCGCTTGCGGGCCGGGCCCCACACGTGAGTCAGGCGGGGTTCACCCCTGACTCAGTTTGTTACTTTTTTGCGACTTCAGCGCCGCCTTCCTGCAGACCCAGGTCAGCCAGTGCTTTTGCAGCAACCTTGGCTGGCAGCGGGATGTAGCCGTCTTTCACGACCACTTCCTGGCCCTGTTTCGACAGAACCAGTTTCACGAACTCGGCTTCCAGCGGGGCCAGAGGCTTGTTCGGGGCTTTGTTGACGTACACGTACAGGAAACGCGACAGCGGGTACTTGCCGTTCAGGGCGTTTTCTTCGGTGTCTTCGATGAAGTCAGTGCTGCCTTTCTTCGACAGAGCAACGGTTTTCACGCTGGCGGTCTTGTAGCCGATGCCCGAGTAACCGATGCCGTTCAGCGAGGAGCTGATCGACTGCACGACCGAAGCCGAGCCTGGTTGTTCGTTGACGTTAGGCTTGTAGTCGCCTTTGCACAGGGCTTCTTCCTTGAAGTAGCCGTAGGTGCCGGATACCGAGTTGCGACCGAACAGTTGAACCGGCTTGTTGGCCAGGTCGCCGGTCACGCCCAGGTCACCCCAGGTTTTCACGTCGGTCTTGGCGCCGCACAGACGGGTGGACGAGAAGATCGCGTCAACCTGTTCCATGGTCAGGTGCTGGATCGGGTTGTCCTTGTGTACGAAGACAGCCAGGGCGTCCACGGCAACCGGGATGGCGGTTGGCTTGTAGCCGTATTTCTGTTCGAAGGCTGCCAGTTCGGTGTCCTTCATCTTGCGGCTCATCGGGCCCAGGTTGGAGGTGCCTTCAGTCAGCGCAGGTGGCGCGGTGGCGGAGCCAGCGGCCTGAATCTGGATGTTTACGTTCGGGTATTCTTTTTTGTAGTTCTCAGCCCAGAGGGTCATGAGGTTGGCCAGGGTATCGGAGCCGACGCTGGACAGGTTGCCCGACACACCAGTGGTCTTGGTGTAGCTCGGGATAGCAGGGTCAACAGCGGCAACCGCGTTGGCAGTCGCAACGCCAGCAGCGACAAAAGTCATTGCCGCCATCAAACGCTTCAGTTTCATGCCTTACTCCTAGCAGATAGGGTGTGTTAAGTCGGGGCCAAGTATCAGCAGGCCGTGTGAACACTCTATGGCTGAAATATGACAATTGGATGAAAGGCCAGCATCCCTGTCGGAAGGCTGGCCTTTCAGTTGTAACCGCAAGTGTGAAGGTGGTTTAGCGACCTTTGCTCCAGAGCCACGCACCGACCAGGATCCCCATCCCGCACAGCACCGCCACATAGTAGGCAGGCCCCATCGCGCTTTCTTTCAGCAGCAGGCTGACCACCATCGGGGTCAGGCCGCCGAAGATCGCGTAAGCGACGTTATAAGAGAAGGACAGACCGCTGAAGCGCACCACCGGCGGGAACGCTTTGACCATCACATAAGGCACCGCGCCGATGGTGCCGACCAGGAAACCGGTCAACGCATACAGCGGGAACAGCCAGTTCGGGTGATCGGCGAGGCTGTGATAGAAGGTCCAGGAACTGGCCAGCAAACCCAGGCAACCGAACACGAACACGCGACCGGCACCGAAGCGATCGGCCAGCGCGCCGGAAATGATGCAGCCGAAGCTCAGGAACACGATCGCCAGGCTATTGGATTGCAGCGCGGTGGTCGGCGAGAAGTGATAGACCGTTTGCAGCACGGTCGGGGTCATCAGGATCACCACAACGATACCGGCGGACAGCAGCCAGGTCAGCAGCATCGAGACTGCAATCGCCCCGCGATGGTCACGCAGCACCGCGCGCAGCGGCACTTCTTCGGCCAGCGCCTTGCGTTGTTGCAGTTCGGCGAACACCGGGGTCTCGTGCAGCCAGCGGCGCAGGTAAACCGAGAACAGACCGAACACGCCGCCGAGCAGGAACGGAATCCGCCAGGCGTAATCCGAAACTTCCGTTTGCGTATAAATGCTGTTGATCGCGGTGGCGACCAGCGAGCCGAGCAGGATGCCCGCCGTCAGGCCGCTAGTCAGGGTGCCGCAGGCGTAGCCGATGTGCTTGCCGGGTACGTGTTCGGAAACGAAGACCCAAGCCCCCGGCACCTCACCGCCAATCGCTGCGCCCTGGATGACGCGCATCAACAGCAGCAGGATCGGCGCCCACATGCCGATCTGCGCGTAGGTCGGCAGCAGGCCCATGATCAGGGTCGGCACGGCCATCATGAAAATGCTCAGGGTGAACATCTTCTTGCGTCCCAGCAGGTCGCCGAAGTGCGCCATGACGATCCCGCCCAGCGGCCGTGCGAGGTAGCCGGCGGCGAAGATGCCGAAGGTCTGCATCAGACGCAGCCACTCGGGCATGTCGGCCGGGAAGAACAATTTGCCGACCACGGTGGCGAAGAACACGAAGATGATGAAATCGTAGAACTCCAGCGCGCCCCCCAGGGCCGAAAGCGACAGAGTCTTGTAGTCATTGCGGGTCAACGGTCGTGCGGGTTGGTCGGGCTGCGCGAGGCTCGAGGGCGCTGTGGTCATGGCAAGGTCTTCTCTTATAGTCGGATCTGCCGCCACAACAACGCTGGCTGTGGCTCGGGCAGGTTCGGCACCATAGCAAATTGTTCGAAAAAGCACATAGAGGCGCGTATTTGCCGGTCGAAATCAGAACCGGACGGTCGTCGCGGAGTCTACCGACCGATATACTCGCAACCTTGCTCCGGTTTGTAAGGGGTTGCTGTGCGAAAACGTCGTTGGCCCGACCCTTGCTCGGGATTAGCCGGTTTCGCAGAGTTTCTCCTTAGGCGCCTGATGGAAAACGTGACGAACGTAGTATGTTCGGTGCTGAATCGTTTTTCCCGAAGACGGCTACCACCAGCAATACCCAACGAAGAGTCACGGGTCAGAGGCACCCCCGGCATGATAGAGCTCGAACAAGAAGATCCGATCCCGCAAGGCGACCTGGCCCTGCAAATCACCGCGCTTCCCCGCGAAACCAACGGCTTCGGCGATATTTTCGGCGGCTGGCTGGTGGCGCAGATGGACCTGGCCGGCACTGCCATGGCCAGCCGTGTTGCCGGTGGCCGTGTTGCGACAGTGGCCATTGATCGCATGGCGTTTCTGGTGCCGGTGGCTGTCGGCGCGCAATTGTCCTTTTATACCCAGACCCTGGAAATCGGCCGCAGCTCGATCCAGATGATGGTCGAGGTGTGGAGCGACGATCCGCTGTCCAGCGAGTGGCGTAAAGTGACCGAAGCGGTGTTCGTGTTCGTCGCCATCGATGGCAGCGGCCGCACCCGTTCGGTTCCGCCACGCGCACGTTAAACCTCGCGGCCGTTTCACGGTCGATAGTCGTCCAAGTTGCTGATCGAGAGTTGTCCCATGAACACGCCCAACGTTGAAGCCGTGAAACTGGATGAACTGAACTGCTGGCGCATCCGCCACGGTCAGGCCGAAGTGCTGGTGGCCCAGCAAGGCGCGCACATCCTCAGTTATCAGGTGGACGGCCAGCCGCCGCTGATCTGGCTGAACGACAAGGCCGTGTTCAAGACCGGCAAGAGCATCCGCGCCGGCGTGCCGGTGTGCTGGCCGTGGTTCGGCGTCTTCGCCCGCAACCCGCAGAGCGTGCAGGCAATGCGCGTCAGCGAAGAACCGGCCGCCGCCCACGGGTTTGTCCGGGCGATGGATTGGGAACTGGGCGGTATCGAAACCGAAGGTGAAAGCCTCAAGGTCGAGTTCAAGCTGCCCTACCCCGAAGGTGGCTTTCCGGGCTGGCCGCATCAGGTCGACCTGACCCTGACCCTGCGCCTCGACGATCAGTTGCACATCAGCCTGACCAGCCACAACCGTGGTGCCGACACCGTCAGCATCAGCCAGGCGCTGCACAGCTATTTCGCGGTCAGCGATGTGCGCAACGTGCGCGTCGAAGGCGTCGATGGCCTGGATTACATCGAGACCCTCGACGACTGGAAGACTCACACCCAGCAAGGCGACCTGCGTTTTGCCGGGGAAACCGACCGCATCTATCTCGACGCTCCGCCGCAACTGAGCATCGTCGATCCGGCCTGGGAACGGCGCATCGTGCTGACCGCCAGCGGTTCACGTACGGCGGTGATCTGGAACCCGTGGATCGACCGCGCCGCTGCGCTTAGTGACATGGACAACGATGGCTGGCAGCGCATGCTCTGCATCGAGACGGCAAACGTGATGAACGACGTGGTGAACCTGGCACCGGATGCCCGCCACACCATGGGTGTCAGCGTCGGCAGCAAGCCGCTTTAACCAACACCGCAAAACCCATTGTGGGAGGGGGCTTGCTCCCGAAGACAGTGTCTCAGTCGACGAATCCATTGACTGATCCACCGCCTTCGGGAGCAAGCCCCCTCCCACATTTGTTATGAGCAGGTTTTAGAGATCCGATTCCTGCACCACCCGCACCTTGTCCGCCTCCAGCGCATACGCCGCGTCGGCCAGATCATTGCTGACCTTCTCGATCTTCAGCGTGCCGGTCACCCACAGCGGCGTGTAGATGTCATCCAGCTTCAAGCCTTTCGGATAACGCACCAGCACCAGTTGATTCGGCGGCGGTGGCGGCACGTGGATGCACGCGCCCGGGTACGGCACGAGGAAGAACAGCGTGCTGCGACCCTTGGCGTCGGATTCCAGCGGCACCGGATAACCACCGATGCGGATGTGCTTGTCGTTCATCGACGCCACCGTCTTGGTCGAATACATCACCGCCGGCAAACCCTTGGCCTGCTTCATCCCGCCTTTCTGGGTGAAGGTGCCGGTGGCTTCCGGGGAGTTGTGGTCGATTTCAGGCATGGCCTCGAGGGCTTTCTGATCCGACTTGGGCATCAGTTCCAGCCAGTCGGTTTCCGGCAGATCGCCGGCGTGGGCCAGACCGCTGCCCAGCAAAAGGAGAGTCAACAGAAGACGGCGCATGAAGGTGCTCGGTAAAGGATGCTCGAATAAGGAGGGAACGCTGAATCGCCGAGCATTCTAGCCCTCCCCGCCGGATTGGCAGAGAGGGCTTTGTCGCTTTGGATCAGTTCTTTTTGATCAGGCCGTAGATCACCAGCAACACGATCGCGCCAACCAGCGCGCCGATGAAGCCGGCGCCCTGACCCGCCTGATAGATGCCCAGGGCCTGGCCGCCGTAAGTGGCTGCCAGCGAACCGCCGATACCGAGCAGGATGGTCATGATCCAGCCCATGCTGTCATCGCCCGGTTTCAGGAACCGCGCCAGCAGGCCGACGATGAGGCCGATAAAGATGGTTCCGATAATTCCCATGGCATTTCCCTCTGAATAGTAGATATGCGAAAGCCTAGTCAGACTTTCGCATCCTGCCATGAGAGAACGGCGGCCCCTTAATGGTTCCGCCGCTGCCAGATGAAACTGTCGTTACTCGGCGATCAGCGCTTCGACCTTGAGGATCTGCTGCTCGAGGGTCGCCTTGTCCTTGCAGCGCAGGTTGGCGTGACCGACCTTGCGCCCGGCCTTGAAGGCCTTGCCGTAGTGATGCAGGTGGCAATCGTCGATGGCGATGACCTTCTCGACCGGCGGAACCACACCGATGAAGTTGAGCATCGCGCTCTCGCCGACCTTGGCGGTCGAACCCAGCGGCAGACCGGCAACGGCCCGCAGGTGGTTTTCGAACTGGCTGCACTCGGCGCCTTCGGTGGTCCAGTGCCCGGAGTTGTGCACGCGCGGGGCGATTTCGTTGGCCTTGAGGCCACCGTCGACTTCAAAGAACTCGAACGCCATCACGCCGACGTAGTTCAATTGCTTGAGCACACGGCTGGAATAGTCTTCGGCCAGGGCCTGCAACGGGTGATCGGTGCTGGCAACGGACAGCTTGAGGATGCCGCTGTCGTGGGTGTTGTGCACCAATGGATAGAACTTCGTCTCGCCATCACGGGCGCGCACGGCGATCAGCGACACTTCACCGGTGAACGGTACGAAGCCTTCCAGCAGGCAGGCCACGCTGCCCAGCTCGGCGAACGTACCGACCACGTCTTCCGGCTTGCGCAGGACTTTCTGGCCCTTGCCGTCGTAACCCAGGGTGCGGGTTTTCAGCACGGCCGGCAGGCCGATCGACGCGACGGCGGCGTCCAGGTCGGCTTGCGACTGGATGTCGGCGAACGCCGGGGTCGGAATCCCCAGGTCCTTGAACATGCTCTTCTCGAACCAGCGGTCGCGAGCGATACGCAGGGCTTCTGCGCTCGGGTAGACCGGCACGAATTGCGACAGGAACGCCACGGTTTCGGCCGGGACGCTTTCGAACTCGAAAGTCACCAGATCGACTTCATCGGCCAACTGGCGCAGGTGATCCTGATCGCCGTAATCGGCCCGCAGGTGTTCGCCCAGCGCAGCGGCGCAAGCGTCCGGCGCAGGGTCGAGGAAAGCGAAGTTCATGCCCAGCGGGGTGCCCGCCAGGGCCAACATGCGACCCAACTGGCCGCCACCGATTACACCGATCTTCATCTCAACAACCTCAGGCAATACGTGGGTCTGGATTGTCCAGGACGCTGTCTGTCTGCTCGGCACGGAAGGTTTTCAGTACCGCGTGGAATTGTGGATGCTTGGCGCCCAGGATGCTCGCCGACAGCAGGGCTGCGTTGATCGCACCGGCCTTGCCGATGGCCAAGGTGGCAACCGGAATACCGGCCGGCATCTGCACGATCGACAGCAGCGAGTCGACGCCCGAAAGCATCGCCGACTGCACCGGCACGCCCAGCACCGGCAGGTGGGTCTTGGCCGCACACATGCCTGGCAGGTGGGCTGCGCCACCGGCACCGGCGATGATCACCTCGATGCCGCGGCCTTCAGCCTCTTCGGCGTACTGGAACAGCAGATCCGGGGTGCGGTGGGCGGAAACCACCTTGACCTCGTAAGGGATGCCGAGCTTTTCCAGCATATCGGCGGTGTGGCTAAGGGTGGACCAATCGGACTTGGAGCCCATGATCACGCCAACCAGTGCACTCATCGTCGCGCCTCTTCTCTCTGGGCGCCCGCAGGCGCGTCAAAAACAACAAGCCACGCAGGATGCGTGGCTTGTTGTAGGAAAAATGGCCGGACGAACCGGCCGAAGGCCGCGCAGTATACCGCAAAGAAAGCAATAAACAGCCCCCGTTGCGACCATCTGTCATCTGCCGCAAAAGCCCGGTTTTATTGACTCGAAGGTCAGTGCCGGGACATGTTTCACGCACCGGCCGGACCTTGCGCCGCACCGCCTTCCAGCTTGCGCCACAACAACCGCACATTGGCCTTGCGCACCAGCGCACAGCGGTACAGGCGAATCTCCAGCGGTACATGCCATTGCGGGCCGCCACAAACTACCAGCTCGCCCCGGGCCAGTTCGGCGCGCACGCTCAGTTGCGGCACCCAGGCAATGCCGAGGCCTTCCAGCGCCATGCTTTTCAGGCTGTCGGCCATGGCCGTTTCATAGATCGTGGTGAAGCGCAGCTGACGCTGACGCAGCAAACCATTCACCGAACGCCCCAGAAACGCCCCGGCGCTGTACGCCAGCAACGGCACACTGCCCTCGCCTTCCAGATCGAACAGCGGCTTGCCATTGGCATCGGCCGCGCACACCGGAAGCATTTCGGTCTGGCCCAGGTGCAGCGACGGGAAGATCTCCGGGTCCATCTGCATCGCCGCGTCCGGGTCGTAGAACGCCAACATCAAATCGCAGCCACCTTCACGCAGCGCGTGAACCGCGTCGCCAACGTTGGTCGCCACCAGCCGGGTGGCGATGTTCAGACCCTCGTTGCGCAATTGCGCGATCCAGCGCGGGAAGAAACCAAGCGCCAGTGAATGCGCCGCCGCGACCTGGATCACTTCGCCCTGCCCGCCTTCCAGATGATGAAGATGACGCAACACTTCACCGAGCTGTTCGACCACCGTGCGCGCGGTCACCAGGAACAGTTGCCCCGCCGCCGTCAGCTCGATCGGCGTACGCGAGCGGTTGACCAGCGTCAGGCCCAGCGCCGCTTCCAGGCTGCGGATCCGCCGACTGAACGCCGGCTGGGTCACGAAGCGCCGTTCGGCCGCCTGCGAGAAGCTGCGGGTGGCGGCCAGAGCACTGAAGTCCTCGAGCCATTTGCTTTCCAGATTCATCACGTCCTCCCGGACACGCACCAAAACAGGTCACACGTCTGCCGCGCACGCGGCGTCACACGAGCATTATGCCGAATGTGCATAGGGCAGTGTTTAACAGCATTGGCCCAAAAATTCCCACAAGCCTAGCATTCGCAGCGTTCCGGCACAGACCGGGTCCATATCGAGATGATTTCTATCATGTCCTCCGCTGCATCATTCCGCACAGAAAACGACCTGCTTGGCACCCTCGAAGTCCCTGCTCAAGCGTATTACGGCATCCAGACCCTGCGAGCGGTGAACAACTTCCGCCTCTCGGGCGTTCCGATTTCGCACTACCCGAAGCTGGTTGTCGGTCTGGCGATGGTCAAACAGGCCGCCGCTGACGCCAACCGCGAGCTGGGTCACCTGAGCGAAGCCAAGCACGCTGCCATCAGCGAAGCCTGTGCACGTCTGATCCGCGGCGATTTCCACGAAGAGTTCGTGGTCGACATGATTCAAGGTGGCGCCGGTACTTCCACCAACATGAACGCCAACGAAGTGATCGCCAACATTGCTCTTGAAGCGATGGGTCACCAGAAAGGCGAGTACCAGTACCTGCACCCGAACGACGACGTGAACATGGCGCAGTCGACCAACGACGCCTACCCGACCGCGATCCGTCTGGGTCTGCTGCTGGGTCACGACGCGCTGCTGGCCAGCCTCGACAGCCTGATTCAGGCGTTCGCGGCCAAGGGTGAAGAATTCAACCACGTCCTGAAGATGGGCCGTACCCAGCTGCAAGACGCCGTACCGATGACTTTGGGTCAAGAATTCCGCGCTTTCGCCACCACCATGGGCGAAGACCTGGCCCGTCTGAAGACGCTGGCCCCGGAGCTGCTGACCGAAGTGAACCTGGGCGGCACCGCGATCGGTACCGGCATCAACGCCGACCCGCGTTATCAGGCCCTGGCCGTACAGCGCCTGGCGCTGATCAGCGGTCAACCGCTGGTTCCGGCCGCCGACCTGATCGAAGCCACCTCCGACATGGGCGCCTTCGTGCTGTTCTCCGGCATGCTCAAGCGCACCGCGGTCAAGCTGTCGAAGATCTGCAACGACCTGCGCCTGCTGTCCAGCGGCCCGCGCACCGGCATCAACGAAATCAACCTGCCGGCGCGTCAGCCAGGCAGCTCGATCATGCCAGGCAAGGTCAACCCGGTTATCCCGGAAGCCGTGAACCAGGTGGCATTCCAGGTCATCGGTAACGATCTGGCGCTGACCATGGCAGCCGAAGGCGGCCAACTGCAACTGAACGTGATGGAGCCACTGATCGCTTTCAAGATCCTCGACTCGATCCGTCTGCTGCAACGCGCCATGGACATGCTGCGCGAGCACTGCATCGTCGGCATCACCGCCAACGAAGCGCGCTGCCGCGAACTGGTCGAACACTCGATCGGTCTGGTCACCGCACTGAACCCGTACATCGGCTACAAAAACGCCACCCGCATCGCCCGTATCGCCCTTGAAAGCGGCCGCGGCGTGCTGGAACTGGTGCGCGAAGAAGGTCTGCTCGACGAAGCCATGCTCGCCGACATCCTGCGCCCGGAAAACATGATTGCTCCGCGTCTGGTGCCTCTGAAGGCCTGATCCGACGCGTTACTTGTAGCACCGCTCACCAGGTCGAGGGACTAGACACCTCTCACCTTTTGAGGGCTTGGGGATGATTCCCCGAGCCCTTTTTTTTAACTGTTTGAACCTGAGAACCGTATGTATGGAAGCTGACCGCAAATCAGCTTTCACACAAACCCGACGCCGGTAACGTCGGGTGTTTCAAAGCTTCGTTTCGTCGCTCGCACCACAACCGTGCAGACGGGCGCCGCACTGATCGGTATAGTGCCGCCCCTCTTCGCGTGAGCGGTCGTCGGTAACGAGGCCATAACCCATGCGAAACCCGAACTAATAACAAACCCGCGATATGGATCCGGGACGAAACCCTCGCCTCGCCTGTTGTGCCGCGCGCACACCGGTGTAACGCGATGTTTCCGACCATCCAGCATTTGCTTACACAATAAACAGCGAGGAAAAATCCATGCTCGAAGTCATCAACGACTTCCTCTCAGGGAAAGTACTGATCGTGCTCATTGTCGGGCTCGGTAGCTACTTCACGATTCGCTCGCGTTTCGTTCAATTGCGCCATTTCTTCCACATGTTCGCGGTGTTCCGCGACAGCCTCAAAGGCAGCGCCGGTCAACTCAGCTCGTTCCAGGCCCTGATGCTCAGCCTCGCCGGCCGCGTCGGTGCAGGCAACATCGCCGGTGTCGGCATCGCCGTGACCCTCGGTGGTCCGGGTGCGGTGTTCTGGATGTGGGTGACCGCACTGGTCGGCATGTCCAGCAGCTTCTTCGAATGTACGCTGGCCCAGGTCTACAAGCGCGCCGATGGCGACGGCCTGTACCGTGGCGGTCCGGCTTACTACATCCAGCACGGCCTGAAACTCAAAGGCATGGCGGTGGTGTTCTCGATCCTGCTGCTGGTCACCTACGGCTTCGCCTTCATCGGCCTGCAGTCCTACACCGTGACCCACTCGCTGCAGAACGCCTTTGCCTTTGATCCGCAACACACCGGTATCGTCCTGGCTGTGCTGCTGGCCATTACCTTCATCGGCGGCATCAAGCGCATCGCTTCGGTGTCCGACCTGCTGGTTCCGATCAAGACCCTGGCCTACATCGGCGTGACCCTGTACGTGATCGGCACCCAGATCGAACACGTGCCAGCCATGCTGGAAACCATCTTCAAGAGCGCCTTCGGTCTCGACCCGGCCTTCGGCGGCCTGCTCGGCAGCGCAATCGTGATGGGCGTGAAACGTGGCGTGTTCGCCAACGAAGCGGGCCTGGGCAGTGCGCCGAACGTCGCCGCCGTGGCGGCCGTGAAGCACCCGGGCGCTCAAGGCGTGGTTCAGGCGTTCAGCGTGTTCCTCGACACCTTCGTGATCTGCACCTGCACCGCGCTGCTGATCCTGCTGTCGGGCTTCTACACCCCGGGCTTCGAAGGTGACGGCATCGTCCTGACCCAGAACTCGCTGGCCGCCGTGGTCGGTGACTGGGGCCGCATGTTCGTCAGCGTCGCACTGTCGCTGTTCGTCTTCACTTGCATCCTCTACAACTACTACCTGGGCGAAAACAGCCTGCAGTTCCTCACCCGCAACCGCGCTGCGCTGATGACGTTCCGCGGCCTGGTGCTGGCGCTGGTGGTCTGGGGTTCGATGCAGGACCTGTCGACCGTGTTCGCCTTCGCCGACATCACCATGACCTGCCTGGCCTTCGTCAACCTGGTGGCCCTGGCCATGCTGTTCAAGGTCGGCATGCGCGTGATGCGCGACTACGACGCGCAACGCCGCGCCGGCGTCAGCCAGCCGGTGTTCGACTCCAGCAAGTTCAGCGATCTGGACCTGGACCTGAAAGCCTGGCCGGCCAATCCGCCGGCCGACACTCAGGCTGACGCTCAGCCGCAAGGCATCCCCGCAGCGCAACGCTGATCGGGTAAAAACCGGGCGCAGGTCTTGCGCCCGGCGTGACACAAGCAGCGGTCGGCGTCATGCTCGACCGCATGCTGTCCTCGTTCAGGAGAACTCCCCATGAATTCCTCGACCTACCCTGCCGCCCAGCACGTCATGGTGCTGTACACCGGTGGCACCATCGGCATGCAGGCCAGCGCCAATGGCCTGGCCCCGGCGTCCGGTTTCGAAGCGCGGATGCGCGATTACCTGCACAGCCAGCCTGAGCTGGTGGTACCGCAGTGGCGCTTTCGCGAGATGTCGCCGCTGATCGACAGCGCCAACATGACCCCGGCCTACTGGCAGCAACTGCGTGAAGCGGTGGTCGACGCCGTCGATGTGCAAGGCTGCGACAGCGTGTTGATCCTGCACGGCACCGACACCCTGGCCTACAGCGCTGCCGCCATGAGCTTTCAGCTGCTGGGCCTGCATGCCCGCGTGTGCTTCACCGGCTCGATGCTGCCGGCCGGCGTTACCGACAGCGACGCCTGGGAAAACCTCAGCGGCGCACTGGTCGCCCTCGGCCACGGTCTGGCGCCGGGCGTGCACCTGTATTTCCACGGCGAATTGCTGGCGCCGACCCGTTGCGCGAAAGTGCGCAGCTTCGGCCGTCATCCGTTCAAACGTCTGGAGCGTCAGGGCGGCGGCGTGAAAGCCACTTCCCTGCCGGCAGCGCTGAACTACAACCAGCCCAAGCAACTGGCCAAAGTGGCCGTGCTGCCACTGTTCCCGGGCATCGGCGCCGAGATCATCGACGGCCTGCTCGACAGCGGCATTCAGGGTCTGGTGCTGGAGTGCTACGGCAGCGGCACCGGGCCGAGCGATAACCCGCAATTCCTCGCCAGCCTCGGCCGGGCGCGGGATAACGGCGTGGTTGTGGTTGCAGTCACGCAGTGCCATGAAGGCGGTGTCGAGCTGGATGTGTATGAAGCCGGCAGCCGCTTGCGTGGCGTTGGTGTGTTGTCCGGTGGAGGGATGACCCGCGAGGCGGCGTTCGGCAAGTTGCACGGTTTATTAGGGACAACTCTGGAAACAAACGAAGTCCGTAGTCTGATAGAACTCGATCTGTGCGGCGAACTGACGCAAGTCTAATCCCACTCTTAAATACATGAAAACCATAACCCACTCTTAGGCATTAATGGGTTATGGTTGGATCAGCATTAAACAAAATCGAAAATAATATCTTCGATATTTACAACCGGTGAACCGCTCATCATTTTCGCATTGCCGCCACCATAATATCTATTGCCTACAGCATCGTGCGAAACCTTGATTTTCCCTTCTACCCACGAATATGTTTCTCCCCCCTCTTCTTTATAACTAACCAATGCACTGTCAGGCCCCAATTCCTGTCCAAAATTTCGTTCTTCAACAACGAGAATAATACCGCTTTCAAAAATATCATCTCCGCTTCCGAACATAATGATCCAGCTCACTCCCTTAATGATTTTCCAGAGAGGCAGATCAATTGGGCTGCCGTCAGCCATAGCCTTCAAACGGCCAGTCAAATTCGTCTTCGATCCATTTCCGACACTCAGGCTTTCTTGAACCAACTTTTCAAAACCAGACTTTTCCATGACAAACACCTTTTTCGTGAATTAGAATTCGCCAGCAATTCGAAAGTAGCTAAAACAGCCTCAGAGTCAAGAAAAAACCCTAAAAAAACCAAATAACTTTATTCACATACAAAAACACGACCAACGGTTAACTCTCCTGTCAAAACCTGCAACTTCTGACAGTGGCGGCTTTAAAATATCAACATTATTCTATTCAGGCGCCTGCCTGAATTCTCGAACTAACCCACTTCTATTATTCAAATTTCATATTATCGAAAGTCCTTCTTGAATATTTTACGGCACATAACTTGCTAAAAAATCATCACATCCAGACTGGACGTTCCCAATGCTCCACTCCCACCTCACCACCCTCAACGCCGTCTCCCTGGTGCTCAACACCTTCAGGGATCAGGGCCTGTCCAGCGAAGCACTGCTGGCCGGCAGCGGCATCAGCGCGGCGGATCTGAGCCGGGCCGATACGCGCATAACCACCAACCAGGAGATGCAGGTCTGCGCCAACGCCGTCGCGCTCAAGCATGACATTGGCCTGGAACTGGGCCGGCGCATGCACGTTTCCTGCTACGGCATCCTCGGTTACGCGCTACTGACCTGTGCCACCTTCGGTGACGCTTTGCGGCTGGCGATCCGTTATCCGGCGCTGCTGGGAACACTTTTCGAACTGAGCCTGGAAGACGACGGCGAGCGTGTCTGGTTCGTCGCCGCCGATTATCGCGAGAGCCCGGCGATGGCGGTGTTCAACGCGGAGTTCTGTCTGGTGTCGCTGAAAGTCATCTGCGATGACCTGCTCGGCCATCCGCTACCGCTGCTCGCCACCCGCTTCGAGCACACCGCGCCAGACTATCGCGACAGCTACGCCGAACACTTCAAGGCGCCGCTGCACTTCGGCGCCAAGGACAACGCCTTCGCCTTCGACCGGCGCTGGCTCGACCAGCCGCTGCCGCTGGCCGACATCATCACCCACCAGGCCATGGCCGAACGCTGCCGCAAACAGAACACCGAGTTCACCGGCCGCCAGGCGTGGCTGGGGCGGATCCGACAGTTGCTCAGCGCGCAACTCAACGCCGCGCCGGGGCTGGAAGGTCTGGCACAGCAGATGAACTGCTCGCCGCGCACCTTGCGCCGGCATCTGAAGGACATGGGCTGCAGTTATCAGGAGCTGCTCGACGAACTGCGTTTCGAGCGGGCCAAGCAGATGCTTTGCGAGGATCAGTTGCCGATCTACCGCATCGCCGAAACCCTCGGCTTCAGCGAGACCGCGAGCTTCCGCCATGCCTTCGTACGCTGGAGCGGCGTGGCACCGAGTCAGTTCCGGCCACACGGTTAAACCGTCGAGGGGCGATATCAGGTCAGCATTTTTGGCCACATCGATCCCCTTTTGGCCTCTCTGGCCGTTCTCCGATTCGCCCCGCGCCGCAACACTGGAGCCAACCGAATCAGCCCCTGCGGAGAACAACAAATGCTGACGATCTACTCTGACGATCACCACCTGCACCATGGCCGCTGCGAATTGATCGACGGGCAACTCAAGCCCTGCTTCGAGATGCCGTCACGCGCCGACCACGTGCTGCAACGGGTGAAAAACCAAAACCTCGGCCCGGTCGAGGCGCCGAAGGATTTCGGCCTCGGGCCGATCGAGCGCATCCACAGCCGCGACTACCTCGACTTTTTCAAAGGCGCCTGGGCGCGCTGGACCGAATTCAACACCGACGGCGATTTGCTGCCCTACACCTGGCCGGCGCGCACCTTGCGTCAGGTCAAACCGGCCAGCCTGCACGGCCAGCTCGGCTATTACAGCTTCGACGGCGGCGCACCGATCACCGCCGGCACCTGGCAAGCGGCCTACAGCGCGGCGCAAGTGGCGCTGACCGCACAAGCGGAAATCCAGCGTGGCGCCCCTGGTGCCTTCGCCCTGTGCCGTCCACCGGGACACCACGCTGCCGGCGATTTGATGGGCGGTTATTGCTACCTCAACAACGCCGCCATCGCTGCGCAGGCGTTCCTCGATCAGGGCCACAAGAAGGTCGCGATCCTCGACGTCGACTACCACCACGGCAACGGCACCCAATCGATTTTCTACGAGCGCAGCGATGTGCTGTTCACCTCGATCCACGGCCATCCGGAAGCGGAATTCCCGTTCTTCCTCGGCTACGAAGACGAACGCGGCGAAGGTGCCGGTGAAGGCTTCAACTTCAACTATCCACTGCCGGCCGGTTCCGGCTGGGATGTCTGGAGCGCGGCGCTGGATCAGGCCTGCCAGGAGATCGATAACTACGGCGCCGACATCATCGTCGTGTCGCTGGGCGTCGACACCTTCAAGGACGACCCGATCTCGCAGTTCAAGCTCGACAGCCCGGATTACCTGGCGATGGGCAAGCGCATCGCGGCTCTCGGCAAACCGACCCTGTTCGTCATGGAAGGTGGCTACGCGGTGGAAGAAATCGGCATCAACGCGGTGAACGTGCTCGAAGGTTTCGAACAATGAGCAGACTCAAGCACTTCATCGCGCCGGCGTTGTGCGCGGCGCTGCTGAGCGGCGCCGCGCACGCGGAAGAACGCACCCTGCGCGTCTACAACTGGTTCGACTACATCACTCCCAAGGCACTGGAAGATTTCAAGGCGCAGAACAGCCAGACCAGACTGGTCTACGACATCTTCGACACTAACGAAGCACTGGAGGCCAAGCTGCTGACCGGCAACTCCGGCTATGACGTGGTGGTGCCGTCCAACGTCTTCCTCGCCAAGCAGATCGAGGCCGGGGTATTCCAGCCGCTGGATCGCAGCCAGTTGCCGAACTGGAACCACCTCGACCCGAAACTGATGAAGCTGATCGAAGCCAACGATCCGGGCAACAAATTCGCCGTGCCCTACATGTACGGCACCATCCTGATCGGCTTCAACCCGGCCAAGGTCAAGGCCGCGCTGGGCGACAACGCGCCGGTGGACAGTTGGGACCTGATCTTCAAGGAAGAGAACATCAGCAAGCTCAAGCAATGCGGTGTGGCCCTGCTCGATTCGCCGTCGGAGATCCTGCCGCTGGCCCTGCAACACCTCGGCCTGGATCCCAACAGCAAGAACCCGGCGGACTACGCCAAGGCTGAAGCGCTGCTGATGAAGATTCGCCCGTACGTGACCTACTTCCATTCGTCCAAGTACATGGCCGATATCGCCAACGGCGACATCTGCGTTGCGGTCGGTTATTCGGGCAGCTTCTCGCAGGCCGCCAACCGCGCCAAAGAGGCGAAGAATGGCGTGGTGGTCGACATGCGCCTGCCGAAGGAAGGTGCGCCGATCTGGTTCGACATGCTCGCGATCCCGAAAGGCGCGAAGAACCCGCAGGACGCCTACACCTTCATCAACTACCTGCTGCAACCGCAGGTGATTGCGCCGGTCAGCGATTTTGTCGGTTACCCGAACCCGAACAAGGACGCCACCGAACTGGTCGACCCGGCGATTCGCAACAACCCGAATCTGTACCCGACCGATGCGGCGATGAACACGCTCTACACCCTGCAACCGCTGCCGCGCGATGCGGAACGGGCGCGGACCCGGGCGTGGACCAAGATCAAGTCCGGTACCTGAAACCTGACAACCTGAACAGACCCGCACTCGCGGGTCTTTTTTTGCCTGCAAGATCTATGTACCGCATCGCGCCGTGGCCGGGATTTTAGTGTCCGGGTTTTCCCCGTGGACATGACCATGACTGAATCTGCCACCACTGCTGCACCCAGTGCTTCCCCTCTCCTGCTGAAACAGAGTCGACTGGTCGAGCTGATCGGCCAGGGCTACTCGATGCATCAAGTCGCCTCGGCGTTGTTGCGCGAAGCGCTGAGCAAAAGCTATCCCGAGCAACACCTCGATCCGGATCGCACCCAGCTCGCGACGCCCCTGCGTGAATCGGACGCCGCCCGGAACGCTGCCAGGGTCTTTACCTTCGAATCACTGACCCACGCCTTTATCCAGCATTGCCTGCACAAGACCACCGCCGACTACATCGAAGGCGAACACTTCCTGACCCGTACACCCGAAGCGATCCCGCCGATACTGCTGCCGGTAAGCATGGATGACATCACTTCGCTGGTGAACGACCTCGCACCGTTTCTGTTCCTCGAATACCAGCAGCGCCAACTCGATTACTGGAATGAATCCGCCAATCGCCAGCCACGCTGGCAAGAGCTGTCGGATCTGCTGTGTTCGGCTGCGAATGTGCAGTCGGCCAACGGCTGGGACGCCGACGAATGTGCATTGGCGCAATTTGTCGCGCAGCATCCCGACCGCAAACAACGCTCGACCGTGAATAGCGATTACATCGGGCTCAAGGCCTGCCTGATGGACATCGACCTGGTCGAAGACGAGGACAGCGCACACCTGCTCATTGCCGGTGCGCTGGTGCTGACCGCCACCGTCAAACAGCGGCAGCGTGTGTTGATGTACACCGTTGCCGATGGCTATGAGTCATTCGAATCGCTGACCAGGCTGGGCGAAACGCTCCCGCAGCGGATCGCCCCGGAGTTGTCCGACCGCTCTTTGAAATGGCGCCTGATCGAGCCTGAAGGAAACGTCTTCGATGCCGTCGCACAGGCGCTGATCAGCAACCAGCTCAGCGCCATCGAAGCACTGGATCCCGCCAGCCAGTCGATCAGTGCGCACGCCAGTTCCGGGCGACAAAGCCACGGGCATTTCAGTTCGCGTGAACGAGCCCGGCTCGACCAGCTGGAGGAGGCCATTCCCGACTGGTTGCAAGACGGCTCTGTCCATGACCAGCAAGACTACAGTCGCTACATTGCCGAGCTCGCAAACTTGCGCAACGACGCCGAGACCGGCGTATTCAAGGACGACGACTTCCCTCTGCTCAAGCCCTACGCCGAACGCCGCATGCGCGAAGCAATCATCGCCGACAAACGTGCCGAGGGCGCTGCCGACCTGCCGTTGGAACACCTGCGTATCAGCGTGACCAACAGCTTCGAAACCGGTGGCTTCACCCTGCCCAATCCATTTGACCGGTTAACCGAGACCCTGGGCGAATTCGCCCTGCAAAATGCCCCGCCCTATCAGGCCACGATCGCTTTCGACAATGGCCGAGCCGTACCGGCCTGGCTGACCGTGGACTTCCTGACCGCCATCGCGGAGAAGGTCGATATCGGCGGTCATTACCCGCAACTGATCAAACGCGCTCTGATCGATGACCCGATCCGCTCGGCTGCGCACAAGACCCACTACCTGAGCCAATTGCCGACGCTCCTGCCGATGCTCGCGCTGGAGTGCAAACTCAAGCACCGGGGCGGCGTCGATGAACGCGGTTATGCCTACGTCTGCCAACTGATGGATGCCATCAGCCGCAAACTGCCCACAGGCGAACATCCGGTGACCATCCGGCCACTGGCGTTTGTCCCTCGCCGCCGCTTGAGCCGGCGTTCGGACACGGTCGCCAACATGTTCATCATCTGTCCGCGAGACCACACTCAAGGTCCCTGCCTGTTGTACCGGCCACTGCTGGACACGCCGCTGACGCAGTTCGCCTCTTTGCAGAACCTGATGTATGCGCTGTATCAGGCCGGCGAATTGCGTAACTCGGTACTGGCCTGGCTGGGCAGCGCCGCACTGAGTTTTGAATACTCGCAATACGCCTTTCCGGTCGGCCTGCCCTCGCCATGGATCGTCACGCAACTGGCCACCGAACCGTTCATGCACCTGGACCTGACCGGTCCGCTCGAACTGGAGAACGCGCCCCTCGAAGGCGACATCCTCGCCGCGTTATACGCGGCAAACAGCCAGGCATTGGTGGAACTCGCGAACCGCCAGTCGCAATCCAACAGTGAGCGACGCTGGGCACTTCTCGCCGACAGCGGCTGGGCGATCTTCAGCGTTGCCGCGAACTTCATGAGCGGAGCGGCGGGCACCGCCGTCTGGGTCTGGCAGACCATCACGCAGATCCAGCAGGCGCTCGATGCCCATGACCGCGACGACACTCTGGTGACCTGGCAATCCACCGCCGATGTCCTGCTGACGCTCGGCATTATCCTGACCCAACACGTCGTGGCGCGACGCAAACGTTCATGGCTGCCGCGCCTGAGCGAGCCGTACGAGGCTGGCGAACGGCTGCCGGATAACGAGGCGTCAACCGGTTTCCCGCCATCCACCCTCGAGGTCCCACCGTCCGTCACACTGGATCCGCTGACCACCACCGGCGACGTGCCTGTCGGGCATCTCACTCAACTGGCACCTGACACGTTGCTGCGACCGGACTCCAGCGCACGGTTCATTGCAATGCTCGACCGTTTCAAGATCGCCACACCTGACTTGAGCGGCAAACGAGCCTCACCGGTCACTCACCTGTACACCCTCAAGGGCAAGACCTGCGCTCAAGTCGGCACGCGCTGGTTTCAAGTGCTCGCCCCGGCAGACGAGCCGGTTCACATCGTCGATCCGGCCGATCCACAACGAATCGGCATGGCACTGAAATACGACGAGACTGCCGAAAAATGGCACTGGGATCCGAAACTGCGCTTGCGCGGCGGCATGCCGAAAAGCCGGATCGAGGCATTCCGCCGTTCCAAAAAAAAGGCCATGGACGACGCCTGGGCGAAGCTGGAACAATTCGAAGCACGGGAAACCGAAGCGAAAACACAACTGCTGCGTGCGCTGGTAGCTCTTCCACGGGACACCAGCGAAGCGGGATTCGAGGTCTCCGCAGCCACTTATCTGGACCGGGCCACAAAGTTGGGCAACGACTACACCCAGGCTCTGGCCCAGCTGGAAATCTGGCGCGAGGCCGGGGGCGGTGGCTCGGTCCACCAGGCCAAGCTGATGAGCCTGACCCTGGGTCAGCACCGCTGCTTCGGCTCGTGGCTGCGGGTCAAAATGCGCATGTACGCGAAGGCCACACAGATATTCGTCGACAGCGCGACTCACCAGACACCGGTACCGCGCAAACGCCAGATCGATATCGCCACCGCTGCCACGGCGTTGAGCGACGAGATGATTGCCAACCTGCAGACACTGGACCGCTCACTGCAAATCCTGAACAGCCACTCCGCCAAGGCCAGAGAAGTGGCCACACGGCTGGAGTTGCTACTGCCGGACTTCAGCCCGCTCGATCTCAAGGCCAATGAAATCGGCATGTCCTACGAACGCTGTGTCGTGGAACAGCCGGGGGCGGCCATGAATGCCGCTCGCGTCGCTATCGGGATCATTACGGCCACGGCTGCCGACGCCAGTCATGAGCTGATTCAGCTGAGCAAAGCAGCGGTGACCGCCGACGGACAGCCGGCCCGTATCGAGCGTTTGTCGCAGTGGAACGACCTGTTCGCCAGCCTCGGCGAACAGGTGGAACAGTTGCCTGCCGCCCATCCGGGCCAATTCGTCCAGGCCCGGCTCGACAGGGTGCGCGAGCTGATCGGCGAATTCCACGCGGTAGCTCGCGAACGCCTGACCACGGAGCTACCTGAACCGGAGGAACGATCGGCACCCGCCAGGTCCCAGGCGCAGCCCTCTGCATCGCAGCCCAAAGTGAAGGTCTCCAAGAGCCGTCCACGCCCCGAGGTGGATGAGCAGGCTGCCCCTGCACCGGACAGCAACTCCGGCACAGAGGCCGCGTTCGTCAAACTTTCCACGCAACGGCCCGAACCGAAGGTGCCCACGGATGACGAGGACCTCCTTTCATCGGCCATGCAACTTGAAGCGAACATCTACAGCTTCAACAGAAAGACCCGCGAGGACGCCAAGCGGCCAGGGCGCATTCCCGCAGACATCCGCGACATGTTCGAGCAGCAAGTCGAACGACTCAAGCAAGCGGCCAGCGACGTCGACGAGGCGATTGTCCGAAGAAAAAGCGCGAAGAAGGATCCATGGCCCGTCGCCTCCCTCAGCGCCAATCTGCGCGAAGGCGCAACCCGCACCCGCGCTGAAGGAATCGAGACCTACGCGGCCATGCTGAAACAACGCAAACCCCGGGAAACCTATTTCCACTGGCTGCACGACAATGCGCAGGTCGAGGTGATCAAGGACCCGCGCGGCCGTATCCGCACCCGACATCGCGGGGACTTTTTTCAGGAGTACCGGATTCTCGACAAGACCAACGCCGACAAGCCGCTGTGGGTGGCGCACTTTCACTATGACCAGCTCAAGGATGCGGATGAGCTGTACACCATCGCCCACCTGAAATTTTCCGATGCCTATCTGCAGACGCTCGATGACAAGACCCGTCAGGCACTGAATACCTTCGATGCCGTCGACAATGCACTACGGCGCATCGTCGATCCGCAGGTGCGCGATCTGTTCCTCAAACCAGAGCCAGAGGAGCGACCGAAAGACCATTAACGGCACCAGACCTCACGCAAACGGGCCAGAGCCGACTCGATCGCCGGCTCCGGCACCGCCGCAAACCCCAGCACCAGACCGGCGCGCTGATCGATTGGGGTCGTTGAGTCCGGCAGCCAATACTTGCTCAAGCCGTGGACTTCCACTTCCACGCTGGCGGCCTGTTCGATCAATTGCTGCTCACGGGCCACGCTGTCGACCGCCACGGTGAGATGCAGTCCGGCCGACACCGCCGGCAGTTCACCCACACCCGCCAATCCGTGTGGCCATCCGTTGATCAGGGCGTTACGCCGGCTCAGGGCTGCCCGACGCATCCGCCGGATGTGTCGCTGGAAGTGCCCGGCCGCCATGAACTCGGCCATCACCGCCTGAGTGCTCACTTCGGAATGCCGGACATCTACCGCGCGCCGCTGCGCAAAGGCTTCCACCAGCCCCGGCGGCAACACCAGGTAACCCAGACGCAGCGCCGGGAACGCGACTTTGCCGAAAGTGCCGACGTACAGCACGCGACCCTGGCGGTCGAGCGCAGCCAGCGGCGCCAGGGGCGCGCCGGTGTAGCGATACTCGCCGTCGTAGTCGTCCTCGACGATCCAGCCGCCGGTGCGCTCGGCCCAGGCCAGCAGTTCGAGGCGTCGCGCCAGGCTCATCACCACCCCGGTCGGGTATTGATGAGACGGCGTGACATAAGCCACCCGACAATCTTCGGCGGCCGCCAGTGCCGCGCAGTCGATGCCCTCTTCGTCCACGGCAATGCCGCGCAATCGACCGCCGGCCAAGGCGAACGCATGACCCGCTGCGCGATAGCCGGGATTCTCGATGCCCACGCCGGCGCCCGGCTCCACCAGCAACTGTGCACAAAGGCTGATTCCCTGTTGCGCGCCACTAGTGATCACAATTTGCTCAGCCGAGCACTGCATGCCGCGCGAACTGCGTAAATAAGCGGCAATCAGACCGCGCAGGCGCGCATCGCCCGCCGGGTCGCCGTAGCACAGTTGCTGCAAATCGGGTTTGCGCCAGAACGCCGCGTTCAGCTTGGCCCAGACGTCGAACGGGAACAGATCGAATGCCGGAACACCGACCCGGAATGCTCGCGGCGGACCGCTCGGTGGCGTCGGTAAATGGTTCTGCTCAAGCCGCTGCAATGCACCGCTGTGGATAACTTTGCTGGATAAATTCCCAGTGGAATTGGCCAAAATTGTGGATAAGGCTGTGGGTAAGCCTGTTGAAAACCCTGTGGATACTTTTGTGGATAATTTTTTCGCCGGTGTCGCCGATTGCGGCAACTGCGCCACATAAGTGCCGTCCCCGACCCGGCCTTCGATGAAACCTTCGGCATACAGCTGATCGTAGGCACGCACCACACTGTTGCGGGAAATCCCCAGCGCTGCCGCCAGATCGCGACTGGCCGGCAGGCGCGTGCCGCTGGCCAGGCGTCCGTCGAGCACCCGCAGGCGCAAGGTCTGGTAGAGCTGACGGCTCAGACCTTTGCGGCGGTCGAGCTCGATACCCGCAGGGTTGAACGGCAGCGACAGCGTGGTCGAATCGGGCATGACAATGGACCTATGAAATTGGTCATCAATGGCTCTTACAACAGACCAATAGCCTGCCTACGATGCAGGCATTCGCCAAGGAAATTTTCTCCATGTACACGCCCCGCGCCTTTGCCATCGACGACTTGTCCCAACTGCACGAACTGATCCTCGCCACCCGCCTCGCCATCCTGGTGACCCACGGTGAACAAGGCTTGCAAGCCAGTCATGTGCCGGTGTTGCTGCATCGCGAACAAGGTCCGAACGGCACGCTGTACGGGCACCTGGCCAAGGCCAATCCGCAATGGAAAGACCTGCGCGACGGCGCCGAGGCCATGCTGATCTTCCCCGGTGCCGATGCCTACGTCAGCCCGGGCTTTTACCCGAGCAAGGCCGAGCACGGCAAAGTCGTGCCGACCTGGAATTACGTCGCCGTACACGCCTACGGACACGCCGAAACCTTCAGCGATGGCGGCCGTCTGCTGGACATCGTCAGCACCCTCACCAATCGCCATGAGGCCGGCCGCGCCCAGCCCTGGTCGGTCGACGATGCTCCGCCCGATTACATCGACGGCATGCTCAAGGCCATCGTCGGGTTTGCCATTCCGATCGACCGGCTCGAAGGCAAGCGCAAGCTCAGCCAGAACCGCAGCGCCGAAGATATCGCCGGCGTGCGCGAAGGCCTGGCCGCCAGCCCCGACATCAACGATCAAACCCTCGCTCAATTGATGCGTTAAGGAAATCACCATGAGTCAGATCGACATCCGTCCGGTCAGCGCCGCCGATCACGCCGCCTGGCTGCCGCTGTGGCAGGCCTACCTGCGCTTCTACAACACTGAATTGCCGGACGCCGTCAGCCAGAGCACCTGGCAGCGCTTTCTCGACCCGAACGAACCGACCCACGCCGTCCTCGCCTGGGCCGACGGCAAAGCGGTGGGCATGGTGCATTTCATCTACCATCGTTCGAACTGGAGCATCGAAAACTCCTGCTACCTGCAAGACCTGCTGGTGGAGCCGCAAACCCGTGGCACCGGCGTCGGTCGCCTGCTGATCGAACACGTTTACGCCACGGCCAAGGCCGACGGTTGCTGCAAGGTGCACTGGCTGACCCACGAAACCAACGCCACCGCGATCCAGCTCTACGAGCGCATCGCCGAACGCCCGGGTTTCATCCAGTTTCGCAAAGCCATTTAAGGAGCCACGCGCATGACGATTTCTCTCGCTGACTGGAAAGGCGTGCCGCCACCCTCCACCACCCTGATCGAAGGCCGCTTCATCCGCTTGGAAAAGCTCGACCCGGCGCGCCACGGCGACGACCTGTTCAACGCCCTGCAAGGCCCCGGCGCCGACCCGAAACTCTGGGATTACTTGCCCTACGGCCCGTTTCCGGAGCGCAGCGCCTTCAATGACTGGCTGAACAACCATGCCGCCCACAACGATCCGTATTTCTTCAGCGTCATCGACCGCGCCAGCGGCCAGGTGCAAGGCATCCTCAGCCTGATGTCGATCGTCCCGGCTCAGGGCCGCATCGAAATCGGCCACGTCACCTTCGGCGCCCCGATGCAGCGCTCGCCGAAAAGCACTGAGGCGGTCTACCTGCTGGCCAAAGAATCCTTCGCCCTCGGCTACCGTCGCCTCGAATGGAAATGCAACAACGGCAACGCCCGCTCCAAATATGCGGCCGAGCGGTTGGGCTTCAGCTTCGAAGGTGTGTTTCGCCAGCACATGGTGGTCAAAGGCCAGAACCGCGACACCGCGTGGTACTCGATCCTGGACTCGGAATGGCCGGCGATTGCGGCGGGGTTCGAACGCTGGTTGAGCGATGAGAATCAGACGGCGGATGGGCAGGTGAAGGGGTTGGTTGAGTGCCGCGCTTGAAACTCGATCGACACTAAACAGGTTGCGGGTTCAGCTGTTGTTTCGCCGAACCCGAACCACGCCCATTTTCAACCCGAACGGGCGGAACACGGCATTCAGGGATTTCAGTGTCTGATTACCCTCGCCGTGTTCGATGTGCACCAGCGTGCGTACCGAAATCTTGCACATCTTCGCGAACTGGGTCTGATGCAACCCGGTCACCTCCACGCGTAAACGGCGAACGGCTTCACCGATTTCTACGGTTCCTTCAGCCAGCGCTTCTTGAATGCTTTCGATGAGCACGGTTCGCTCCGCGACGGTCATGCTCATTTCAGATCCCACTCTTTCAATCGTTGCTCCAGGTTTTTCAGGTGGACGCCCGGATGATTCATTGTCCGGTCAGGCAAACCGCTGGCGCTCAAAATATCCGGCAACTCGGCCAGGCACTGCGCATCTTCACGCAGGCGCTCGAAAGACTCCGGCGCGTCGGACAACCCTGCCAATGGATCATCCGGATCGGAAATATCCGCCAATGCGCGACAAACCCCTCGCCAATCGACATCTCCCGCCCTCTCCAGCTCTTTTGGCCATTTGGTCGTGCGGGTCACACCTTCGTCATCCATGACCATGGGGGCCAGATCATAAATGGGGGCCAGACGATACGAGCCCTCGTCACGAATGATTGCGGTATTGCGACCGTGGTTGTCCGAGTTGCCAAGAATTTTGTTGATCAGGTCCCGACGTAAATAGTCCGCCACCAGTGCCGGAATCTGATCCGCTTGCCCCGCATTGCGCCAGAGCTCGGCGAGCATGCGAATGACATCCATATGGTTCATCGCACTTCCCGGCGTCGTCACTTCGGCCAGCGAATAAATCGACTCCACGGCAAAACGCTCTACCCCACGGCTCGTCACCTGGCGATCAAAACGCTGCATCCACAAGCTGGGTTTGTTCGCTTCCTCTAATGCCAGACCTTCTGCGGCGACGGTTTCGATACCCAGTGCCTGAAGCGCCTGGTAGTAGTGGAATTCGCTGCGCAGGATGTCTTGATCGGTTTGACTTCCTTTATTCCGGGCGAACTTCACAAACCAGTGCTGATGGACGTTTTCATCATCCAGCACAGCATCGGGGTACAGAAGACCGGCACGATCCTCCGCCAGGAGAATCTTGGGCGCTTCACCTCCGGCCCCTGTCGCCCCACCAATCGCAGCTCCCATTTCATAGGCATACTCAAGAAACCGGTGGTCACGGCTGACGACCTCCTGACGCTGAAAACCGATGGGCTTGCGCTCATCGACAGCCTCGGCCGATTCTTTTATCCGCATGTTGCCGATCGGAGCTGGAGTGCAGCGACCAAGCAGATAAAGATCGGCACTGATGCCTGCAGGTTTCTCCTGCCCCAGACGTGCAAGAAGAAACCTTTTAGCGGCGCCTGCCGGCGCGATGTCATGCACGAATGCAGGCGTGATGGATCGCCGGCCTTCCCAATCAAGGGGAAACAGCGCACTCACGGCCTTGGAAAAAGGGGAGCCGATGGCCTCAATGTTCTCGACCAGATACGCCGACTCGTAGCCAAAGCTGCAGCGGCTTTCGAAGCCTTTTTCGGGCGAGTCGAAACTCAACACCATCGCGTCGTGCCATTTGCCGGCGTCGAATATCTGCAAAGTCAGATTGTGCATGAGGTTCTCATCTGCAATTAAATGCATTGCTGCGGTCGTTTGGTGAACTATAAGTGCAATATAGTGCATTTCAGAAGTTCGAGAGACTCGTTAATCTGCAATAAAGTGCAGATAAGGAAATAAAACCTCGAGATAAACGCAAAATAATGCAGATGCCGCTGAGACCGCCACGGACATCATTCTGTAAAAACCCTCCGCTATACAGGACGCCCCGCTTATAACAAAAAGGACGTTCTCCCCATGCCCTTCCCGCCCCAGCGTCTGTCATTTGCCATTGCCCTGCTGTTCGCCACCAGTGCCGCCCACGGCAAGACCGTACAGATCGACACCGCCACCACCGCGTCGCAGACATTGGGCGGCAGCGACACGCTGACAATTTCGGCGCCGGGCAGCATCACCAACAGTGGCAAGGCTGTGAGCCTCAAGGACGGCACCAGCGGTGCCGGCGTAATCATCGACAACGCCGGCAAGATCATCTCCACGGGCGGCCGGGCCATCGACAGCAGCGGCGACCTGACCCAGGCGCGAAACTACACCATCTATAACCGCAGCGGCGGGCAGATTCTTGGCTCCAACGACGCGATTCGCATCGACAGCAACTTCGTCAGCGGCAGCTTGTTGATCGACAACAGCGGCACCATTCGCTCGACCACAGGCCAGGGGCTGGACCTCGATGCATTGCGCAGCGACGGGGTCAAAACCAAGATCATCAACCGCGCGGGCGGGCTGATTCGTGGCGACGCCAGCGACGGCATGAAAACCGGCGCCAACGCGACCATCAGCAACTACGGCGAGATCTCCACCGGTGACTCGCACAACGCCGACCAGAAATTCGACGGCATCGATATCGACACCGCGACCGGCGTCAGCGTGACCAACTACGGCGTGATTTCGGGCGGGCGCCATGGCATCACCACCGACCTGGGGGCGACGCTGGTCAACTACGGGCAGATCACCGGGCGCAACGGCTCCGGTTTCGGTTCCGATGGCGACGGCACGGTGATCAACCACGGCACCATCACTGGCGCCTATTCCGGTTTGCAACCGAATGGCGACGGCGACGGCGTGGACATCGACAAGATCGCCCACATCGAAAACTACGGCACCATCCAGGGCGTCGGCGCCGGTGGTGTGGACAAGGGTGGCTTCGCCAATGGTAGCGAAGGCATTGCGCTGGGCGGCGGGTACATTCTTAACGCCAAGGACGCGCTGATCAGCGGCGCCAACAGCGCGATTCTGGTGGACGACGGCAGCAGCGGTTCAGGACTGGCGGCCACCACGCTGGAGAACTACGGCACCATCCGGGGTCTCGACGGTTTCGGCGTGAAGTTCGTCGGTGAGTTCGCCGACAACGTGATCAACGGCGGCACCATCAGCGGCAGCAACGGCCTGGCGCTGGACCTGGGCGGTGGCAATGACAGCCTGACCCTGCGCAACGGCAGCCGCTTTGTCGGCGTGGTCGACGGCGGCAGCGGTTATGACCGCGTGGTGATGGACGACGCGGCGGGCGGCAGCTTCGGTGCCAGCCGCAACTTTGAATGGCTGGAAGTCAAACAAGGCGCCTGGACGCTCACCGGCAGCGGCGACTTCAGCGACGGTGGTGCCGTGCGCAGCGGCGCCACGCTGATAAACCAGGGCGGTATCGCCGGCAACCTGACCGTGGACGCCGGAGGTGTGTATGCCGGCGGCGGGTCGGTAGGCAACCTCAACGTCAATGGCACGTTGCGCACCGACACCCGTCTCGGCACCGCAACCATCGTGCACGACTTGAACATGAGCAGCGCATCCACCCTCGCCTACGGCGTCAACGCCGATGGCAGCAGCGCGCCGGTCCAAGTCGGCGGCACGGCCAACCTCAACGGCGCAACGTTGGCGGTCAACCCCGGCAGCGGCACTTATCCGTGGCAGAGCCATTACACGGTGCTACAGGCTGCGCGGGTCAACGGCACGTTCGGCGCGGTCACCAGCGACTACGCGTTCCTCACGCCGACCCTCGCTTACACGCCGACTCAGGTCGACCTGACTTACACCCGCAATGACGTGGCGTTCAATGAATTCGCCGCCACCGGCAACGGCAGCAACGCCGCCAACAGTCTGGCCTCGATCGGCAAGAGCAATGCGCTGTACAACGCCTTGCTCAACACCACTCAAAGCAGTGCAGGCGCGGCCATCGAGCAACTGGCCGGCGCCAGCAACGCCAACCTGACCAGCGCCACCCTCGGCGCCAGCAGCCAGGTCGGCAGCAGCATGCTCTCGGCGATGCAGCAAATGGGTGGCAGTCCAGGCTTGATGGTCGGCCTCAATCAGCGTGATACGCCGATCCTCGCCGCCAACGGCGTACCGACCGAAGCGCGAAACCTGAATGATCCGAACGCCCGAGGCCGACTCTGGCTGCAAGCCATCGGCGGCTACGGCAAACTCGATGGCGAACACGGCAGCAGCGGTCTGGAACAACGCACCAAGGGCAGCGTGCTCGGTGCCGACTGGGCACCGAATCCACAATGGCGTCTGGGCGTGCTCGGCGGCTATTCGAAGACCGACCTGGACGCCACCGGCGTCGACGGCAATGTCGAGAGCTGGCATGCCGGTGTTTACGCGCTGCATCAAAACGGCCCGCTGGCCCTGCGCCTGGGCGCGGCATACAGCGGCCATCAGGGCGAAAGCAAACGCACCATCGAGTTCAATGGTTTCAGCGATCGTCCCAAAGGCGATTACGACGCCGACAGCCAGCAAGCCTTCGCCGAACTCGGCTACGCCATGGGCACTGGCCGGCTCAGCGCCGAACCGTTCGCCAGCCTCGGCTACCAGCGCTACCACCGCGACCGCTATCAGGAAAAGGGCGGCGCCGCGGCGTTGCAGGTCGACAGCCAGACCCAGGACAACTTCAGCAGCACCTTCGGCGTACGCCTGGCGCACCTCAGCTCGCTGGACAATGGCATGAGCCTGACCCCACGGATGGCGGCAGGCTGGAAGCACACCTACGGCGATGTCAGCAGCTCGACCCGTCAGGCCTTCGTCGTGGGTGGCACGGCGTTCAACGTCGATGGCAGTTCACTGGATCGTGACAGTCTGGTGCTGGAAGCAGGGCTGGATCTGGGCATTTCCGCGCGGCATACGCTGGGGGTGGGATACAGCGGCGAGATTGGCAGCAACAGCCGAAATCACGGGTTGATCGGGCAGTGGCAGATGAGTTTCTGAGATTTCGCCAATCCGGATTTCAGCGGGTGTTGTAGGTAAAGGCGTCTGGTCGATTGGGTAATCATGGCGGGTTCATTACCTGCCAGCACCCGGGCTACAAAAGCAGACGTCATCGCCTGCACACAGTTCGGAATTGCCCGGCATCGGCGCACCGGCATCGACTTTTACAGTTTGTTCTCTTTTCACATGAGACGAACTGAATGCCCATTCAATGCAAATACAAGCTCCAACATCTTGTCCTGGCGGTTGCTCTGGGAGTCGGTTGCGTGGAGTTTTCTCTGGCAGAGCAGTCGGAGCCCGACGCGCCCGTCGTGAAAGAGGTGAAACCCAGGAGCCCGCGCACACCTCCTAAGGTGAAACCTGCTCCGCTTCTCATGGCAGAAACAGTGAGTGAGGAAAGGATCGCTCCGCCACTGGAAACAATCCCCGTCAGCACTGAGATCCCAGCGGTATCCGCTCACACATCCGGCGACATTCCATCCAGGAAAGTCGCCACGACAGAGAGCGGCAGCGCTCTCGAAGAAAGCCTGGAAAAACCAGCGCCCTTAACGGAACCGGTTCTGGCTGAAACGTCCGCAGCTCAACAAACCCAAGTGGTTGACCAGCCACAGTCAACGGACTCCCCTCCACCTCCAGGCAATGCAGCCATTGCAGCCCTGCTCGCTGCCGACGAAACCACGGCCGCCCTCGCCTACTATCAACTGGCGGGCGGCAGCAATGCCAACCTCGCCAATGCAACCCTGAGCAGTGTCACGCCGGTCAGCGCCAGCCTGCTGTCAGCCATGCACCAACTCGACAATGCCCACGACTCACCGGGCAACTCACCACGCCATGCGGCCGGCAACGCAGACACCGGCAGGGTCTGGCTGCAAGCCCTTGGCCACAGCGGGAAACTCAATCGCGAATTTGAACCGATGCAACACTCCACCAAAGGACTGCTGCTCGGCGCGGACTGGCGCCTCGATGAAACATGGCACCTGGGCTTGATGGGCGGCACCTCCGACACGCGCATCGACAGCAAAGAACTGGACGGCGACCTCGACAGTTGGCACCTCGGCGCCTACGCCTTGCGCCAGACCGGCCCGCTGTCACTTCGGTTAGGCGCAACCTGGAGCCGTCACGAAGGCAGCACCCGTCGCGAAGTCGCGTTCGATCGCTTCCATGACCGACTCAAGGGCAACTACCAGGCCAGCACCCAGCAAGCGTTCATCGAATCGGGATACAACCTGGGTCGGGCCAACGTCAGCATCGAGCCGTTTGTCGGCCTCGGCTACCAACGCTACCGGCGCCACGGCTACACCGAGAAAGGCGGAGCGGCGGCGCTCAAGGTTCACGCTCAATCCCAAGGCAACTTCAACACCACCGTCGGCCTGCGCATGGCGAAAGTCAGCACGCTGGATAACGGCATGCGTCTCACGCCACGATTCAGCGCGGGGTGGAAACACGTTTACGGCGAGACCTATACCAGCACCCGCCAACGCTTGGTCACCGAAACCGAAGACTTCACCGTTTACGGCGCCGAACTGGATCGCGACAGCTTGAAACTCGACACAGGGCTGGATCTTGCGGTCTCGAACAGTCACACATTGGGTGTCGGACTGTCCGGAGAGATCGGTACCGACAGCCGAAACCACGGCGTATCGGGGCAGTGGCGAATGGCGTTCTAAGTCCAGACGGGTTGCTGCCGCACGGTGCGGCAGCACTTTGAAAGCAAAAAAAAGGGGAGCACATGCTCCCCCGAGGTTTAAAGCGTTGTATCGAGGCCGTTATCTCAGCCTTCGATCTCGATCAGGATTTCGCCCGGGTTCACCCGGTCGCCCTTGGCAACGTGGATGGCGGTGACCTTGCCGGCAATCGCAGCCTGAACTTCGGTCTCCATCTTCATCGCTTCGGTGATCAGCACAGCCTGGCCCGCCTTGACGGTGTCGCCTTCCTTGACCAGCACATCGACGATGTTGCCCGGCATGGTGGTGCTGACATGGCCCGGTGCCGAAGCCTGCTTGCGCTTGCTGCTGCCGCCGCCAACAAATTCGTTGAGCGGTTCGAACACCACTTCTTCCGGCATACCATCGATGGACAGGTAGAAATGACGCTTGCCTTCAGCCTTGACGCCGACACCGGTGATGTCCACGCGGTAGGTTTCGCCGTGGACGTCGATGACGAACTCGGTCGGTACGCCTTCGCCGCCGGCCGAAGCCACCTTGCCCGCTTCCGGGATCGGCAGCAGCACTTCCGGGGTGAGGGTGCCGGCGGCACGCTCTTCGAGGAACTTGCGACCGATGTCCGGGAACATGGCGAAGGTCAGCACGTCTTCTTCGGACTTGGCCAATGCGCCGATATCGGCACGCAGCTTGGTCATTTCCGGCTTGAGCAGATCGGCCGGACGTACATCGATCACCTCTTCGCTGCCGATGGCCTGACGACGCAGCTTCTCGTTCACGGTGCCCGGCGCCTTGCCGTAGCCGCCTTGCAGGTAGAGCTTCACCTCGTTGGTGATGGTCTTGTAGCGCTCGCCGGCCAGCACGTTGAAGAACGCCTGGGTGCCGACGATCTGCGAAGTCGGAGTCACCAGCGGCGGGAAGCCGAGGTCTTCACGCACGCGCGGGATCTCCGCCAGCACTTCGCCCATGCGGTTCAGAGCGCCCTGCTCTTTCAACTGGTTGGCCAGGTTGGAAATCATCCCGCCAGGCACCTGGTTGACTTGAACACGGGTATCGACGGCGGTGAATTCGCTTTCGAACTGGTGGTACTTCTTGCGCACGGCGTAGAAGTACAGGCCGATTTCCTGCAGCAACTCCAGGTTCAGACCGGTATCGAACTCGGTGCCTTTGAGCGCAGCAACCATCGATTCGGTGCCAGGGTGACTGGTGCCCGAAGCGAAGCTGGAGATCGCGGTGTCGATGTGGTCGGCACCGTTTTCAATGGCCTTGAGCTGGCACATGGTTGCCAGGCCGGCGGTGTCGTGGGAGTGGATAAACACTGGCAGCGACTGCTCGGCTTTCAGTGCACGTACCAGTTCACCGGTCGCGTATGGGGTCAGCAGACCGGCCATGTCCTTGATCGCCACCGAGTCGCAACCCATGGCTTCCATTTGCTTGGCCTGGGCGACGAACGCATCGATGGTGTGCACCGGGCTGGTGGTGTAGGCGATGGTGCCCTGGGCGTGTTTGCCGGCAGCCTTCACCGCTTCGATCGCCACGCGCAGGTTACGCACGTCGTTCATTGCATCGAAGATGCGGAACACGTCGATGCCGTTGACCGCAGCCTTGGCGACGAACGCCTTGACCACGTCATCGCTGTAGTGGCGGTAGCCCAGCAGGTTCTGGCCGCGCAGGAGCATTTGCAGACGGGTGTTGGGCAGCGCGGCGCGCAGCTGGCGCAGACGCTCCCACGGGTCTTCCTTCAGGAAACGCACGCAGGCGTCGAAGGTCGCGCCGCCCCAGCACTCCAGCGACCAGTAGCCGACTTTGTCGAGCTTGTCGCAGATCGGCAGCATGTCTTCGGTGCGCATGCGGGTGGCGAGCAGCGATTGGTGGGCGTCGCGCAGGATGGTGTCGGTTACGAAAATCTTTTTAGTCATTGTTCTATTCCTCACAGGCCTGCGTGGGCGGCGATGGCGGCGGCGATGGCCAGGGCCAGCTCTTCGGGTTTGCGCTTGATCGAGTAGTTGGTCAGTTCAGGGTGGCTTTCAACGAAGCTGGTATTGAACTGGCCGCTACGGAACTCCGGGTTGCGCAGGATTTCCTGGTAGTACGCGGCGGTGGTCTTCACGCCTTGCAGACGCATGTCGTCGAGCGCGCGCAGGCCGCGGTCCATGGCCTCTTCCCAGGTCAGCGCCCAGACCACCAGTTTCAGGCACATCGAGTCGTAGAACGGCGGGATGGTGTAGCCGGTGTAGATCGCCGTGTCGGTGCGCACGCCGGGGCCGCCGGGGGCGTAGTAGCGCGTGATCTTGCCGAAGCTCGGCAGGAAGTTGTTTTTCGGGTCTTCGGCGTTGATCCGGAATTGCAGGGCAAAACCGCGATGCTGGATGTCTTCCTGCTTCACCGACAGCGGCAGGCCGGAGGCGATGCGGATCTGTTCGCGGACGATGTCGATCCCGGTGATTTCTTCGGTGATGGTGTGTTCCACCTGCACCCGGGTGTTCATCTCCATGAAGTACACCTCGCCCTCGGCGAGCAGGAACTCCACGGTGCCGGCGTTCTCGTAGCCCACGGCCTTGGCTGCGCGCACCGACAGGTCGCCGATGTAGGCGCGCTGTTCCGGGGTCAGTTGCGGGCTCGGGGCGATTTCGATCAGCTTCTGGTTACGGCGCTGGATCGAGCAGTCACGTTCGAACAGATGCACGACGTTGCCGAAGCTGTCGCCGAGGATCTGCGCTTCGATGTGTTTCGGATTGACGATGCATTTTTCCAGGAACACTTCCGCCGAACCGAAGGCCTTGGTGGCTTCGGAAATGACCCGGGGGAAATTCTGTTCGAGTTCTTCGCGGCTGTTGCAGCGACGGATACCGCGACCGCCACCACCGGAAGTGGCCTTGAGCATCACCGGGTAACCGATGCGGTCGCCCTCGCTCAACGCTTCCTCGATGCCCGAGACGTTGCCTTCGGTGCCAGGCGTGACCGGCACGCCGGCCTTGATCATGCTGCGGCGCGCTTCGGTCTTGTCGCCCATGCGGCGGATGACTTCCGCCGACGGGCCTATGAATTTGATGCCGCGTTCGGCGCAGATGTCTGCCAGCTCGGCGTTTTCCGATAGGAAACCGTAGCCGGGGTGCAGCGCATCGCAGCCGGTTTCCACGGCCAGGTTCACCAGCTTGCGCGGGTTCAGGTAACCGGCCAGCGGCTCGGCACCAATGCTGTGGGCCTCGTCCGCACGCTTCACATGCAAGGCATGCCGGTCGGCGTCGGAGTAGATCGCGACCGAGCGGATGCCCATCTCGGCGCAGGCACGCACGATTCGTACGGCAATCTCACCACGGTTGGCGATCAGGATCTTTGTTATCACTTGGAGGTTCCCTTGAGCCGGTGGCACCACGACCTGCTAGACCCAGGTCGGCACGTGACCAAATGTTTCAATCTGGTCTCGGCTCCACACTAGCGCTGACAAGGGATTAACAAAAATGAATAAAAATTGGGTCAGGCATAAGTAAAGACTTATAGTCAACGCATCAGCCCGCGGCCAGAGTCGGTAGAAAATGCGTAAGTCCTTGATGCGTATGACATTGCGTCAATTGCAGATCTTCAACGAAGTGTGCGATTTGCGCTCCTACAGCCGCGCTGCCGAGGAAATGTCGCTCACACAACCGGCCGTCAGCCTACAGATTCGTCAGCTCGAAGAGCTGATCGGCCAGCCATTATTCGATTACGTGGGCAAAAAACTCTACATGACCGAAGCGGCCGAAGCACTCCAGCGCGCCAGCCGGGACATTTTCGGGCGCCTGGAAAACCTCGACATGCAGCTCTCGGACATGCAGGGCTCGCTGCAGGGCCAGTTGAAGCTGGCGGTGGAATCCAGCGCCAAATACTTCGTGCCGCACCTGTTCGCGGCGTTCAAGCGCCAGCATCCGGAAGTGAATCTGCAACTGACGGTGGTCAACCGTGGCCAGGTGATCCGCCGACTCTCCGACAACCGCGACGATCTGGTGATCATGTCGATGGTGCCGCAGGACATGGGCCTGGAATTCCTGCCGTTCCTCAACAACCCGATCGTTGCCGTGGCGCGGCCGGATCATCCGCTGGCACACATGGGCCCGCTGCGCTTGCAGGATCTGGAACCTTACACCTTGCTGATCCGCGAACCCGGTTCGGGTACGCGACTGGCCTGCGAGGAGTATTTCAAGGAGAAGCGCGTGCACTTCACCCAGACCCAGGAAGTGGCGTCGGCCGAAGCCCAGCGTGAATGCGTGGTGGCGGGTCTGGGCCTGGCGCTGTTGACGCGCCACGCCCTGAACCTGGAGCTGGCGACCGGCGGCTTGGTGGAGCTGCCGGTCGAAGAATTGCCGCTGTTTCGCAGCTGGTGCCTGGTGCAAGCCAAAGCCAAGCGGCTGTCACCGGTGGCGCACGCCTTCCTGGCGTTTATCCGCAGCGAACGGGTGCAGATCAGCGCGCTGGTTGAGCGCTTCGACGGGAAGCTGCCGGCGCTGCCTGCCAGTGATTGATGTCCTCGGGAAAATCGCCGATTTCGGCCTGAAGCTGGCGGAGTTCGAAGCGATCTTCGATAGCGCGGCGAAACTCCATGCGGCGCTGGTCTTCCTGCTGACGACGGGTTTTCGCGGCGCTGTTGCGTTCTTCGTAAGGCTGAGCCATTTCGAGTCTCCCAAGGCGATTACGGGAGTTTCACGATAGGCGCGGTGGATGACGATTTGGCTGCGTCGGGGTTACAGGCAGATGAAGATTGCCGTCACCCCACAACAATCAGTCATCCAGCGCTTTCACCGATTTTGGCGACAGCCGCAAGCTGCGCAGGCTGCGCTTGACGCTCTTGAGGTGGTTGACCAGGCTCGGCCCACGCGCCATGGCCACGCCCATCGCCAATACGTCGATCACCACCAGGTGAGCGATACGCGAAGTCAGCGGCGTGTAGATTTCGGTGTCTTCGTGAACGTCGATCGCCAGGTTGACGGTCGACAACTCGGCCAGCGGTGTCTGGCTCGGGCACAAGGTGATCAGCGAAGCACCGCTCTCGCGAACGAGGTTGGCGGTAATCAGCAGGTCTTTGGAACGGCCGGACTGGGAAATGCAGATCGCCACGTCGGTCGGCTTCAGCGTCACCGCCGACATCGCCTGCATGTGCGGGTCGGAATACGCCGCGGCGGTCAGCAGCAAACGGAAGAACTTGTGCTGTGCATCCGCCGCCACCGCGCCCGACGCACCAAAACCGTAGAACTCGACGCGCTGGGCCTGGGACATCAGCGTCACCGCCCGTTGCAGCTCCAGAGGATCGAGCTTTTCGCGAACCTCCATCAGCGTGTGCAACGTGGTGTCGAAAATCTTCAGGCTGTAGTCGGCAACGGAATCGTCTTCATGGATCGCGAACTGACCGAAGCTGGCGCCGGCCGCGAGGCTTTGCGCGAGCTTGAGTTTCAGATCCTGGAAACCGGAACAACCGATGGCCCGGCAGAAGCGCACGATGGTCGGCTCGCTGATGCCGACGCTGTGGGCCAGGTCGGCCATGGAACTGTGCATCACTGCCGCAGGGTCAAGCAGCACGTGGTCGGCGACCTTGAGCTCCGACTTGCGTAACAGGTGACGTGACTGGGCGATGTGTTGCAGCAGATTCAAGGGGCTGGACTCTTGTTATGGAAAGATGTGCTTTGGCCAGATGCCGGGGATGTAGCAAGCTTGTAGTTATACTACATGAATCGGCTTTTTGCCTGCTCAATGCGTAACTCGATCCCCCCGGATCAGGCGACATGCGCTGCATGTAGCCCTTTACAGCGGTTTTTCCTGTTCACGCAACAACGCGGCAAGGCCGACCGCCTCCACCGGACGGCTGATCAGATAGCCCTGCACCTCGTCGCAACCTTCAGTTTTCAGAAACGCCAACTGCTCGGATCGCTCGACACCTTCGGCGACAACTTTCAGTGACAGCCCGTGAGCCATCGCAATGATCGCCCGGGTGATCGCCGCGTCCTCGCTGCCCTCGCCCAACCCGCGAATAAAGGCCTGATCGATCTTCACGTAGTCCACCGGAATCCGTTTCAGATAGCTCAGCGATGAATAGCCGGTGCCGAAATCGTCGATGGCCAGCTTCACCCCCAGATCCCGCAACTGCTGGAACGTGGCGATGATGTGTTCGACGCTGTCGAGCAGCTGGCTTTCGGTCAGTTCCAGTTCGAGGTAGTGCGGCGCCAGGCCGGTTTCCTCCAGCACCTGACGTACCAGACTGACCAGTTTGCCTTGGCGCAATTGATGCACCGACAGGTTCACCGAAACCCGGATCGGTGCCAGCCCCTGACGCTGCCATTCGCACGCCTGCCAGCAGGCCTGGCGCAGGACGAATTCGCCGATCGGCCCGATCAGCCCTGTTTCTTCGGCCAGGCCGATGAAATCCCCCGGCGGCACCCGGCCCATGGTCGGGTGATCCCAGCGCACCAGCGCTTCCGCCGCGTTGAGACGACCGGTCGCCAGGCACAGTTTCGGTTGATAGAAGACGTTGAGCTGCTTTTCCTCGATGGCTTTGCGCAGCTGGTTTTCCAGTTGCAGGCGCTCCAGCGTGCTGGCCTGCAGACTGTCGGTGTAGAACTGAAAGTTGTTGCCGCCCAGGTGCTTGGCATGTTGCATGGCCATGTTCGACTGGCTGACCAGCGCGGAAATCTCCCGGGCGTTATCGGGCAGCATGCTGATGCCCATCGAAGCACTTACTACCAATTCGTGCCCTTCCACGGTCAACGGCAGTCGCAGCTTGGTCGACAGCCGCGTGGCGACCCGCGCCAGGCTCGACAGGTTGCCGTAGGCGTCGAACAGCACCGCGAACTCGTCGCCGGACAGCCGGGCGATGGTGTCGGCTTCCGGCAAGGCGTTGACCAGCCGCCGAGACATCTTTTGCAGCAACTGGTCGGCGATCTCGTGGCCGAGGCTGTCGTTGAGCAGCTTGAAGCGATCCAGATTGATGTGCAGCAGCGCCAGACTCCGGCGCCCGCCCTGCCGCACGCGCTGATGGGCTTCGTGCAGGCGTTCGCGGAACAATGAGCGATTGGCCAGGCCGGTGAGTTCGTCGTAGTGGGTCAGGTAGCGCATTCGCTCTTCGGATTCACGGCGCGCCGACAGATCGGCGAAGAAGCCGACGATATGGCTCACATTTCCCCGACTGTCGCGTACGGCATTCAATTGCAGCCACTGAGGATACAGCTCGCCGTTCTTGCGGGTTTCCACCAGTTCGCCCTGCCAGCTGCCGTGCTGTTCCAGCGCGTGGCGGATCGCGACGTAGTGCCGGCGGGCGTCGCGGCTGCACGGCAATTCGACGACGTTGCGCCCGAGCATGTCGTCGATGTCATACCCGGTGACCCGGCTGAAGGCCTGATTGATGGCGATCAGCGAATAATTCGGGTCGAGGATCACGATGCCTTCGCTGGCGGCCTCGAACACCGTCGCCGCCAATTGTTGCTGGGCTTCCAGGCTTTTGCTGACGCTAATGTCGCGGCGGGTGCCGACCATGCGGATGACCCGCCCGTTCTCGTCGCGCTCCACCGCTCGCCCACGGTCTTCGATCCAGACCCAGTGGCCGTCGCCGTGGCGCACGCGGTATTCGATCTGATAATCCTCGGTGCGCCCCTTCAAGTGCTCGATCAGCGCGCGCTTGAGTGGCGGCACATCTTCCGGGTGCAGGCGTGGCCGCAGGTGCCTGAGCAGCCCGGTGACGTATTCCGGGTCAATGCCAAACAGTTCCTGAATCTGCGTGTGGTGAACTTCGTCAGTCTGCAGGTTCCAGTCCCACAGCCCCAGCTCACTGGCTTTCAACGCCAGGGCCAGGCGCGCCTCGCTTTTGCTCAGGGCCTGGTTGGCGACGTCCAGTTCCCGGCTGCGCTGGGCGACCCGGTCTTCCAGCTCGACCTGGGCTTCACGCAACTTGCCCTCAGCGCAACGCCGGTGCTCGATTTCCTTCGCCAGCTCCTGATTGAGCTGTTCGCTGCGGGTTTGTGTCTGTTGCAGGTGCTCGATCAGGTGCTGGTTCTGAAAGCGCCGCAGCAGTCCACGATCGATAAGCCGATTGACCTGCCACGCCACCACACTCAGGGAGCCGAGCAGGATCAGCCCGAGCCAGCCCCAGCCGCGCGCCAGTTCGTCACCGCCCCAGAACAGGTAGCCGATGGCCGGCAGCAGGCATGGCAAGGTAAAGGAAAGGAATGCCGGAATACTCACGGCGTAAGCCACGCTGGCCGACAGGGTCGCGGCGCCGATCAGGCCGAACACCCAGGCCTGCTGCATGAAGTTGTCGGCGGGAACCAGAGCGATGCCGGCGCCAGCGAGGGTCAGGCCGGTCATGGTCGAGCCGAGCAGGAACATCCGGCCCCAGATCGGCTGGGCCTGGCGATCGGGAATCGCCGAATCGAAGGCCGCGACCTGAATCACCCGCAACGCCACCAGCGACAGCAGCCACACCAGCCAGACGCTGACCACGAAGTAACGCTGCGGGCTCCAGAGCAGACCGGCGCAGACCAGACCATTGATCAACATGAACAGGGTGGGCAACAGCGAACCCTGATAAAGAAGGCGCGTGCGCTCGACCGCCATCTGGGTGGCGTAATGCTTGCGGATTACCCGGGGTTCCACAGAGGGGCCCGACAGGTCGAAGCTGAGGGTCATAGGCAACGTTCTTGTTCTTATAAGTGTGAGCATGCGCCCGGAAACGTGGACGGAGCATACACAAGCCGAACCACTTGCCAAACTGCCCCAGATCATAATTTCACCGAAACTTTTCCGCCGCTCGTCACCCGCCAAAGCCCCGACGCCAGGCGGGCCAACGCCTGTAGCCGGTGACCGACCGGTCGTCACGGGCAGCACTTTCATCGGCTAATGCAAAGCTCGGTTTGCCCGGGCCTGCGGCGCACCCTAGAATGCCCCGATGCGCGATGATCTCTCCCTTCTGCTGAACTCCCTCAACGATGCCCAACGCCAGGCCGTAGCGGCTCCCGTTGGTCGTCAATTGGTCCTGGCCGGTGCCGGCTCCGGCAAAACCCGAGTGCTGGTGCACCGTATCGCCTGGTTGATCCAGGTCGAAAACGCCTCGCCCCACTCGATTCTGTCGGTGACCTTCACCAATAAAGCCGCTGCCGAGATGCGTCACCGCATCGAGCAGTTGCTGGGCATCAACCCGGCCGGCATGTGGGTCGGCACCTTCCACGGCCTGGCGCACCGCCTGTTGCGGGCGCACTGGCAGGAAGCCGGGCTGAGCCAGACGTTCCAGATTCTCGACAGCGACGACCAGCAGCGACTGGTCAAGCGGGTAATTCGCGAGTTGGGGCTGGACGAGCAACGCTGGCCGGCCCGTCAGGCCCAGTGGTTCATCAACGGGCAGAAAGACGAAGGTCTGCGTCCGCAACACATTCAAGCCAGCGGCGATTTGTTCCTGGCGACCATGCGCGGCATTTATGAAGCGTACGAGGCGGCGTGCCAGCGTGCCGGCGTCATCGATTTTTCCGAACTGCTGCTGCGCGCCCTCGACCTGTGGCGCGACCACCCGGGCCTGCTGGCGCATTACCAGAAGCGTTTCCGGCACATTCTGGTGGACGAATTCCAGGACACCAACGCCGTGCAGTACGCCTGGTTGCGTCTGCTGGGCAAGGGCGGCGACAGCCTGATGGTGGTCGGCGACGACGACCAGTCGATCTACGGCTGGCGCGGCGCGAAAATCGAGAACATCCACCAATACTCTTCCGACTTCCCGGATTCGGTGACCATCCGTCTGGAGCAGAACTACCGCTCCACGGCCGGCATCCTGAAAGCCGCCAACGCCTTGATCGCCAATAACACCGGGCGCCTGGGAAAAGAACTGTGGACCGATGGCGGCGACGGCGAAGCGATCAACCTTTACGCCGCCTTCAACGAACACGATGAAGCACGCTACGTTGTCGAAACCATCGAAAGCGCGCTGAAAACCGGCCTGGCTCGCAGCGATATCGCGATTCTCTACCGCTCCAATGCCCAATCGCGCGTTCTGGAAGAAGCGTTGCTGCGTGAACGCATTCCGTACCGCATCTATGGCGGCCAGCGCTTCTTCGAGCGGGCGGAAATCAAGAACGCCATGGCTTACCTGCGTTTGCTGGAAGGTCGTGGCAACGATGCGGCGCTGGAGCGGGTGATCAACGTCCCGGCTCGCGGCATCGGCGAGAAAACCGTCGAAGCGATTCGCGACCATGCCCGTCACAGCGATGTGTCGATGTGGGAAGCCATGCGCCAGCTGGTGGCCAACAAAGGCCTGACCGGTCGCGCCGCCGGTGCGCTGGGCGCGTTTATCGAACTGATCGAAAACCTCGCCGCCAAGTGCGCCGAGATGCCGTTGCACCTGATGACCCAGACCGTTATCGAGCAGTCCGGGCTGATCGCCTACCACGAAGCGGAAAAAGGCGAGAAAGGCCAGGCCCGGGTGGAAAACCTTGAGGAACTGGTCAGCGCCGCGCGCAACTTCGAGAACACCGAAGAAGACGAAGAGCTGACGCCACTGGCGGCGTTCCTCGGCCACGCTTCGCTGGAGGCCGGCGACACTCAGGCCGACGAACACGAAGACAGCATTCAGCTGATGACCCTGCACAGCGCCAAGGGCCTGGAATTCCCTTACGTGTTCCTGGTGGGCATGGAAGAAGGCCTGTTCCCGCACAAGATGAGCCTGGAAGAACCGGGGCGCCTTGAGGAGGAGCGGCGACTGGCCTATGTCGGCATTACCCGGGCGATGCAGAATCTGGTGATGACCTATGCTGAAACCCGACGCCTGTACGGCAGCGAAACCTACAACAAGGTGTCGCGTTTCGTACGGGAAGTACCGAAAGGCCTGATTCAGGAAGTACGCCTGTCCAACAGCGTCAGCCGGCCGTTCGGCGGCAACCAGTCGATGGGGGGCAGCAACCTGTTCCGCGGCAGCGAGATTCCGGAAACCGGCCTGAGCCTTGGCCAGGCTGTCCGTCACTCAATCTTCGGCGACGGCGTGATCCTCAACTTCGAAGGCGCCGGCGCCCAGGCCCGGGTGCAGGTGAACTTCGCCGAAGGCAGCAAGTGGCTGATGCTCGGGTACGCGAAGCTGGAAGCCATTTAGGGGCAGCCCGTCGTTGCTCATCGTTCCCACGCTCTGCGTGGGAATGCATCCCGTGACGCTCTGCGTCACTGTGGACGCGGAGCGTCCATGGCGGCGTTACCACGCAGAGCGTGGGAACGATCGGACACGAACACTGGAGGCAACATCCATGGGCTCGGGCTTCTTTTCTTCCTGGACGTTCTGGGCCCTGCTCTCGGCCACCTTCGCCGCGCTGACGGCCATCTTCGCCAAGATCGGCATCGAAAACGTCAACTCCGACTTCGCTACCCTGCTGCGCACAATCGTCGTATTGGTCAGTCTAGCCTTGATTTTGTACGCAACGGGCCAATATCAGTCCTTGGGATCGATCTCCGCCAAGAGCTACCTGTTTCTGCTGTTGTCGGGCCTGGGTACCGGTGCTTCGTGGCTGTGCTACTTCCGGGCGTTGAAAGTCGGCCCGGCATCGCTGGTCGCCCCGGTGGACAAGCTCAGCGTGGTCTTCGTGGCGGTGCTCGGTGTGATCCTGCTGGGCGAGAAACTCGACCTGCGCCAGTGGGGCGGTATCGGCCTTATCACTGCCGGCGTGGTGATGCTGGCTTTTCGGCGCTGATCCATTTCCTGCTGAACCTATCTCCTTTTCCTACAGACAAAAGTACATGGCCTTATTGCCCCGACCGAGCTGAACGTAACCTGTCAGGCAAAAGCCCGAAACACTCTCTCGCTAGCCAGTAACACTTCAGCTGTGCAACATGGCGCGCGTGTCTCCACAAACGGGAATTCCCTTTATGAAACGTTTTCTTAGCATCGCCATGGCGTTGTGCATCGGCCTGACGATGAGCCTCGACGCCAACGCCAAGCGCTTTGGTGGTGGCAAAAGCGCCGGCGCTGCGCCGACGCACCAGACCAGCCAGATGGCTCCTTCTTCCCCAGGCATGGGCGGCGCTGCGGCGACTGCTGGTGCTGCCGGTGCCGCGGGCGCTGCGGCCAAGGCCGGCGGTGCTTCGAAATGGCTCGGCCCTCTGGCCGGCATCGCGGCCGGTGGCCTGCTCGCTTCCATGTTCATGGGCGGCGGCTTCGAAGGCATGCAGTTCTTCGACATCCTGATCATGGCCGTGATCGCGTTCGTGATCTTCCGCTTCATCGCCGCCCGTCGTCGCAAGCAGCAGGAGCAGTTCGCTCCGGCCGGCGCGCCGATGCAGCGTGAAGTGTTCGAACAGAAACCAGCAGCCATGGGTTCGATCTTCGGTGGTTCGGCCGCGCCTGCTGCCGCCCGTCCGGTGATCAACGCGCCGGCCTGGTTCAACGAACAGCGCTTCCTTGAAGCCGCCCGCAGCCACTTCCAGGCGCTGCAGCAGCATTGGGACGCCAACGAAATGGACAAGATCGCCGAGTTCGTGACCCCGCAAATGTTCGAGTTCCTCAAACGCGAGCGCGCGGAACTGGGTGATGCGTTCCAGTCCACCTACATCGACAACCTCCAGGTACAACTGGATGGCGTGGATGATCGTGCGGACAAGACCATCGCCACCCTGACCTTCAACGGCGTGTCGAAGACCTCGCGTTTCGACCAGCAGGGCGAAGTGTTCAGCGAAAGCTGGAACATGGAACGTCCACAGGGCGACAACCAGCCTTGGCTGGTCGCCGGTATCCGCCAGAACGGCTGATCACCTCCGACGTTTTACCCGCAGTAATGAAAACCCCGGCCTCGGCCGGGGTTTTCTATTTCGCGGTTGCATCTATAGCGAGCTACTGTATAAACCGCCCCATATAAACCGCGCCATTCAAGCAAGAGGATCCCGGACGTGGAAGAAATCATCGAACAACTGCGCGAAGCCAACGAACCCGTACCGGTTCCCCTGGAGTTGCCCGACGAAGACCAGTTGGTGGAAATCGAAGAAGAGCTCTTCATCAACATCCCGTTCGTCTTCAAAGAGTTTCTGCTGACCGTCAGCGACGTGGTTTACGGCAGTCTGGAGCCGGTGACCGTCACCGACCCGCAATCCCACACCTACCTGCCGGACGTCGCCGCCAATGCCTGGGATGCCGGCGTGCCGCGCGACCTGATCCCGATCTGCCAGGACGGTGACGACTACTACTGCGTCGAAGAAGACGGCACCGTGGTGCTGTGGTCGGGCGAAGAAGAACTGATCACCGAAGAGTCCTGGGAATCGGTCTGGCACTGGGCGCGGGACGTCTGGCTGGAAAGCTGAAACGCCCCGCACCATGGGTGGTCAGTGCCCCGACGGCTCCTTGTGGTTGTCGAGGGTTTCCAGCAGGGCCACCTGCATCCGCGTGTGCACCCGGATGAACCAGCGCCAGAGCAGCGCCGCCACGGCGGCCGCGACTACGGCGATCAGCACCAGCAACTTGTTGGTCGGCAAGATACTGGCCGACAAGGCTGCCAACAGCAGGAAAATCACCAGCAGCGAGATAATCGGGATCACTTCGGCGATCACCCGGCGCACTCGCTGTGTGTGACGCCCGGCCATTTCCGGCTTCACGCCCATCTCCGCCAACAGCATCGACAGCGCCTTGAGCTTCCGATAGGCCGCGATCAGGAACGGCAACGACACCAGCAGCGCCCCGCCCCAGATCAACGCCTTCTGCCAGCTCGGATCGCTGATCCAGTCCTGCATCCAGATCGAGAGGCGCCCGGCAAAGAAAGCGCCGGCAAAGAAGATCGCGATCACCAGCGCCAGATTGACCCCGACCTGCAGCAGAATCCGCCGGATCATGGACACCAGCATCGCGCCCTCACCCTGCGGCTGAATGCTGCGCAGCCACTCGCCGTACATCCCGAACACTCGACCGAGGCGCTGCGGCATCGCGGCAGACAGCTTGATCGACAGCGGATCGGCAGCCCGGATCAGGTACGGCGTCAGCAACGTGGTAATCACCGAAACCGCCACGGCCACCGGATACAGGAAGTTGCTGGTGACCTGGAGGGTCATCCCCAGCGCCGCGATGATGAAGGAGAATTCGCCAATCTGCGAAAGCCCCATCCCGACCCGCAGTGAGGTTCGTCCGTCATTCCCTGCGATAAACGCCCCGAGGCCACAGGACAGCATCTTGCCCAGCACCACGGCGACCGTGATCACCGCAATCGGCCACGCGTATTGCAGAAGAATCATCGGATCGAGCATCAGGCCGATGGCGACGAAGAAGATCGCACTGAACAGGTCGCGAACCGGCTCGATCAGGCGCTCGATTTTCAGCAGTTGCCGCGACTCGGCCATGATCGCGCCGATCAGGAACGCCCCGAGCACCATGCTGTACTCGAGTTTGACCACCAGCAGGCAGAAGCCGAAACACAGGCCCAGCACGGTGATCAGCAGCATCTCGTTGCTTTCGAATTTTGCCACGTAGGCCAACAGTCGCGGCACCAACAGAATGCCGACAACCAAGGCGACGATCATGAACAGTGAGAGCTTGCCGACGGTAGAAAACACTTCGCCGGAACTCACCGTGCCGCTGACAGCGATGCTCGACAGCAAGGCGATGATGCCGATGCCGAGAATGTCCTCGACGATCAGCACGCCGAAGATCAACTGGGCGAAGCGCTCGTTTTTCATCTTCAGGTCGTTGAGCGCCTTGACGATGATGGTGGTCGAGGAAATCGCCAGGATCGCGCCGAGGAACAGCGAATCCATGGTGTTCCAGTCGAACCAGCGGCCGATTTCGTAGCCGATCCAGATCATCAGCACGATTTCGAGGAACGCTGCGATGAAGGCCGTGGCGCCGACCTTGAACAACTTGCGCAGGCTGAACTCCAGGCCCAGGCAGAACATCAGGAAAATCACTCCCAGCTCGGCGAGGGTCTTGATGGTTTCTTCGTCGTGGATCAGGCCGAAGGGCGGTGTGTGCGGGCCGATGATGAAGCCGGCGACGATGTAGCCGAGCACTACCGGCTGCTTGAAGCGGTGAAACAGCACGGTCACCACACCTGCGACCAACATGATCACCGCCAGATCCTGAATAAAGCTGATGGCATGCATGGTGTGGGCTCCTTGAATGACGAGGCTCACGCAGGCATGGGAAATGTCTGGGCGAGCTGAGTAAAAATCCGCTTTGGGTGTAGGAATCGCCCTTGGGGTGGGCTTTTGCAGGGTAACACCGCGACTTCCGGCTGAAAGGCGGTGCAATATATGGAAACAGATCGATTCGGGCGTGACGGCGGCCAGTTGCCTGGCGTCCCGATAACGGTGCTTTTGAAAAGCGACCAGGCACCCGCAGAGGTGTTTCTTCCAGCAACCCTGCCTTGACCCGTGAGAACGTTATGGAACCCGGAAACGCCCAGCTGTCGATGACGGTACTGATGACCCCCGACATGGCCAACTTCTCTGGCAATGTCCACGGCGGCACCCTGCTCAAATACCTCGACGAAGTGGCCTACGCCTGCGCCAGCCGTTATGCCGGCCGCTACGTGGTGACCCTGTCGGTGGATCAGGTAATTTTCCGCGAGCCGATCCACGTCGGCGAACTGGTGACTTTCCTGGCGTCGGTGAACTACACCGGCAACACCTCGATGGAAGTCGGTATCAAAGTGGTGACCGAGAACATCCGCGAGCGCTCGGTGCGCCACACCAACAGCTGCTTCTTCACCATGGTCGCGGTGGACGATCAGCGCAAACCCGCCGCCGTACCGCCGCTGCAACCGCAGAACAGCGAAGACAAGCGCCGCTACATGCAGGCGCAGCAACGCCGGCAGATCCGTCAGGAGCTGGAAAAGCGCTATCAGGAAATCAAGGGCGACGCCTGATCAGCCCTTCGATCTATGGCGCTCTGCAGATAGCTTTCGCGAGCAAGCCCGCTCCCACATTTGGAATGCGTTCCTCCTGTGGGAGCGGGCTTGCTCGCGAATGGGGCAACTCGGTCTTACAGACTGATCGGCGTGGCTTCGAACTTCACCCGCGGATGCGCAATCCGGTCCTGCGCTCGCACCAGCTGCAGCTCGTAACTTGCGCAAGCCTGGGTTTCCAGCAGCACTTCATGCACCGCTGCTGCGGTGAATTCAAACGCTGCCACCAGGCTATCCCCGAGCAGCACGCGCGCCAGGAACAGACCTGACGTCAGATCGCCCACCCCCACCGGCTGACGCGGAAACGCCAGCAGCGGACGCCGCAGATGCCAGCTGCCATCGGCCGTCACCAGCAACATTTCAAAGCCATCCGCCGGTTTGCCCGGATAATCCAGATGTTTGACCAGCACCGCTTTCGGGCCACGTGCCAGAAGCGCCCGCGCCATCGCCAGGCAATCGAACAGCGACTGCGGCTTGCGCCCGGAGAAGCTGTCCAGCTCCAACTGGTTCGGGCACATGAAGTCCGCAACAGCGGCGGCCTCTTCCAGCAGGAAATCACTGACCTCGGCGGGAACGCTGCAACCCTTTTCCGGATGCCCCATTACCGGGTCGCACAGATAAAGGGCTTTCGGGTTGACCGCCTTGATCCGCTCGATGCCACTGAGAATCGCCCGGCCCTGCGCCGCACTGCCGAGATAACCGGACAGCACCGCATCGCAATTGCCCAGCTCACCGATGGCGGCGATGCCTTCGACCAGTTCCGGGATCCGGTGCGGCGCCAGCACTTCGCCGGCCCACTGGCCGTACTGCGTGTGGTTGGAGAACTGCACCGTATTGAGCGGCCAGACATTCACCCCGACCCGCTGCATCGGAAAAACCGCAGCGCTGTTGCCGGCGTGGCCGAACACCACATGGGACTGGATGGCGAGCAGATGAGGCGTACGTTTCATTCGGGTTTTTCCGTAAAACGATTGAAATTCAAGCCGCGCAGTATGCGACGAAACGCAGCCTGTACGACAGACCGGCGACGCAGTTAAGCTGACGCCATCATTTGGAGTTTCGTGTTGATGCTCACCCTGGAAAACATTTTCGTGCTGATGCTGTTCGCCGTCGCCGGTGCGTGGCTCTGGCACAACCACGGCTTGCGCGAGCGGGCGCTGGAGCGGGTCAAACAGCATTGCGTGAATGTCGGCGTCGAGTTGCTCGACGGTAACGTGGCGCTGAAGAA
>NZ_JAIHBA010000016.1:75074-151100 GCF_019718735.1 Pseudomonas sp. RIT778 | reverse complement strand
CCCCACCATGAAATTCGACCTCGCCTACTGCCTCAGCCTCGACGACAAGTTGTCGATCTATGACGTTCGCGATCTCAATTTCGATGAGACGGTGGCGTTCGATTCTGCGAAGGAACACTTCCAGTGCCCCAACGACGCCTGTCGTTCGGCGTTCGATGCTTCCGACGAGTTGGGCACGTTCAACGCCAAGAACGTGAATTACGTGCGTACGCCGCACTTCAAGAATCTGCCCGGTACGCAGCATGTGGCGGGTTGTCCGTATGTGAGTTTGAAGACGTCGGCGTCGGGGGTTGAGGCGGCGGATGGGGAATCGGATGACGGGCGGGAGGGCATTTTCCGTCTGAGTTGTTGCTGACGCGTCGTGAGTATGTGCGCAAGCCTGCCGCGCCATTGGGGGCGGCGGATGTGTTGTGGGATGATCCGGTGCGAGTGGCGACTAATCCCTCAAAAGAATCGCCGAGTCGTGAGACGGCGCCGGACAAGACCAGTGTCTTCGCTCACCCCGTGGAGTGTTTTGTGTCGAACTTCGCGGACAAGGAATTGCTCAAGCGTATGCCGTTGAAGATTGGTGAGCATACGGCGCCGTACAGTTCGTTCTTCAAGAAGATCGAGTATTTGATGGACAACAAGGGGCTGATTTACTGGGGCCGGATCAAGAAGATCGAGGACTTTCACAGCGCCAGTTTCCGGATCGATTTCGAGGACAAGGTCTGGTTCAAGAAGCCGGATGACAGCAAGAAGAAGCCTTATCCGGTCAGTGTCTATCTCAACAAAAAGCTGATCGACAACTACCGCAAGCGCAAGGCGTTTCTGGAAGAGATCAAGCACGCCATTGATAGCGACAAGGAGTTGTTTTGCTTCTTCTATGGAGTGACGCCGGAGTTGAAGCAGGTGCCGGGCAAGAAGAACCCCGAAAAGCCTTTCGAGGTCTTCAATGCCAATATCGAGAACCTGGATCACTTCATCATTCGTGAAGCGCCGGGTCTGGCGTGATGGTTAGCCTTGGGGCAGTTGCAGTTGGACGGCGCCGGGGTGTTGTTTGATGAGGGAGTACGGCAGGACTGACCAGTCTGGCCTATCGCAAGAGCGTTGTACGCGGGCGAAGTAGGCGCCCAGGTACAAACCTTTCGCGGTGAAGTACCACGGCGAAGAACCCCAAACGCTTTCTTCCGTGAAGTCGCAATCGTCATCTTGCGTCGGTTTCTTCATTTCTGCGGGGTACAGAGCGGTGAATTGCTTGATCAGCCAAGGCACCAGGTCTTTGTTTTCATACTGATAACGCGCGTCACTTTCGGCTTGGCTCAAGGGTTTGTCACCCAGACTGTCTCGTTCGGCATGCAGCAGTGGCTTGCCCTCACCTACCCACAACACATCTTCGAGTGATAACGGATGGCCTGTGCTTACATCAATGTTGAGGGGTGAATCACCGAAGTCCGGATGCGCGCCACCGCAGAAATAGCTGGTCGAGATGTTCAGGCTGACCACGGCTGGCGAAATCATTTTGGGTTCTGCGTCCTGCATGAACTCGACGTATTCCCCGCCCTGCAGTTGGCAACCGTGATAGCGGATGACCTCATTCCACAGCCGTCCAAGCAACTGCTGGTTAACCCGTTGCAGATCGTCTTTTGGCAGACCGGACTCTACGCTGAACAGCGAAATCTTTGACTCCGGCTCTGTCCACCATTGCAGGGTGTAACCCATGAAGTCTTGTTTCTTCAGCGGTTTGAGCTTGAGCCCCTGTAGTCGCAAATATTCATACGGCTCGCCGTTTGGCAGCGCGGCGATGAAGGGCAGCGTAGAAGTTGTCGGCGCTGGAATCCTGGCCTCGGAAAGTTGCACTGAAAGCTTCTTGCCCTTCGGACTTTGCCACTCGCCCTGCCAGCCAGTGGCAGTTTCTTCCAGTTTCAAAGTTGGCAGTGGCTTGTCGTCGCTGTAGCGATTGTTGCCTTCGACCAGCGTCAGAGTGCTGTCCTGCAATGACCCGCTGAGGGGCAGGTCCCGATGGTATTTCTCGTAGAAGTAACGACCGGTCACTTCATCCGGATTCTGGGTATTGATCTCGACCACAATCGGCGTCTTGCCCAGCGTGCCGGTGAACACACGTCTGCCGTCGTCAGCCTGAGCGGTGGAAAGCAGTGAAAACAGCACGGCGGTATATGGCGCCAGGCGCAACAGTCCCTTGAGCATGGATCGATCCCTGAGTGAGTCGGAGGTCGCGCCGGGACGTGAGTGCCGGCGCTGGTGAATGCGGGGCGGATTATGGCTAGGGTTGCTTAAGTAATCGAGTTTCGTCGGTTGTATTCTTCCAGCCAGGCTGCGCGCTCGACTGCTGCGATCTCCCGATACACTTGCTTGCGCCGGTCCTTGGCCGCTTGAACTTCGTCCTCATCCAGAGCGCAATAACGACGAAGCCAATGAACGGTCATTTCCTCATCCGGATAGTAGTAACCCTTGACGCCCTTGCTGTTTCTCGGGGTGTCGTTCATCTGCGCATCGAACACCATGGCTGCGACTTCATCAGGCGGTAAACAACCGGCTCCTGCGGCCTTGTCCTGGAAGATCCAGGCAATTTCATCGATGTGTTTCTGTGCGCTGCGATGGCTGCGGCGATAGAACTGCTGCGGTCGACACATCCACTGGAATCGCTCAATCAACGGTTCAATATCAATCCACTCGGAGAGCCCGTGATGGGTTGCATGAAGCATTACACCGTTGAACCAGCGATCAGCGAATTGCCCCACAAATGCATCCAGATCGGCCTTTTTCATGTCGGCGAAAACCATGCAATAGCGAGTCTTGATATGCATGGCGAACAGTACATGCTTTCGTTGCACGGTGATCGCATGCACCAGCCACTGTTCGACACCACTGTCCATCTCATCATCTTCGATGGTTGATGATGGCGGGGCGAAATCCACCGGGGTGATCTTTTTGCCCTGGTGGACACGACTGAAGAACTTGCTGGCGGCTTCGGTGCAGTTGAAGATCAGCATCCTTGATCTCTAATAAATAATCGGGAGGATCGAACATGGGGGGACTGTCGATACACGACTACTTCACCGACATTACCACCATCACAATAACCAACAATCCAATATAAACCCAAGCATGCACCCGATCCGGTATCCGCCCGATCCACGGCGTGGCCAGTCGAATCCCTAGCATCGAGCCCAGCGTCAGCACCGCAAACGCCAGCAGATCCACATACCCGATAAACCATGGCCCCAAGTCGGTCTCGCTGAAACCGGCAAGCGCCATGTAAGTCAGTGTGCCCGCCAGTGCCACCGGCACGCTCAGCGGATTGGCCATCGACGTCGCCTGCGACATGCTCAACCCGCAACGCCGCAACAACGGCACGGTCATGACGCTTCCTCCTACGCCGAGAAAGGTTGCGATGGCGCCAATGCCTACACCGCCGCCGGACGTTTCCAGTGTTCCCAATCGCCGTGGGATGGCGCCTTCGGACTGCGTAAGAAATCCGCGTCGCAGCAGGCAATCGACAATCGTCACGCCGAGGTAGGCGATGAAGGCATAACGAATGACTTCGCCGCTGACCCACACCGCTGCAATTGCGCCAACGACCGCGCCCACCCCGATGAACCCTCCCAAAGGCCACAGGTAATCACGGATGAGGTTGCCGGCGCGACGATGTTTGCCGGTGGCGATCAGGGCGTTGACGATCATCACGCAGGTCGAGGTGGCGACGGCGATGTGCATGGAGGACTGGCTGATCGGGTCGTCGGCGCCGTGGTTCGCGGTGAGCATGCGGTACAGCAGTGGCACGACGACGAAGCCGCCGCCGAAGCCGAAGAGCACGGCGGTGACGCCGGTTAGGCAGCCGAAGAGTGTCAGCAGGAGGTAGAACATGGCGTGTCGTCCGTTGTTTGGGAGCGGTCGACGATAGAGCGGCGGCGCTTGGCCTGCTTCAGCAAGTCAGCCAATAATGTTTGCGTTTACGCCAACTGCTGGGTGCCGCTCGATGCACAATGTTTCGATCAATCTGCTGGATGACACGCCGCGCCCGGTGGTGGCGATCGGTACGGATTATTCCCACGGCTATCTGTTGCCACGTCATACGCATCGGCGGGCGCAATTGTTGTACGGCGCGACCGGGGTGATGCAGGTCAGCACGCATGATGGCAACTGGGTGGTGCCGCCGCAGCGAGCGGTGTGGATTCCGCCGGGAGTGGCGCATGAGGTGTTGATGCTCGGGGTCAGCACTCGCAGTTTGTATATCGAGCCGGGGGCAGTGGATCTGGGTGAGCGTTGCCAGGTGATCAGTGTGTCGCCGTTGATGCGGCACTTGCTGATGGAAGCCGTGGAGTTGCCGCTGACCTATGACCTTGCCGGGCGTGACGGCGTGCTGGTCGATTTGTTGCTGCATGAATTGGTGCGCAGTGCACCACTTCCGTTGCATATCCCGCTGCCGCCTGACGGAAGACTGCTCGAACTTTGTCAGACCTTTCTGCATCAGCCGAATGCCCACCAATCACCCCAGCATTGGGCCGATCAGCTGCACGTAAGCTTACGCACCTTCAACAGACTGTTTCGTCAGCAGACCGGCCTGAGTTTCAGTCAATGGCGTCAGCGCGCCTGCGTGGTATTGGCGCTGGCACGACTGGCGGCGGGTGAAGCGGTGACGCGGATTGCCCTGGATTTCGGCTATGACAGCCCGGCGGCGTTCTCGACGATGTTCCGTCGGATCCTCGGTCAGGCACCGTCCGTCTGGTTGGAGGCGGCGAACTAGGGCAAATCAAAAAATGCGTTTGATCCCGGCCGAAAACAACTGTACAAAAACACAGTACATTTTCCATCAGCACTCTCGAGCCCGGAGCACACCATGGCCTCTTCAGCGATGAACCTCATCCTCGAACGTATCGCCCTTTTCCAGTTCACCCCGACCCATTGCGCCCAGGCCCGAGGGATGTTGGGCTGGAGCGTTGAACAGTTGTCGCGAGAGGCCAAGGTTTCAGTAGACGACATTCAGCGATTCGAAGCGCAGCAGGACGTGGCGGATGAGGTGCGGCTGGCGTTGACCTATCGGTTTGAGGCGCAGGGGTTGGTGTTCTTTCCGGGGTTTGCTCCGGGGCGTGGGGGGAATGTCAGAGGTGCGATGCCCACGTCGGTTGATCGCGAAACTTATGCAATGGCTGATTGAAAAGACCCGTTGAGGTCGGCCCACACGCGGAAGGAACTCGAAATTGATTGGAATCGAAGAAAGCAGCGGGAACATCTACGAGGATCTAGAGATACCAAACGCCAATGAGATGAGGATCAAGTCACAGCTTTCCGCAAAGATCGGTGAAATCATCAAAGCGCGTCATCTCACTCAATCTAAAGCTTCTGAAATCCTAGGGCTGTCACAACCCAAGCTGTCCGAAATGCTGAGAGGAAAATTCCGCGGCATCAGTGAAGCCAAGATGATGGAATGCCTTTCCCTCCTTGGCCGAGATGTGCAGATTGTGATCAAACCGGCCCCCCGCTCTCGCAAAGAGGGCCGAATTGAGGTGGTGTTCGCTTGATACGGCAGTGCTTCAAATATTCGAAGACAACACAGTGCCAGCAAGGTGTTTAATCCTTGAACCCCGGATGACGCAGTTCCATCGAAGCCTGTTCGTAGCTGTACGCCATGGCAAACAACTGTGGCTCGCTCCACTGCTGGCCGTAAAAGAATACGGAGGTCGGCGTGTCGTCATCACTTATGCCCGAGGGCAAGGTGATTGCCGGGTAGCCTGCGGTGGCGGCAGAGAACTGGGAAAAGCCGTCCGATTCGGCGAACAGGGCATCCAGATTGTGCTCACGCACCTGCTCATCGATAGCGTCTTTGAAGTTCTGGCTGATGGTAGTAATCAGTGCGGTCGCGTCCTGATGGGAAAGCGCCGACGCGTTGATGGCCTCCAGCATCTGCTGGCCGTGTTGCTCCTCACCGGGGTTGGCCTGGTTGAAGTCGATCAGCGTCTGTAATGAATTGATCGGCAGTCCCTGGCGGCTGGCGAGATATTCGGGTAGTTCGTGCTTCATGCCACCCATCAGGCCGTTAACGTAGTCATCGATGTCCGGAAGACGCACAGTCAGCGGGACCAGCGTAGCGCCCTGCTCTTCCAGGGTGGCCATGGCGGCAAGCATCTCCAGACTCGGGTTCAGTACGGTATCGTGGGACCCGGTGTACGCAACCGGATAACCGATCCGTTTGCCTTGCAAGGCTTCACTGGAAAGCAGTGCGGTGTAGTCAACGCCAGTTGGGGCATCGGCAGTCGCGCTGTCCGAGGCGTCAATGCCTTGCATGACATTGAACAGCAGCGCGGCATCCCGCACGGTGCGGGTCAGCGTGCCCGGCGTGTCTTGCAGGCGGGTAATCGGCACGATGCCGGAACGACTGAACAACCCCAGCGTCGGTTTGACGCCAACCACACCGGTGGCCGACGCCGGGCAACTGATCGAACCATTGGTTTCAGTTCCCAACGCCAGCGGAGTGAAACCGGCGGCGACCGCTGCCGCCGGGCCGGAACTGGAACCACAGGTGCTTTCACTCAGCACATGAGGATTTCTCCCTTGGCCGCCGCGCCCGCTCCACCCCAAGGGCACGGCCATATCACGCATCCCTGACCACTCGCTCATGTTGGCCTTGCCCAAAAGAATGGCGCCGGCATCGCGCAGTTGTTTAACCGTAAATGCATCTTGAGCTGCCGGTTGCCCGACCATGGCCAACGAGCCGGCACTGGTTTGCATGCTGTCGGCAGTATCGAAGTTGTCCTTCAACAGAACAGGAATGCCATGCAGCGGACCACGGAGTTTGCCTTGCGCACGCTCTTCATCCATCGCGGTCGCGATGTCGAGAGCCTGAGGGTTCATTTCGATGATGGCGTTGAGTGTCGGGCCTTGCTTGTCCAGATCCGCAATGCGCGTGATCAGATGTTGAACCAGTGCGACCGAGGTCAGTTCGTTGCTGACCATCATTGCACTCAGCTCGCTGGCGCTGGCGTATTCAAGTGTTGCACTGGAGGGCGCCGCGAAAGCGGCGCTGCTGGTCAGCGAAAGCAGGATGGCCTGCGCCAGCGTGTTCGCGCTGCGTTTAAAGCGAATTTTCATTTTCTAGTCCTTGTTTAAGCCAATCACGAGTGAGTCATTTCACTCGCGACCAAGCCTACCGAAGCCGCAGGAAACGGCTGTCAGCAACAAGAACCAGTGCTGGTAGGAAAACTCACCCAGCCTTGTAGCCGCTACAAGCAACGCGCCCTTTTTCTGACATCTCTTGTTCCATTTCCAACCACCACGCTTCCCCTCGTTGCGGTTGCATCAGGTTGAATGCCTCGCCCATTTTCGGCGTGGTGATCGACACGCTGCGCTCCCAGGCCAAAGCAAGAATGCGGTCGAAGGGCTCATGCCAGGCGTGCATTGCCAGGTCGAACGTGCCGTTGTGGATCGGGAACAGCCAGCGGCCCTTGAGGTCGATGTGGGCCTGCAACGTTTCTTCCGGTTGCATGTGCACGTAAGGCCACTCGACGTTGTAGGCCCCCGTCTCCATCAGGGTCAGATCGAAGGGACCGAACTGTTCACCAATGCGTTTAAAACCGTCGAAGTAGCCACTGTCACCGCTGAAGAAAATTCGCGTGTCGCCGTCGATGATCACCCAGGAAGCCCACAGGGTCTGGTTGCCATCGAACAGGCCACGTCCGGAGAAGTGTTGTGACGGGGTGGCGATGAAGCGGATGCCGGCGACTTCGGTGCCCTGCCACCAGTCGAACTGACGGATCTTGCTGGCATCGATGCCCCATTTGATCAGCGTGTCGCCGACGCCCAGCGGGGTGAGGAACACGTTGACCTTGTCCGCGAGTTTCAACACCGCTTCGTAGTCGAGGTGATCGTAGTGGTTGTGCGACAGGATCACCGCTTCGATAGGTGGCAACTCGTCGATGCTGATCGGAGGCTGGTGGAAGCGTTTCGGGCCGGCCCATTGCACGGGCGAGGCGCGCTCGGCGAACACCGGATCGGTAATCCAGAACTTGTCCTGCAGCTTCAGCAGTAGGGTCGAGTGACCGAGGCGATAGACGCTGTGGTTGGGCGCCGCGATCAGATCCGCGCGGGTCAGTGGCTGCACCGGAATGGCCGCCGCCGGCCGGGTGTTGCGCGGTTTGTGGAAGATCATGTTCCACATGATCCGCAGCATCTTGCGCACACCTTCGCGCTGCACCGGCGCGTGGTTGCGGAATACACCTTCGGCCTGACGCGAAGGTTCAGGGGTTTGACTGCCCGCAGAAGCAATGGATTTGGCCATGATTGAATGACTCCGGAAACACCGCGCAATTCACGGCTTTCCACGGTGGGACGATAAATGGCCAAGGCACGCACGCATCAGCCGGACATCTGGTTTTAGGTTGCACCGATTAACGCAACATTACACTGATCGGTGTAGTTTCTAGGTTGCATCAAACCTGATGACAAGTAAACTGCCGAGTGTAATTTCACCCTTTTTCTGCCGAATCGAATTTATGACAGCTCCCCAGCGCCTCACCGACCGTAAACGCGAAGCCATCATCCAGGCCGCGATCGCCGAATTCCGTACCAACGGTTTCGAGGTCACCAGCATGGACAAGATCGCGGCCACTGCCGGGGTGTCGAAGCGCACGGTGTACAACCATTTTCCGAGCAAGGAAGAGCTGTTCGCCGAAATTCTCAATCAGTTGTGGGCACGAATCAGCACCGAGCAAGCCGTGTCGTATCAGCCTGATCAGCCCTTGCGCGATCAATTGCGAACGATGCTGCTGGCCAAACTGCAGATGATGGCGGACGACAATTTCATGAACCTGGCCCGTGTCGCTATCGCGGCTGCGATCCACTCGCCGGAGCGTGCGCAGAACATGGTGGCGCGTATGGGCGAACGTGAGGAAAGCGTGACCGTGTGGATTCGCGCGGCCCAGGCGGACGGTCGGCTGAAACCGGTCGATCCGGAATTCGCCGCGCATCAGGTGCAGGGGCTGTTGAAGACGTTTGCCTTCTGGCCGCAGATCTCCATGGGCCAGCCCTCGCTCGACAGCACCACGCAAAATGCCGTGGTCGATTCTGCACTGGATATGTTTCTGGCCTGCTATCAGCTCTAGACAAGGCCTGCGCCACGGTAAATGGCTCACAAGGACACTGAATTTTCCCGCTGGAATAAATGACAATGTCTGTCATTGGCCGATGAACGGTCTGTCTGAAGTATTACACTGCAAAGTGTTTCAGAATGAATCTGGCGCAGAACATCATGGAAAACCAACGCGGCAAAGGCTTGTCATTCGCCAGGCGCATTTATTTGCCACGGGCCATTGGATTGGGCATCGGTTTTTTCAGTGTCGGGGCCGCGCTGTATCCGTTGAACATGCCGGGCTGGCTCTGGGCGTTGTTGCTGTTCAACGGTTTTCTCTGGCCGCACGTGGCCTATCAATGCTCGACCCGCTCGGCTTTCCCCTATCGTGCCGAACGCCGCAACCTGCTCTATGACTCGGTGTGCGGCGGTTTCTGGACCGCGTGTTTCCAGTTCAATCCGCTGACCACCGTGACCATCCTGTCGATGATGACCATGAACAACGTGGCCGCCGGCGGCCAGCGTCTGTTCCTGCTCGGCGCTCTCGCGCAGGTAATCGGCGTGCTGCTGGGCTGGTCGGTGTTCGGTGTCAATTTCACCCTGACGGCCACGCAGACTCAGGTCTGGGCCTGCCTGCCGATGCTGACCCTTTATCCGCTGGCACTGGGCATGGTCTGTTACCGGCTGGCGATCAAACTCGCCGAACACAAACGCACCCTGAGCGCCCTGAGCCGTACCGACAGCCTGACCGGCCTGCTCAACCACGGCGCCTGGAAAGACCTGCTGCACCTCAAGTTTCAGCAGTGCCGGCAGCACAATTCCCAAGCCATTCTGGCGCTGATCGACATCGATCATTTCAAGTCGATCAACGACAGTTACGGACACATCGTCGGCGATGCCGTGCTGCGACAATTGAGTCGCGAGCTGAAATTCGTGCTCGACGAAAGCGAGCTGGCCGGACGTTATGGCGGCGACGAATTCTGCGTGATCCTGCCCAACCTGCCACTGAACAAGGCCGAAGCGCTGATGGAGCAATTGCGTGAAGGAATGGATCGATACCGTCATCCCGACGTCCCCGAGCTACGCGTCAGCCTGAGTATCGGCCTCGCCCGTTATCAGTCCGTCTACGCCGACGCCCTCGAGTGGTTCGACGATTCCGACAAGGCGCTGTACAGCGCAAAACACGCGGGACGAAACACGATCAGCGTCGCGTTGAGCCGCTCAACCGCCTGAAAAAACTTGTACAAACTGGAGAAATATCGATTTCTTGTACAACTTTATAAAGTTTTGTATAAGTGAATCCGTCAGCCTGGATGCTGGCACACTGCTGCTAATCATCAGCACGTCCGGCTAGCCGGCGCGGGAACAGGGACCCAACCTTCAGCCCTATTTCCAGAGTGCCGCCAGCATGTTTTTCAACCGCCACAAGTCCGCCCTCGACGCTCTCCAAAACACCATTACCGAACAGACCGGCCTGCTGGAAGCGATAAACCGCTCCATGGCTGTGATCGAGTTCGATCTCGACGGCGTCGTGCTACGCGCCAACGACAATTTCCTGAACACCATGGGCTACAAGGCCGAACAAGTAATCGGTCAGCCCCATCGCCGCTTCTGCCCGCCCGAGATTGCCCGCAGCAGCCAGTACACCGAATTGTGGTCGAAGCTGAAAAACGGCCAGTTCCAGTCCGGCACTTTTGAACGGCTCGATAGCCAGGGCCGGCCAGTCTGGCTGGAAGCCAGTTATAACCCGATCAAGGATGCGTCTGGACGCGTGGTAAAAGTGGTCAAGTACGCCATGGACGTCACCGCCAAAGTTCAGCAGGAAAGTGAAGCCAACGCCAAGTTGCAGGCCATCGACCGCGCCATGGCAGTGATCGAATTCGACCTCGACGGCAGTATTCTCACGGCCAATCAGAATTTTCTGACGCGCATGGGTTACACACTCGCTGAGCTGAAGGGCAAACATCATCGGCTGTTCTGCCCTGCCGATCTGGTCAACAGCAGCGACTATCAGGACTTCTGGCGCCGATTGAATCAGGGCGAGTTTTTCCAGGGTCAATTCGAACGCATCGACAAACGCGGTCAGACCGTGTGGCTCGAAGCCAACTACAACCCTGTCTATGACGCCGCTGGCCGATTGTGCAAAGTGGTGAAGTTCGCCTCGGACGTCACCGCCCGCGTCGAGCAGCACGAGCAGGATGCACGCAGCGCCAGCGCCGCCTATCACATCTCCGTCGCCACCCGAAAAGTCGCCGAGCAAGGTACGCAAGTGATCCAGCAAGCGGCCAGTGAAATGCGCGACATCGCCGACGACATTGCCGAATCCTCGACCTTGATCGCGCAACTGGGCGAGCGCTCCGAACAGATCACCGCCATCGTCAACACCATCCGCGCGATTGCCGATCAGACCAACCTGCTGGCCCTGAATGCTGCCATCGAAGCCGCCCGTGCCGGCGAGCAGGGGCGCGGCTTTGCCGTGGTGGCCGATGAAGTGCGGCAGCTGGCGGCGCGCACCTCCGGCTCGACGGCAGAGATTTCCAACATGATCGGCCTGATCCAGAGCGAAACCCGTCAAGCGATCAAGAGCATGGACAGCACCCGTGGTCGCGCGGCGCAGGGTGTCGAACTGGCGGATCAGGCCGGCACGGTGATTCTGCAGATCCGGGACGGCGCCAGCGAAGCGGTGGAAGCCGTGAGCATGTTCGCCAATGACCGGGCGCCCGGTTAAACACGACTACGGCAAACGCAGCGCCCGCCCCAGTTCATCGAACAGCGTGACCACCGAGCGCAACGCGCGGCAGTCCGGGCGGGTCAGCAGCCACAGCGCGGTGTCGTAACTGTGCAAGGGCTCGCTCAGGGCTTGCAGCCCTTCGTTGATGAGAAAGTCCGGCAACGCCGCCACGCCCAGCCCCGCGCGGACCAGTTCGGTCACGGACAGCATGCTGTTGCAGCGATAGCTCGGTGTCACACCCGGCAACTGCTGACGACGCCAGGCGACGGTCGGGTGATCGGGCAGAAAGTCGTCCGGGGCGATCCAGGTCAGCGCTGCCAGATCGGCCGCTTCAACCTTTTGTAGATAACGCTGACTGGCGCAGACCCGGTAGGAAATCTTCGCCAGCTCCCGTCCGACCAGATGCTCCGGCGGTGTACGCGTCAGGCGCAGGGCGATGTCGGCATCGCGGCGGCTGAGGTTGGCGAAATCATTGGAAGTGCTCAGCTCGATGGTCAGCGCCGGATAGTTCGGCATGAACTGCGCCAGCGCCGGCAACAACAGACCCTGCAACACCGAGTCGGTGCAGGTCAGGCGCACCGTGCCGCTGACCACTTCGCCGCCCTGCTCCACTCCGATTCGCGCTGCTTCCAGTGCCTGTTCGGCGCGTTCGGCCTGCTCGGCCAGGGTTTGAGCGAGGCTGGTGGGCAAGTAACCGGAGCGGCCTTTTTCGAACAGTTGCTGACCGAGTGCGGCTTCCAGTCGGCGTACGGCGCGAAACACCGTCGATACATCGACCTTCAACAGCTGCGCGGCCCGGGCCAGAGAGCCTCCGCGCACTAAGGCGAGGATCAGGGCCAGATCCGGGAAATCCAGTTGGTATTGCGTGGCTGCATTGATCACTTGGGCAAACGCCAATTTAGAGTGCGTGAACGCCAATCTATAGTGAGCGTCATCCCTCAACAAGCACAGCGAGTACTCATGGAATCCAGAGCCCTGCGCATCGCCCTGATCGGTGATTTCGATCCGCAAGTCACCGCCCACCAAGCCATCCCGGTCGCCCTCGGACTGGCGGCGGAACACCTTCGCCGTCCGGTCGAATTCGAATGGTTGGCCACCGACCGAATCCTGCCCGAGACGCCGCTGGAACATTTCGACGGCTTCTGGTGTGTCCCGGCCAGCCCCTACAAAAGCGAAGACGGCGCCCTGCGGGCCATCCGTTTTGCCCGCGAGCAGCAGCGCCCTTTCCTCGGCACCTGCGGCGGTTTTCAACATACGGTGCTGGAGTTTTCCCGCCACGTGCTGGGCTGGGCCGACGCCGAACATGGCGAAACTTCACCTGACTCGAGCCGCGCGGTGCTCACACCGCTGACCTGCTCGCTGGTGGAAGCCGTGGACAGCATCCATCTGGTGCCCGGTTCGTTGATCGCCAGGGCGTACGAAACGTCGGAGATTCGCGAAGGCTATCGCTGCCGCTATGGTGTGAATCCGCAGTTCGAACGGGAGTTGCTGACCCATGAACTACACGCCGTGGGTCACGATTCGGCAGGCGATCTGCGCGCCATCGAACTGAAAAACCATGTGTTCTTTGTCGCCACGCTGTTCCAGCCGGAACGCGCAGCGCTCAAGGGGCAATTGCCACCGTTGGTGCGGGCGTTTGTTGAAGCCGGTCTGGAGCAATGTCGATGAAACCGAACACTGAGTGTTTCGCCGTGATCTTCACTTCGACCCGCACCGAAGGTGACAACGGCTACGCCGAAGCCTCCGAGCGCATGATGCAACTGGTGGCCGAGCAACCGGGGTTTCTCGGTATCGATTCGATCCGAGGCGCGGACGGGGTGGGGATTACGGTTTCGTACTGGGAGAGTGAGGCGGCGATTCTGGCCTGGCGCGAGCATCCGGAGCACCGGGTGATTCAGGCGCGTGGGCGGGCTGAATGGTATTCGGCGTTTCAGACGCGGGTGTGTCGGGTGGAGCGGGAGTATCGGTTTGGCCAGTGAGTACTAAGGTGTATTCACTGGCGTCATCGCGAGCAGGCTCGCTCCCACAGGGAGATTTGTGGACGCCACAGATCCATTGTGGGAGCCAGCCTGCTGGCGATGGCGGCAAATGAATCGCTGCGCAACCTCAGCCCTTCACCAGACTACGCACCGCCTCAATCTCCGGCACTTCGCGTTTATTCATATAAACGCGCAACGGCTCGGTAATGTTGATCCGGTCATCAATATTCTGATCCAGCAATAACTGGATCAGCTCACGCTTGAGGGTCATGGTCTGTTCGGTGGCTGGTGCCCAGACGAATTCGCTGCACGGAATGATGCCGTCATCGGCCACGTCCATTCCGAACGAATCCTCACTGAAGCGCACGATGTACTGGCCGGTCTTGCGGTTGAGGCCGACGAAGCCCTTGAGGTCGTCGGCCGCCTGGCAGATGAGTTGGGATGTGATGCGCATGGTAAACCTCACGAAAAGGATCGATGGTCTACACGCAGGGCAATGAGTGGCGCGCCCTCTGCCGGGGCGGTTGTCGTGGCCAAGCGTACTGCAAACAAACGCACAAAAGTGCGGAAATTTTCGCTTTCAGTACGTTTATGTCGGTCTTGCGATAGCACGTTTTCGTTTGAGTTGCTAAAAGGGACATCTTCGAAAATACCTGCGAAAGGACCTCGACATGCCCGCCACGTTCACCAAAAGCGCTCTGCTGCTGAGCCTGATGCTCGGCCTCGGCCAGGCCCACGCCGCCAGCCAGCCAAACCCTGTTGCGCTCGCTGCCTCCGAGGGCATTCCGCACCCGGCGGTGATCGCCCACCGTGGCGCGTCCTTCGATGCCCCTGAATCCACCGCCGCCTCCTACAAACTGGCCCGCGACCTGGGCGCCGATTACCTGGAAATGGACTTGCAGCGCAGCAAGGACGGCGTGCTGTTCGCCCTGCACGACGACAACCTGCAGCGCACCACCGACGTCGCCACCAAGTTCCCGGAGCGCAAGGACAGCCCGGCCAATGCCTTCACCATGGCCGAACTGAAAACCCTCGACGCCGGCAGCTGGTACAACGCCAAGTACCCGGATCGCGCCCGCCCGTCCTACGTCGGTCTGAAGATTCTGACCCTCGACGAAATCATCGACATCGCCCAGGCCAATCCGAAGCACAAGCCGGGCCTGTACATCGAAACCAAGGAGCCGAAGCTGTTCCCGGGGATCGAGCATGACCTGAAGGAAAAACTTCAGGCTCGCGGCTGGCTGATCCCGGCCGGCGCCAAACCGGCTAAAAACGTCGCCAGTGTCGGCGAAAGCAACGGCAAGGTGATCCTGCAGACCTTCGAGAAGAGCAGCCTTGAAATGCTGCAAAAGGAAATGCCGCAGGTGCCGAAGATCCTGTTGCTGTGGGTGGGCGAAGGCAGCATCGAGCCGAAATCCAAAGTGACCTTTGCCGAATCCGGCGAGAAGGACAAGAACGCGTTCTACGGCAAGCAGGAGCCGAAATCCGAAGCCGAGTTCAAGCAATGGATCGACTACGCCAAGGCCCAGGGTGCAATCGGCACCGGCCCTTCGGCGAAGCTGACCCACGGCGGCGATCAGAGCTATTCGGATCTGGTGCAGCCATGGATGAACAAATACACCCACGATCAGGGCCTGCTGGTGCACGTCTACACCGTGGATGAGCCGGTGGACTTCGAAAAAGTCATGGCTTCTGGCGTCGACGGCATCTTCACCAACCGCGCCAGCGAGCTGCTGAAATTCTACAAACGCCCGGCCGCCGCCAGTGTGGATCAGGTGTTGAAGAACAACGGCTTCTGATGCAACCGGACACCCCGTGGACAGGCCGCCTCTGGCTGGGGCACGACCATGGCCTGATCCACGGGATGTCGGGGCGCACGGCGCCCCACTCCCACTATGCCCACCAACTGATTCTTGCTCCTGACCGCCCGGTGACCGTGCTGGTCGAGGGCAACCCCGTCACCACTTCCCGCCTGCTGATTGCCTCGCAGACTCGGCATGCGATTGTCGAAGCGCCGGATCCGGTATTCACCATTTATGCCGAACCCTTGCGGTTCGATGCCGAGACATTGCGCGATGCGCTGTTCGACATCGAGTGGTCGCTGCCGGCGCTGGATCACGCCATCGGCCAATGCCCGCGCCGACCTCTGAACGACTCACGAATCGAACGAGCTCTCGCGACCGTCGACGCATCACTGTCGAGCAAAGTCGCCGCCAACACCGTGGCCGATTCCGCCCATGTTTCGCTGAGCCAGTTGCAGCGGTTGTTCGTCAGTCAGGTCGGTTTGCCGGTGCGACGGCTGGTGCTGTGGCGGCGATTACGGCTGGCGATGGCTGCGATTCTGGCGGGCAGCCCGGTGACCGATGCCGCCCACGCCGCCGGTTTTGCCGATTCGGCGCACTTCTCCCGCAGCCTGAAAAAACTCTTCGGCGTGACGGCGCGTCAGGCGTTACAGAACATCGAATTGCGCTTGCTGGACTGACTCAACGTCTCAAGCCCTCGGGCACTTTCGGTTCCTTGCCCAGCGCTGCCGGTTCGAACGGATCGAGCAACTGCGCCACATAGCCACGCGGAAAATCCGGACGACTACCGATGCCCAGATCGCCCTCGCCGATCCGGTAACCCTCGGTGTAAAACCCAGTGCCCAGCAGCCAGTCCCACAGGGTAAAGAACAGCCCGAAATTGACGTCACCGGCGCGCCCGTACTTCATGTGATGGAACCGGTGCAGCGGCGCCCAGGCGAAGACCCAGCGCAACGGGCCAATACGCATGTCGACGTTCGAATGCTGCAACAACAGCTGGATCGCAATGGCGAACGCCAGCAACACCGCCACGTCGGACGGAATGCCCAGCACGAGCAACGGCAACAGCCCCGCCGTCGCCTCCAGCAGTTGATGCAGCGGATGCTTCATCAAACCGTTGAACCCGTAGAGCCGCTCGACGCTGTGATGAATCGCGTGCAGCCGCCACATCCACGGCACGCGATGGCTGGCGTAATGCATCAGGCTCACGCCCGCATCGGCGATGAAAATCGCCAGCGCCACTTGCAGCCACAACGGCCAGTTCGACGGCCACGCCCCGTCAATCGCCAGCAGTGCCACCAGCCCCGGCAATACCAGCAGGCCGACGGCATTCAGCGCTTCGTTGACCAGCGCGTGCAGGATGTCGCGCCGACGGTCACCGGCGGGTCGATTCCAGTTCACTTCATAAGGCAACAGCCATTCACCCGCGAACGAGACCGCCAGCGCTAAAACAAAAAGCGGCAACAACCACAGCAGCGAATACCCCGCCAACTCTATTGCGCCGCCAATAAATCCAACCCAGAACAACGGCGCGTACAGCCACGAAAAGATGCGTTTCATGTCCACCTCCATTAATCGAAGGCTGAGCATGAAAGTTTGCGCAGAACCGCAATTGAACAAACGACGCAAACCGCTCGGGTGTTTTTAAGGGTGAGTTAAGTTGCGGCGATTAACCTGAACTCACTTAAACGAATCACCCAAAGGAATAACCGATGAAAACCCTGACTGCCCTGTTTACCGCTGCCGCCCTGACCCTCACCGCCGGCCTCGCCCAGGCTGACGTTCGCGTTGACCAGATCCCGCAACTGGTCAAGGAGGGCAAGATCAAGTCGTTGGAGTCGATGAACGAACAAGCGCTGAAACTGCATCCGGGCGCGACCATTACCGATACCGACCTGGATAATCACTTCAATGGTTATGAGTATGAAGTTGAGTTGCGTACTGCGGATGGCAAGGAGTTCGATGTGGACTTCGATGCGACGACTGGCAAGGTGCTGACCAACAAGCAAGACACTTGATTGGCTTGTCTAGTCCTGAAATAGGTTTACACCTATTTCACCCTAACGCCCGATGCACCGCATCGGGCGTTTTGTATTTTAAGGACAGGTGCGGGCGCTCCTGGTTGTAGATCAAGATCGCCTCCCGCACCATTTGCTCCGCTTGCGCCAGGTCTGTTGGCCGATGGAGCAAGAGCTCTGTCTTCAAGATGCCATTGACCCGCTCTGCCAGGGCGTTTTGGTAGCAGTCGTAGCCATCAGTCATCGAGCACGTGATGCCATGTTTGGCATGGAGCTTTTGATATAGCGCCGAGCAGTACTGCACACCTCGATCCGAGTGATGAACCAGTTTCTGGCGTGTTCGACGCGTCTTCAAGGCCATACGCAAGGCTTGAGCCACTGAGTCGGCATGCAAGCTGCCATGCACGTGATAGCCGACGATCTTTCTTGAGAAGGCATCCGTCACCAGACTCAAATAGACCGGATCATCACGCTTGGTGGACAGATAAGTGATATCGGCCACCCAAACCTGTTCCGGACCGGTAGCGACAACTTGCGACGGGCCTGGTTTGAGCAGATTGGGATGGCAGCGGAAGTGATGATGACTGTCGGTCGTTTTGTGATAAGCCCGCTTCCTGCGGACCAGTTGGCGGTAATCACGCAAGACCGCCAATAACCGATCGCGGCCGACATGCAGTTCCTGTTTCTCACGCTCCGCGTGCATCAACGAGTGCAATTTGCGGGCGCCAATGCAGGGTTGGCGCACTCGGATTGTCTGCACAAACTGGATGAGTTTCTGATCTTGCTCGATGCGAGCCCGATAGACGCGATTACGTTTGTAAAAGGCTTGGCGACTGATCCCCATAAACTGGCAAGCCCTGCTGACACTCAGGGTTTGGGTTTGCGCAACGACTTGCCGGGCCGCTTTTTTACGACAGAGACGCCGTAGTCGTTCTTCAGTACATCCACCACGTCTTCAAAAAACTTGGCTTTCTGATTCGCCAGCGCCAACTGCTCCTCAAGTTCTTTGATTCTCTGCTCGGGTGTTAAGGGCAAAGTGGGCTCGTCCATCGGTCGGGTCCTTTGGGAACGAATGGAGGCGCCTTGGCTCCAGTCTTGCCGACCATGCTTGCGTAACCAAACCAACACCGTCGATCGACCCTGAATTCCGTAGCGCCGTTGAGCCTCTTTATAACTCAACTCGCCTTTTTCGACTTGGTCGACAACCGACAATTTAAAAGTCAGCGTGTAATCGCGTTGACTGCGTTTTGCGCCCGAATCCATTGCACCCTCCTGATAAGAAGCCAGAAGGTGTAAACCTTATTCAGGACGAGACAGCTGATAAAACAAAGCCGCACGACTTTTGGGTTGTGCGGCTTTTTTGTGTCTGCAATTTATGCGGAGGTACTGACCAGCGAGCCCGACGTACTCGAATCCGAATCCTGTAAAGCCGCCAACAAAGCCGCCGTCGCCGTCTGCAACGAAGCCGACGTCGTCGCGATCTGCGACTGCGCAGCCGCAACATCCGCCGCCTTGGCATCCTGGCTTTCCTGCTTCGCCTGGGCCGCTTGCAGCGCCTGTTGTTCTTCCTGCAATTGCTTCTGCAACTCGGCAATCTGCTTGCGCAGTTCTTTCACGGTGTCCGATTCTTCGCTGCTGGAACTGCTGTCCCCCGCCGGCGCTGCACCGCCGCCCGCCGCGACTTTGCTGGTGTCGGCCTTCACGCCGGTGCTGGCCGCCGCGGTGGTCGAGGTGTCGTCACCGGTGTCGGCAATCGAGGTTTTGCTGGTGGGCGTGGTGACGGTCTGATTGATCGAAACAGACGTGATGCTGACCATGGGAAATCTCCAATGCCGGTTATAGATAACCGGGCATCGGCGGCGGTCTGCACGAATTGAGATCGACTGTGTACCGACTCGGTAACCGAACCGGTACACAGTCTCTGGCCGGTCAGACGCTCAGGCGAGCGGTGACGTCGTTCAGTTGGCCGGACAGGCCGTGCAGGTTCTGGCTGGCGCTTTCGGTGCGCTGCACGTTGTCGAGGTTGGTGCTGGCGATCGAGGTGATCTCGGTCAGGTTGCGCGAGATGTCTTCGGCCACCGAGGTCTGCTCTTCGGCCGCCGTGGCGATCTGACGGTTCATGTCGCGAATCGCTTCCACCGCATGGGTGATGCGCTCAAGCATGGCGCCGGCCTGGGTCACTTGCTCGACGCTTTCATCGCTGCGGGTCTGGCCACTGTCGATGGCCTGGGCCGCGTCCACCGCGCCGGTCTGCACGCTGTGGATGATCTGGTTGATCTCGATGATCGACTCCGCCGTACGCTGCGCGAGGTTGCGCACTTCGTCAGCCACCACGGCAAAACCACGCCCGGCTTCACCGGCACGGGCCGCTTCGATGGCGGCGTTGAGCGCCAGCAGGTTGGTCTGCTCGGCGATCCCGCGAATCACTTCCAGCACCTTGCCGATGCGACCGCTGTCGGCTTCCAGACGACGGATCACCGTGGCAGTGTTGGCGATTTCGCCGCGCATCTGGGTGATGCTGTGGATGGTGCTCTGCATGACCTTCTCGCCCTGTTGCGCGGACTGGTCGGCATCGTCGGCCGCACGCGCCGCGTCGGCCGCATGGCGGGCGACTTCCTGGGCGGTGGCGGACATTTCGTTCATCGCCGTGGCCACCTGATCGGTGCGGTTGAACTGCTCGTTGGTGCCGCCGGCCATCAGCGTGGCGATGGCGTTCAACTCGCCGCTGGCGCTGTCCAGATCCTTGGCGCTGCGTTGCAGATGATTGAAGGTTTCGGCGAGGAAATCGCGCAGGGTGTTGGCGGCAGCGGCCAGATTACCCAGCTCGTCCTGACGGTCGCTGGCCACGCGCTCGACCAGCCGGCCCTTGCTCAACTGGGTGACGTAGTCGATGAGCTTGCGGATCGGCTCGACCAGGTTGCGGTTGACCAGCCACAGGCTGAGCAGACCGATCAACAGACCGGACGCGAGCATCACCAGCAGCCCCAGCCACACGGTGCGATCGGCACTGGCGCTGATCTGCGCCGATTGCTCGGTGCCCTGTTTGCGCAGCTCGGCCACCAGTTCGCTCATCTGATCGCTGGCGGCACGGTCGACGCCTTTGACGGCAGCGTCGCCCGCAGTCGGATCAGCACCGGCGGCGACGTAGGCATCGCGGCCCTTCTGGTACGCAGCGCCGAGCAGACGATGTTCTTCGCGCAGACGTTCGATGCGGGTTTTCAGCGCAGGCTCGAGGCCTTTCTGATTGGCCAGTTCCCCGAGGATGCCCTGCACATCGCGCTGACGGTCTTCGAACTGGCCCCAGTACTTGGCCAGATCCGCCGGTTGCTTGCCGCGCAGCAGAACGTTTTTCCACTCCTGGACCTGCACCTTGAATTGCAGGTTGGCTTCGTCGATCAGTTGCGAAGTGTGCAAGGGGCCGGCGATCAACTGGCTGTAACTCTGCACGCCGTTGGACAGGAAGTGAAAGCAGGCCAGCGCGATCAACAGCATCGCCAGCAGGCTACCGCTCAGCAGGGCGAGAATTTGCGCTCTCAGGGATTTTTGCAGCATCGCAGGTACTCGGGACAGGGATGAGGCACGTCCGGTAAGACGTGATTTTTTGGCCGGACATCCGTGTCGGCGGACCTTGGCTCTTGGCCAAAGGCGCGCAACCTAACTCATGCGTGATCGGCGTGCCAGAGCCCTTCTTGAGAAAAATCAGACCGCCGGTAACGCGTTGATTTGACGTCATTTTGCTGTCACACAAACGTCATGTGACATTGCGATGATGCGGCTCAGGTGAATCTGCAAATCCCGCGACAGACGCCTCCTCGCAGCGAGCCTTCATGAACCACAGCCTCGATATCAGTCATCGTGATCCTGACCTGTTCGGCCTGCTTTACGGCTTTCGGTTTCGCCCCGGCGAACGCGGGCGCGAGGTGGATTCGGCGACCGCCCTGCGCTGCCTGCAAGACGACAGCGAGGGCGATGAATTTCTCTGGCTGCACCTGAACCTGGCGCACGCCGCGTGCGAGCGCTGGATGAAAAGCCACCTGCAACTGCCCGAAGAGTTTTTCGAAGCGCTGCACGAAGGCTCGCGCTCGACCCGCATCGAGCATGTCGATTCGGCGTTGCTGGCGGTGGTCAACGACGTGGTGTTCAACCTCAGCAGCATGGTGTCGTCGGACGTGTCGACGCTGTGGGTCTGTGTGCGCAGCAAACTGATCGTCAGTGCGCGTCTGCAACCGCTGCACTCGGTGGACAAGTTGCGTTCGTCGGTGAAGTCCGGCGAGTGCTTCCGTTCGCCGCTGGAACTGCTGGTGCATCTGCTGCGCGATCAGGGCGAAGTGCTGACCCAGATCGTGCGCAAGACCAGCATAAGCGTCGATCAGGTCGAGGACGAATTGCTGTCCTCGCGACTGTCGACCAACCGCGCCGAACTCGGTGCCAACCGACGAGTGCTGGTGCGCCTGCAACGGCTGCTGGCACTGGAGCCGGGTTCGCTGCTGCGCCTGCTCAACCGGCCGCCGCCGTGGTTGCAGAAGGAAGACGTGAAGGAGCTGCGCAAATCCACCGAGGAGTTCGCACTGATCATCAACGACCTGACCGCCCTCGGTGAGCGGATCAAGCTGTTGCAGGAAGAGATCGCCGCCAACCTCAACGAACAGAGCAACCGCACGCTGTTCACCCTCACCGTGGTCACGGTGCTGGCGCTGCCGATCAACATCATTGCCGGTTTCTTCGGCATGAACGTCGGCGGTGTGCCGCTGGCCACTGATCCCGAAGGGTTCTGGATTCTGGTGGCGCTGGTGGTGACGTTCACCGTGATTGCCGGGCGCTGGGCGTTTCGCAAGCGGCGGGATTACTAAGCGCCGACCGCCCCTGCCGCTCGTTCCCACGCTCCGCGTGGGAATGCCGCCCGGGACGCTCCGCGTCCCTGTGACGCAGAGCGTCACCTTATGCATTCCCACGCGGAGCGTGGGAACGATCACCGCCTTCAGATCAGCGGTGAAGCTAAAAACCCAAACACTGATCTGTCGCAGCCTCTCTGTAATATTTAGCAACGATCATGGGCGACACTCCTTCCCCCGCTCAGGATTGTCCTCCCATGGCTACTCCCTCCCTGACCGCCAGCCCGGCCTCCGCTGCCAGTGGCAGGCCGGCCCTCGACAAGAAAACCGGCCCGTTCACCTACGTGGTGTTTTTCGCGGTGCTGGCGATGGGACTGCTGTTCACCGCCTACAGCCTGATGCACGACATGCACGAACTCGGCACGGTGGTCACCACCTGGACGCCGTTTCTGCTGCTCGGCGTGGCGCTGTTGATTGCGCTGGGCTTCGAGTTCGTCAACGGTTTCCACGACACCGCCAACGCCGTGGCCACGGTGATTTACACCCATTCGCTGCCGCCGCATTTTGCGGTGGTCTGGTCGGGGTTCTTCAACTTCCTCGGGGTGCTGCTGTCGAGCGGCGCGGTGGCGTTCGGCATCATCGCCCTGCTGCCGGTGGAGCTGATTCTGCAGGTCGGTTCGTCCGCCGGATTCGCGATGATCTTCGCCCTGCTGATCGCGGCGATCCTGTGGAACCTCGGCACTTGGTGGCTGGGCCTGCCGGCCTCGTCGTCGCACACGCTGATCGGCTCGATCATCGGCGTCGGCGTGGCGAATGCCTTGATGCACGGCCGCGACGGCACCAGCGGTGTGGACTGGGCCCAAGCGACCAAGATCGGTTACGCGCTGCTGCTGTCGCCGCTGGTGGGTTTCGGTTGCGCGGCGCTGTTGCTGCTGGCGCTGCGCGCGTTCGTGAAGAACCGTTCGCTGTACAAGGCACCGGAAGGCAACACCCCGCCGCCGTGGTGGATTCGCGGTTTGCTGATTTTGACCTGCACCGGCGTGTCCTTCGCTCACGGTTCCAACGACGGCCAGAAAGGCATGGGCCTGATCATGCTCATTCTGGTCGGCACCCTGCCGATGGCTTATGCACTGAACCGCACCATGCCGGAAGAACAGTCGCTGCAATTCGCTGCCGTCGCCCAGGTGACCCAGCAAGCACTGGTGAAAAGTGCGCCACTGCCGGCACCGGCCGATCCACGCGCAGTGCTCTCCGACTACGTGCGCAGCAAGGAAGCCACGCCGCAACTGATCCCGGCCCTCGCCTCTCTGACCGGACACATCGGTGAAGAAGTCAAAGGCTACGGCTCGCTGGCGAAAGTCCCGGCCGAGGCCATGGGCAACGTGCGCAACGACATGTACCTGGCCAGCGAAACCATTCGCCTGATGGACAAGAACAAGGTCGGCACCTTCGACGCCGACACCAGCGGCAAGCTGCAACTGTTCAAGCAACAGATCGACAACGCCACGCGGTTCATTCCGCTGTGGGTGAAGATCGCCGTGGCGATTGCCTTGGGGCTGGGCACCATGGTCGGCTGGAAGCGGATCGTGGTCACGGTCGGCGAGAAAATCGGCAAGACCCACCTGACCTACGCCCAGGGCGCTTCGGCGGAAACCGTGGCGATGCTGACCATCGGCGCCGCCGACATGTTCGGCCTGCCGGTGTCGACCACCCATGTGCTGTCCTCGGGCGTGGCCGGGACCATGGTCGCCAACGGTGGCGGCCTGCAGATGAAGACCATCCGCAATCTGCTGATGGCGTGGGTGCTGACCTTGCCGGCGGCGATTCTGCTGTCGGGCAGTCTGTATTGGCTGTTTACCCAGATTTTCTGATCCAGCCGAATCCCTGTGAGAGCTGTTGCTCCCACAGGGATTTGCGACAGAAATCAGAGCGTCGAACGAATCAAATCCCCCAGCCAGTCCATGAACACCCGCACCCGCAACGGCAGATGCCGCTGCCTCGCGTACAGCAGTGAAATGCCCATCGCCGGCGCGGTGTATTGCGGCAGCACCGTCACCACCTCGCCGGTATCCAGATAGGTGTTCATGCCGGTACGCGGCACCTGAATCAGACCGAATCCACCTAGGCACGCCGACTCGTAGGCATCGGTGCTGTTGACCGTCACACTGCCGGCCATCGGCACGCGGTGAACCTGCCCGTCTTGCTCGTAGACAAACCCTTCCGAACGCGAACCCAGCACACCGACGTAATGCACCAGCCGATGCTGCGCCAGATCCTCAAGCGTTTGCGGCACGCCGTAGCGCTCGAGATACGCGGGGCTGGCGCAGTTGATCATGCTGAAGTCCCCCAGGTGCCGCGCCACCACCGATTGATCGGGCTGCGCGCCGATGCGCACCACGCAATCGAAGCCTTCGGCGAGCAGGTCGACCCGGCGATCGGTGCTGCTGATTTCCAGCTCAAGGTTCGGATGGCGGGCCATGAATTCCGGCAACTTCGGCATGATCAGCCGCCGCGACAGAATGTTCGGCATATCGACCCGGATCCGCCCGGTCAGCGACGCTTCGTCCTGACGAAACAGGTTCTCGATTTCGTCCATGTGCGACAGCAGATCCTTGCTCCGCTCATACAGCGCGAGGCCGTCCTGAGTCGCCTGGACCTTGCGCGTGGTGCGTTGCAGCAGGCGCGTGCCGAGCAAGGTTTCCAGCGCTTGCACCTGCTCGGACACCGTCGAGCGCGGCAGCCCGAGACTCTCCCCCGCCATCGTAAAACTCGACAATTCGCTGACCCGGACGAAGGTGCGCAGCAGTTCCAGTTTGTTCATGGGCCACCCATTGATTGTTCGGACAATCCGACCAGTGATTCCGGTTTCAGTCTGTTTATCACCTTATTGCGGATAAATAAACTGAGCCCATCAACCGTCACTGCCTTCGAGGAAGACCCATGAACCGCAAAATCGCATTGATCACCGGTGCCAGCCGTGGCCTCGGCAAGAACGCCGCCCTGCACCTCGCCGCGCAAGGCGTGGACATTATCGGCACTTACAACAGCCGCGCCGATGAAGCGCAGTCGTTGGTCGCTGAATTGAAATCCCTCGGCGCCAACGCCGTAATGCTGCAATTGGATGTCGGCCGTAGCGAAGGCTTTGCCGAGTTCGCCGTACGGGTCGAGCAAGCGCTGCAACAGCTGGAGCGTCCGCGCTTCGATTTCCTGATCAACAACGCCGGCATTGGTGTGCATGCCTCCTTCGCCGACACCACGCAGGAGCAGTTCGACCTGCTGATGAACGTGCAGTTGAAAGGGCCGTTCTTCCTGACTCAGCAATTGCTGCCGCTGATCAACGATGGCGGGCGGATCATCAACATCTCCAGCGGTCTGGCCCGTTTCACCCTGCCGGGTTATGCCGCCTACGCGGCGATGAAAGGCGCGATGGAAGTGCTGACCCGTTATCAGGCCAAGGAGTTGGGGGCGCGGCAGATCGCCGTGAATATCCTGGCACCGGGCGCCATCGAAACCGACTTCGGCGGCGGCGCGGTGCGCGACAATTCGGCGCTGAACGCCATGGTCGCCAGCAACACCGCACTGGGCCGTGCCGGGCAGCCGGATGACATCGGCGGTGCGCTGGCGCTGCTGCTGTCGCCGGGGGCGCAGTGGATCAACGGTCAGCGGATTGAAGCGTCGGGCGGGATGTTTCTTTAAGGTCCGAAAGAGTCCAGACAAAAAAATCGCAGCCCTCACAGGCGGCGATTTTTTGCTTTCAGTTCTGGCAAACGCTGCGCATCACCAGCCGCTCGCGCACCACGTCATAACCCCAGTGGTAGACGTAGGTGTACGGCAGGAAGAACAGCAGCACGCCGATGTCGAGCAGGAACGCCTGCCACAGGCTGACCGACAGCCACCAGGCAATCAGCGGCACGCCCATCACGATCAACCCGCCCTCGAACAGCAACGCGTGCGCCACTCGCACCCAGGCGTTGTGGGCGATGTTCCAGCGCTTGAGCATTCGGTCGAAGAAGCCGTTGAACACCACGTTCCAGCCCAGGGCAAGCATCGCGATGGCGATAGTGACAGCGCCCATTTCGACCAGCGGTTTGCCCATGATCCACGCCAGCAACGGGGTACAGATCAGTATCGCCAGCAGTTCGAAACCGATGGCCTGGAAGATACGTTCAGTGATGGATTTGTTGGCAGTCATGGCCGAAGTCCTCTGTGAAGATGGTTGCCATGATCCAGCACCCCACCGATACTTCATAACCAATAACCATCGATCAAGGCGATAGTTCATGGCGTCTCAGGAAGTGTTGCTCGCGTTTGTACAGGCGGCGACTCAAGGCTCGTTTTCAGCGGCAGCGCGCAAACTCGGGCGCAGTCAGTCGACGGTGAGTGCGGCGGTGGCGAGTCTTGAGATCGATCTGGATCTGGTGCTGTTCGACCGCAGCAGCCGCAAACCGACGCTGACCCCGGCCGGGCACGTGATGCTGCAACGGGCCGAGGCGATTCTGTCGGCCACCAGCCGTCTGGAAATGACCGCCCGGCAATTGGCCCAAGGTGTTGAGCCGAAACTCACGGTGGCGATTTCCGACACCTATCAGTCCGACCGTTTCGAGGCGGCGCTGGTGGGCTTCGAGCAGCGTTATCCGGATCTGGAACTGGAATGCCTGATCGCCGAATGCGATGACTTGGTCGAACTGGTACAGCGCGGTCGAGCGCATCTGGCGTTTGCCGAAATGCAGGACAACTACCCGCCGGATCTGGCGACCGCGACCGTCGCCGAGCGCACGGAAATCGCCTTGTTTGTGGGTCGTGGGCATCCGCTGGCGACGCAGGATTCCATCGATCAAACAGTCCTTGAACAGCATCGCGAGCTGCGCCTGGCCACCATCGTCAATCCCTATGACAGTCGCGGTAAAGGTCGGGTGTGGTCGGCGCCGAGTTATCTGATGCTGCTGGAAATGGCTGAAAAAGGTTTTGGCTGGGCGCCGCTGCCGCGCTGGCTGGTGGAGCGTTTCGGCAATGACTTGCTGGTGGAGCTGAAAGTGCGCGGCTGGCCGAAACCGGTGTTCGTCGATGCGCTGTGGTCGCGGCTGTACCCGCCAGGGCCGGCGGGGAGCTGGTTGCTGAGCAAGATGCTGGAATAGCTCAGGCCGCCTCGATAGCTACCGGGCGGTTCACCTGAAAATACTCGTGCAACCCGCGCATTGTCGGCAACTCCAGCGCTTGCGCTGCATAGCACAATCCCACCCGCCGGGTCGGCGCCGGCAGGTGCAGCGCGCGCACGACGATGCGCTCATGCCCGCTCACCAACGACTGCGGCAACATCGCCACACCGACACCCGCCGCCACCATATGCAACGCCTGTTGCAGTGAACCGGCATGTCCCGCCACCGCTTCCGGCGAGCGTCCGTACAGCGCCATCAAACGCTGATGCGAAGGATGTTGCGGGCAGGTGATCCAGTCCTCGATCGGCGCCCAGCCGGCCTGCGCGTTGGCCATCGGGTGATCGAGGGGCAGCGCCATCACATAGGACTCTTCCCACAGCGGCAGGAACAGTTCGTCCTCGCAGCACATTTCCTCGACCGCCAATCGCCCATCGCCGTGACAGCCTTCCTCGAGGGTCAGCAGCAGATTGGGCAACGCCTGATGGGCCATGCGCACAAAGGCTTCGATGTGGCTGGCGGCGATATCGCCCTCGATGCCGAGGGTCAGTGGCGCGCGATTTTCGCGGCCACGAAACATCCGGCTCAGCGCCTCGGACTCGGCCACCATCCGCCGTGCCTGCGGGTACAGAAGACGCGCTTCGTCGCTGACTTCCACGCCACGGGGTTGACGCACGAACAGCGTCGCGCCGAGTTCTTCTTCCAGCTGTTTGATGGTCACCGACAGCGTGGGCTGACTGATGAACAGCCGTTGCGCGGCAGCGGTGATGTTGCGTTCCTCGAAAACGGCGAGGAAAGCTTTGAGATGGCGGATATCCATAGGAGATTCCGATAGCAGACAGAGGAATAAGGCATTTTTCAGCCTCCAGCGGGCTAAATATACTGCGTCACGAATCTGGTTATTTGTTTTTCTTATCTCAGGAGTTCAACCATGAGCAAGCCATTGATCATCATCACCGGCGCCAGCTCGGGCATCGGCGAAGCCACCGCCCGCCGCTTGAGCGCTGCTGGCCATCCGTTGTTGTTGCTGGCCCGGCGCATCGAACGGCTTGAAGCACTGGCCCTGCCAAACACCCTCAGCCGCCGCGTCGACATCACCGACCGCGCCGCATTGCTGGCCGCTGTGGCCGAAGCGGAAGCACAGTTCGGTCCGGCCGATGCGCTGATCAACAACGCCGGGGTGATGCTGCTGGGCGAGATGAGCAAACAGGATCCGGCACAGTGGGACCAGATGCTCGACGTCAACGTGAAAGGTCTGCTCAACGGCGTGCACGCGGTGGTCGCGGGGATGATCGAGCGCAAGCACGGCACCATCATCAACGTCAGCTCGGTGGCCGGGCGCAAGACCTTCCCGAACCATGTGGCGTATGTCGGCACCAAGTTTGCGGTGCATGGATTGTCCGAGAACCTGCGTGAAGAGTTGTCGCCGCATAACGTGCGGGTGACCACGATTGCGCCGGGTGCGGTGGAGACCGAGTTGTTGAGCCATACCACGGATGAGGCGATCAAGACCGGGTATCAGGCGTGGAAGCAGGACATGGGTGGCACGGTGTTAAGTGCCGAGGATGTGGCGACGGCGATTGCTTATGCGTATGGGCAGCCGCAGGGGGTTTGTATTCGGGAGATTGTGATGGCTACTACGCGGCAGCAGGCCTGATCCATTGTTACAGACCTTAACGGCCTCTTCGCGGGCAAGCCCGCTCCCACAATTGGAATGCGATCAAATGTGGGAGCGGGCTTGCCCGCGAAGAGGCCAATATTGCCAACGATCCTTTCGGATCAGTCCAATGCCCTAAGCCGCCCTTCAATAAACCGCCGCTCCGGCTCCTGCCGCGTCAACTCCAGCGCCCGCGAATAAGCCGCCCTAGCATCCTCCACCCGCCCCAACTGCCGACAAAATTCCGCCCGCGCCGAATGCGCCAAGTGGTAATCCTGCAAATCCCCGCGCCCCAGAATCCCTTCAACCAGGGTCAACCCCGCCAACGCCCCATCACGTTTGGCCACCGCCACCGCCCGGTTCAACTCGATCACCGGCGACGGCACCGCCCGCAGCAACACGTCATACAGCCCGACGATCTGCGCCCAGTCCGTCTCCCCTGCCGTGGGCGCCTCGGCGTGCACCGCCGCAATCGCCGCTTGCAGGCAGTAAGGCCCGAAGCGTCCCGTGGTCAGCGCTTTTTCCACCAGATCGCAGCCTTCGGCAATCAGCTCGGCATTCCACAATCCGCGATTCTGATCATCCAGCAGAATCAGTTCTCCATCCGGCGTCGACCGCGCCGAGCGCCGCGATTCATGCAGCAGCATCAACGCCAGAAGCCCCATGACTTCAGGGTCCGGCAACAACTCCAGCAGCAATCGCCCGAGACGAATCGCCTCGCGGGTCAAATCCTCGCGGGTAACCTGGGCGCCGCCGGATGCCGAATAGCCTTCGTTGAACACCAGATAAATCACCCGCAACACGCTATCGAGGCGTTCAGGCAATTCGCTGAGGGCCGGGACTTGATAAGGGATTTTCGCGTCACGAATCTTCGCCTTGGCCCGCACGATGCGCTGGGCAATCGCCGCCGGGGCCGAGAGGAATGCCCGGGCGATTTCCTCGGTGGTGAGATCGCAGACTTCACGCAACGTCAGCGGCACTTGCGCGTCCGCCGCCAGTGCCGGGTGGCAGCAGGTGAAGATCAGGCGCAGGCGATCGTCTTCCACGTCTTCGGCGTCCCATTCGGACTGTTCCAGTTCTTCCAGTTGCGCCAGCAATAACGGCTGCGAGGCCTTGAACCGCGCGCGGCGACGCAACACGTCGATCGCCTTGAAGCGCCCGGTGGACACCAGCCAGGTCCGCGGATTGTCCGGCACGCCGTCGCGCTGCCAGCGCTCGACCGCGACGAAGAACGCCTCGTGCAAGGCTTCTTCGGCGAGGTCGAAATCGCCGAGCAGGCGAATCAGGGTCGCGAGGATCCGCCGCGAGTCTTCGCGATAGACCTGCTCGACCCGCGTCCTGACCTCAGACATTCAACTGGCGCACGGGACGCACTTCGACGCTGCCGACCCGGGCCGCCGGAATGTTGCCGGCGACCTGGATCGCTTCGTTGAGGTCCCGCGCGTCGATCAGGTAGAAACCGGCCAGCTGTTCCTTGGTCTCGGCGAACGGGCCGTCGGTGATCGACAGCTTGCCGTTGCGCATGCGCACCGTGGTGGCGGTCTGCACCGACTCCAGCGCTTCGGCGGCGACCATCCGGCCGCTGCCCTGGATCGACTCGGCGTAGGCCCAGCACTCGGCATCTTCCGGGCTGTCGGGCGACGAATGCAGCAGGCGCTCATCGCTGTAGACCAGGCATAAATACTTCATGGCGTTCTCCTGAATCGGACGGATCAACTATGGCTGAAGATCAGGGTTTCACATCGAACAGGGTCGCGCCGCTCATCGGGTCGAACGGTGCTGACCAGTGTTCGTGGGCGATCTTCCACGCCCCGCCGATCTGCCGGTAGCACGCGGTGACGCGCATCCAGCAACTCTGGGTTTCGCCTTTTTCATTGGTCCCGCCGCAGTTGGCGACCCAGTGGGCGAAAGCGATGTTGTCGGCGGTCTCGATGGCGATTTCATGGAATTCGAAAATGTGCGGGCCGGGGCACATTTCCATGCAATCCACCCAGTGCGCACGGTAGGCCGGTTTGCCCTTGAATTGCAGGGCCTTGATCGCATCGAAGGAAACGATGTCGTCGGCGTACAGGGCCATGACTTTTTCCACGTCCTTGGTCATCACCGCCTCGCGGTAGGTGTCGATCAGGGTTTGAATCTGCGCTTGCGTACTCATGGGGTTTCTCCCTGGTTTTTGTTGTGAAGACACCCTTAGTCGTTCGGCGATTTGCCGGATCGACAGTTGAAACAAAAAAATTCCGGAGAAGACAAACTCGCTAGAATCCGAGGCTCATCTTTGTAGGAAAAAGGAAATTCCCGTGTCAGCTCGACTCGTGCCTTACGAAAGCCTGAACGCCACCCAACGCCAACAGGTCGAGGCCATTGAAATCCACGCCGAGCAGATCAAGTTCTCCGGCGACATCCACGGCGCCCTGCACACGCTGCTGTCGAAACCCGGCCCCGGCGTGAAAGGTTTTGCGCTGCTGGCCGAAGACGTGCCGGTGGCCTTTCTGCTGCTCAAGCGCCCGCCCGTGTTGCCGGAATGGGCCGATGAACACAGCGCCACCCTGCATGCGTTGCAGGTCGATCACCGCGCCCAGGGCAAGGGTTACGGCAGGGCCTGCCTGCTGGCGTTGCCGGAAGTTGCGCGTCAGGCTTGGCCGGAGATCAAAGGGCTGGAACTGTCGGTGGACGCCGACAATGACGCCGCGATTGCGCTGTACGCCAAGTACGGTTTCGTCGACAGCGGCGAAGCCTACAAGGGCCGCATTGGATACGAGCGGCGCATGGGGCTGTTCTTCTAATCGTCGAGGGAGCAACGATGATCGATTCAATCGAAGCGCTGGAAGCCATCTACGGCTTGCCCCACGAACGGGCGGTGCGCAAGCAGATCGGCTTTCTCAACGAGGACTATCAGGCGATGGTCCGGGTCTCGCCGCTGGTGATTGTCAGCTCGGTGGGTGCCGACGGCATCGACGGTTCACCGCGCGGCGACGCGCCGGGGTTTGTGCGGATCATTGACGAGCGCACCCTGGCCCTGCCGGATCGGCCGGGCAACAACCGCATCGATACCTTGCGCAACGTGCTGCACGATCCGCGGGTGTCGCTGCTGTTCATCATTCCGGGGATTGGCGAGACGTTGCGGGTCAACGGCACGGCAACCATCAGCGCTGATCCCGACTTGCTGGAAAGCTTTGCGGTCAACGGCAAACCGGCGCGCACGGTGCTGCTGGTGACGGTGGAGGCGGCGTTCTTTCATTGCTCGAAAGCGTTTGTGCGTTCGGATGCGTGGAACCCTGAAACCCACTTGCCGCGCTCGGCGCTGCCGACGGCGGGCGCGTTTCACAAGCGTCTGAACGAAGGTCAGTTCGATGCCGAGGCCTATGATCGCGAGGCCCCTGCGCGAGTGCGTGACACCCTTTACTGACACCGCCCACCGATCGTTCCCACGTCGAGGCGTCGAACCGTCTGCGTGGGAATGCAGACTTTGACGCTCTGCGTCACGACGGTGCCAGGCGTTGCATCAGTGGTGCGGCAGGAACGCAGAGCGTCCCGGGCTGCATTCCCACGCGGAGCGTGGGAACGATCAACGCGGTTACAGCGTCAGGATCATCTCGTGCCACGCCATGCCGCCGTGGTCGGACTCCGAGGGTTTGATGTAGGCGAAGCCAAACCCGGCATACAGCGGAATATGTTTTTCCTTGCACATCAAATGAATCGTCGCCTTGTCCATCCCGCGCATGCGTTCGATGAATTCGGCCATCAAGCGTTTCGCCAGGCCCTGCCCCTGATAATCCGGGTGCACCACTACCGACATGATCACCACGTTCGGCCCGGCAGGGTCGTGGCCGATCAGTTCCTTGAACGCCTCGTCGGACATCTGCACGTCAAACGCCGCACCGGAGTTGATGAACCCGGCCACCTGCCCGTCCACCTCGGCGACGATGAAACCGTCCGGCCAGGTGGCAATGCGCGTGGCGATCTTTTCGCGGGTCGCGGCCTCGTCGCCCTCATAGGCGAGGGTTTCGATGGCGTAGCAGCGATCCAGGTCGGCGGCGGTAACGTGGCGGATGAAGGTGTTCATGGCAGCTCGAAATCAGTGGAAACAAGGCCGCCAAGGATAAAGGAATAAGGTGTTCATATCGATCCGCACGGGCGGCGTAAAGCCTGCGTATAAGCGCTTTTCTTCGGATTCGGGACGGTCTATTTCTGACGCCTGTCTCTGATCACCCGAGGAGGGAATCGTTTATGAGCAGCGTTGAGATCGGTTTGTTGATGGTGTTGGGCATCAGCTTCTTCGGCTTCATTACCCTGGGCATCGACCTGTTGCGGGCACGACGAATCAAGGGCAAGTAAGGCCCGACCGGCAGCGCGAAGCGGGTTCGCGCTGCCGGTTGCCAATCAGGTTTTCTTTTCGACCGGGACGCAGATTTCCAGCTTGCCGGTATTGAGCTTCGGGTTGAAATCCGCGCTGTAGCGTTCCAGCTCCGGGGCGTTGAGCCCTTTGTAGTCGGACGCCGGCAGCCAGGTGTTGTAGATGTAATCGATGGTCTGCGGCAGCTGATCCAGCGAACCCTTGTGTTCGAACACCGCGTACTGGCGCGGCAGGACTTCGATCCACGGATACTTTTCCTGCGGGAAGTCGTCCAGCTTGCGGATTTCGACCCCGGCCATGTAATCGAAACCGCCGTTGCCGTCGAAATTGCTGCAGACACCGTAGGTCACTTCACCCTTCTGCCCCGGAATATTTCCGATGTGCGGGATCAGTTTTTCCCACAGCGCAGGGATGTCCTGAACGGTCTCTTGAGTGAAGCGATCGCGAAATCCTGCAATCAGCAGGAAGTGTCCATGTTCGAAGCGAGGTTCAGCCACTTCGACGCGTTTTTGCTCATCCATGACTCGACTCCTTGAACGAAAAAAGTGGGTTCGGCTGGGAGTATAGAAGCCAAACCCGATTCGCACATTTACAGCGTATGCAGGGCCTCGGCGGCGCCCGAACCGACGAACTCGTTATAACCGGATACGATCACGTATACCGCGAAATAGCAAAAGATCGCTGCAGATGCCATGCAGGAATAGCGCAGCAGTTTGTCGCCCAGCAACTTGCCGCCATGGCTCGCGGCGAAGCACAGCCCCGCCGACCACAACAGCCCGGCGCACAGGAAGCCACCGAGGAACAGCGCCGAGCTCAAAGGACCGCCGCCACCGGAACGGGCGATCAACGTGCCGCCCACTGCCGCGAACCAGAGAATGGCGCTCGGCGACGACATGGCGAGAAAAATCCCACGGAAGAATTCCTTGCGATGGGAGTTCTGGCCGACCTCGGCGGTCGCCGCCAGTTGCGCCTCGTGGTGGATCGCCGAATAGATCATCTTCGCCGCGAAGTAGATCAGCAGCGCCGAACCGCCGATCCACAGCACCCAGCGCACGGTTTCGTATTGCAGCAGAACGGTCATCCCGGCCAGCGCCAGCACCGCGTAGATCAGGTCGCCGACGCAGGTGCCGAGGCCCAGCGCGAAGCCTTGAAAATAGCCGCGTTGCATCGCCAGGGTGATCATCGCGATGTTGGCCACGCCGATATCCAGGCACAGCGAAAGGCTCAGCAAGAAGCCGCTGGTAAATTCCATCAACCGATTTCCTTGGGAAAAATTTGTTTACAAAGGCTCTGGACAGTATGCCATCGCTGACCTTATCGTCCGCCACAGGTCACCGCAGTGACCAGCGTCGCTCGGACGGTTCCGGGCGCTTACGTTATCCGAGGCAACAATGGCTGAACAAGGTTCGCCGCGCCGCTTTGCGCGCATAGATCGACTCCCCCCTTACGTTTTCAACATTACTGCCGAGCTGAAGATGGCCGCCCGACGTCGTGGCGAAGACATCATCGACTTGAGCATGGGCAATCCCGACGGCGCCACGCCGCCGCACATCGTTGAAAAACTGGTGCAGGTTGCCCAACGCGAAGACACCCACGGTTACTCCACGTCCAAGGGCATTCCGCGCCTGCGCCGGGCGATTTCCAACTGGTACAAGGAACGCTACGAGGTCGAGATCGACCCGGAAAGCGAAGCCATCGTCACCATCGGTTCCAAAGAAGGCCTGGCGCACCTGATGCTAGCGACCCTGGATCAGGGCGACACCGTGCTGGTGCCGAACCCGAGCTACCCGATTCACATCTACGGGGCCGTGATTGCCGGCGCCCAAGTGCGGTCGGTGCCGCTGGTGCCGGGCGTGGACTTCTTCGCCGAGCTGGAACGGGCGATTCGTGGCTCGATTCCGAAACCGAAGATGATGATTCTGGGCTTCCCGTCCAACCCGACCGCGCAGTGCGTGGAGCTGGATTTCTTCGAGCGGGTGATCGCCCTCGCCAAACAGTACGACGTACTGGTGGTGCACGACCTGGCTTACGCCGACATCGTCTACGACGGCTGGAAAGCCCCGTCGATCATGCAGGTGCCAGGCGCCAAGGACATCGCGGTAGAGTTTTTTACCCTGTCCAAGAGCTACAACATGGCGGGCTGGCGCATCGGTTTCATGGTCGGCAACCCGGAACTGGTCAGCGCGCTGGCGCGGATCAAGAGCTACCACGACTACGGCACGTTCACCCCGCTGCAGGTGGCCGCGATTGCTGCGCTGGAAGGTGATCAGCAATGCGTGCGCGACATCGCCGAGCAATATCGCCAGCGCCGAAATGTGCTGGTCAAAGGCCTGCATGAACTGGGCTGGATGGTCGAAAATCCGAAAGCCTCGATGTACGTCTGGGCGAAGATTCCCGAAGCCTATGCGCACCTCGGTTCGCTGGAATTCGCCAAGAAACTGCTGGCCGAGGCCAAGGTCTGCGTCTCGCCGGGTGTCGGTTTTGGCGAGTACGGCGACGATCACGTGCGCTTCGCGCTGATCGAAAACCAGGACCGGATTCGTCAGGCAGTACGCGGGATTCGCGGGATGTTCCGGGCGGATGGCCTCGTGACCAAATCCTGAGGTGATGATCGTTCCCACGTCGAGGCGTCGAACCGTCTGCGTGGGAATGCCTCAATGGACGCTCCGCGTCCGCTTTGGGACGCAGAGCGTCCCGGGCTGCATTCCCACGCGGAGCGTGGGAACGATCTAGGCACAAAAAAACCGCATCGCTGCGGTTTTTTTGTGTCTGGCGTTCGAGGTTAAACGAACAGCGACAACAACAGAATAAAGCCCAAACCAACCACGGACAGGATGGTTTCCATCGCTGTCCAGGTCTTGAAGGTCTCGGCCACGGTCATGTTGAAGTACTGCTTCACCAGCCAGAAACCAGCGTCGTTGACGTGGGACAGGATCAGCGAGCCGGCACCGGTGGCCAGCACCAGCAGCTCACGGTTCACGCCCGGAATCATCCCGACCACCGGCACCACAATGCCCGCGCCCGTGATGGTCGCCACGGTGGCCGAACCGGTCGCGATACGGATCACCGCCGCCACCAGCCACGCCAACAGGATCGGCGAGATTTGCGCGCTGACCGCCATGTGGCCGATCACGTCGCCCACGCCGCTGGTTACCAGCATCTGCTTGAAGCCACCGCCGGCACCGATGATCAGGATGATCGCGGCAGTCGGCGCCAGGCTCGCGTCGAGCCATTTGAGCATCTGCTGAGAACCGATGCCCTGCTTGTAGCCGAAGGTGTACAGCGACAGCAGCAATGCCAGCAGCAGCGCCGAGATTGGGTGACCGATCATGTCCATCCATGTGCGGAAGAAATGACCGTCCGGCAGCGCCACGTCAGCGAAGGTTTTCAGCAGCATCAGGAACACCGGCAGCAGCACGGTGACCAGGGTGATGCCGAAGCTTGGCAGCTCCTGCGAGTCCGACTCACGGGCCAGTTGATCGACCAATTCTTGATTCGGCGTACCGGGAATGTGCTTGGCAATGAACGTACCGAAGATCGGGCCGGCGATGATGGCGGTCGGCAGCGCGACGATCAGGCCGTACAGAATGGTCTTGCCGATGTCGGCACCGAACACGCCGATGGCCAGCAGCGGGCCCGGGTGCGGCGGCACCAGACCGTGCACGGCGGACAGGCCGGCGAGCAGCGGGATACCGATCTTGATGATCGACACACCGGTGCGGCGAGCCACGATGAACACCAGCGGAATCAGCAGCACGAAGCCGATTTCGAAGAACAGCGGAATGCCCACCAGGAACGCGGCGAACATCATCGCCCACTGGACCTTGTCCTTGCCGAAGGCGCGGATCAGGGTCTGGGCGATCTGATCGGCACCGCCGGATTCGGCCATCATCTTGCCGAGCATCGTACCCAGCGCGAGGATGATGCCGACGAAACCGAGCACGCCACCGAAGCCGTCCTGGAACGCCTTGATGATGGTGCCGATCGGCATGCCGGACGTCAGGCCGAGGAACGCGGCAGCGATGGTCAGGGCAATGAAGGGGTGAATCTTGAATTTGGTGATCAGGACGATGAGTCCGATCACCGTGACCACTGCATCGAGCAGCAGGTAGGCGTCATGGGACATGCCAAACATTGGGGGTGTCTCCTGGTTTGTTGTTGTTATTAAAGCGGGTTAATCAGAAGTCGAAAGGACAGCGCTATCTTCGCAATCACACTCATACCGCCTGTTTCAGGCCGTGGGCCTGCCACCAGACGTGAGCTTGCGATGCGAGCTCTTCAACGCTGTGGATCGAAGCATTCAGGGCCAGGGTCAACGGCTCGCCCTTGGGCGATTCGAGGGTGGCGAACTGGCTTTCGATCAAGGTCGCCGGCATGAAATGGCCCGGACGGTGGGACACGCGTTCGGCGGCAACTTCCGGCGTTAGTTCGAGAAACACGAAGCCCAGGCCCGGCAAGGCGCTGCGCAGACGTTCACGATAAATGTGCTTGAGGGCCGAGCAGGTCAGCACCGGGCGTTCGCCCAGGGCATCGACGCGACGCAGTTCGTCGCACAGGCTGTCGAGCCAGCCGGCACGGTCTTCGTCGTTCAGGGGGATCCCCGCGCTCATCTTTTCGATGTTCGCGGCCGGATGGAAAGTATCGCCTTCAATGGCAGTGGCGCCGCTCAATTGGCACAGGGCCTCGCTGACGCACGTCTTGCCGCAACCGGCAACGCCCATGATGACCAGGGCGGTGATGGGATGATTCATGTAACACCTCAGCGCGCAGACAGCGCTACCTTTGCTAGCTATGACTCTAGTGCACAGGCAGAAGTTGCCGACGCCTTCTTGTCGTTTTTTTGGGTTGCAGCAGGTTTGTTCCCGACGCCAAAAAGCGAGGATCAGGCAGGACCTCGCTCACGCATTTGCAGCTGCATAAGGACAGCGCTACCTTAGTGCCTTGATTTTTGTTTGGCAAGCCGCCCGATGACCACCCCTAAAAACGATAAAAACACCCGCACCACCGGCCGTCCCACCCTTAATGAAGTCGCCCGTCTGGCCGGCGTCAGCCCGATTACCGCCTCCCGCGCCCTGCGTGGGGTCAGCACGGTTGCCACTGAATTGGTGGAAAAAGTGCAGAAAGCCGCGCTGGAACTCAACTATGTGGTCAACCCCGCCGCCCGCGCCCTGGCCTCGGCCCAGAGCCATTCGGTGGTGGTTCTGGTGCCTTCGCTGTCCAACCTTTTATTCATCGACACCCTGGAAGCCATTCATCGGGTACTGACGCCCAAAGGCTTCGAAGTGCTGATCGGCAACTTCCACTATTCCCGCGATGAAGAAGAAAACCTGCTGCGCAACTACATGGCCTATCAGCCACGCGGTTTGCTGCTGACCGGCTTCGACCGCACCGAAAGTTCGCGGCGGATGATCGAGGCCAGCAACATTCCCTGCGTCTACATGATGGAGCTGGACAGCGCCGCCGGGGTGAACTGCGTCGGTTTCTCGCAGCTCAGCGCCGGCGAAACGGCTGCCGAGCACTTGCTGTCCCGTGGCCGCAAGCGTCTGGCGTACATCGGCGCGCAGCTCGATCAGCGCACCCTGCTGCGCGGTGAAGGCTTTCGCAAAGCGTTGCAGAAGGCCGGCCGTTACGACCCGGATCTGGAAGTGTTGACCCCGCGCTCATCGTCCGTGGGCCTGGGCGGCGAGTTGTTCCTGCAACTGCTGGCGGCGCATCCGGATGTCGATGCGATCTTCTTCGGCAATGACGACCTGGCCCAGGGCGCCCTGCTCGAAGCGCTGCGCAACGGGATCAAGATCCCCGAGCAAGTGGCGATCCTCGGCTTCAACGACCTGCCGATGTCGGAACACATGGTGCCGCGCCTGAGCAGCATCAACACGCCCCGCGAAGCGATCGGCAAACGTGCGGCGGAGCAGATGCTGACGCTGATGGCCGGCAACAGCGTGGCGCGTCCGGTCGAGGACATGGGCTTCGAACTGAAGATTCGCGAGAGCACCTGATCCCTGAGCCCCCTGTTTGATCGTTCCCACGCTCTGCGTGGGAATGCCTCAACGGACGCTCCGCGTTCGGCTCTGGAAGGGACGCGGAGCGTCCCGGGCTGCATTCCCACGCGGAGCGTGGGAACGATCACTTTCCAAGCAACTCCACTAGCGCAAGCGCCCCCTTCTGCAGCGGCTGGCTCTTGAGCCACACCGCGTGCACCGGCAGCACCAGGCCGTTTTCGATGTTGCGAAAATTCAGTCGCTTCAGCCGACCGCTATCAAGCCACGGCTGCACCACCGACAGCGGAAAATTGCCCCAGCCCAATCCCGCCTCGACCATTTCCAGCGCTGTTTCCAGGTTATCGGTGCGCCAGTGGGATTCGGCCACCAGCGGCCGGGTTTCGCTGATCGGCAAGTCGCGACTGCCGACCACGATCTGCCGCACATGCACCAGATCCTCGAGAAACAGATCCTGCCCCTGCAACAACGGGCTGTCCGCCGCCAGCGTGGCGATCATCCGTTCACTGCCGACGAACTGAAAACGCTCCAGCACATTCACGCTCAACCCGGCGAACGCCAGGCACACGCTGATCCGACCGCTGTGGAGCATCGCCAGCACATCATCCTGCGGCGCAGTCAGCACTTCGATGTCGAGCAGCGGATGGCGCTCGCTGAGGTCCTTGATCGCCGTCAGCAACCGTCGGCGATCGATATCCGCCGCTACACCAATCGACAACTTGCTCTCCAGCCCCAGCGACAACTGCACCGCATGCACCTGCAATTGCTTGAGCTGATCGGCGATCAACCGCGCATGGGGCACCAGCGACAATGCCATCGCCGTGGGTTGGGGTTCGCGATGGCTGCGATCAAACAGCGAGTAACCGAGATCGGCCTCGAGATTGCCGATGGCCATGCTCACCGCCGACGGGACTTTGCCCAATGCCCTGGCCGCGGCAGAAAACGAGCCGCGTTCGATCACCGCGAGAAACAGCTCGATGCTTTCGCTGTTGAAATTCACTTCTCACACCTATCAATAAAACTGAAAGCTACTGACTTTTTCTGTCACCTCTATTGAAGCTATCTTTCGTCGCCTTCGCCAGCCCCACTGGCCAAAAGTCGCAAGAAAGAGGCAATTCCCCATGCAAGGCGTCAAACGCAAACTGGTCTATGTGTCGCTCTATGAAGTGATCGGCATGACCTTCTCGGCCCTCGGCCTGGCCCTGTTGTCCGGCACTTCGCCCGGCAGCACCGGCCCGCTGGCGGTGATCATCACCACCATCGCCGTGACCTGGAACTTCATCTACACCTCGCTGTTCGAGCGCTGGGAAAGCCGCCAGGTGTCGCGAACCCGCACGGTGAAACGGCGTATCGCCCACGCCGTCGGGTTCCAGCTGACGCTGATCGTGTTCCTGATTCCGCTGATCGCGTGGTGGATGAACATCAGTCTGGTGCAGGCCTTTTTGCTGGATCTGGCGCTGATCGTGTTCATCCCTTGCTACACCTTCGCGTTCAACTGGCTGTTCGATAAGGTGTTCGGCCTTCCGGCCTCGGCATTGCCGGATCCGCAGCCCGCGACATAAATCGTTAATTGGTAAGCGGATATTGCAAGAAATCGGCGGTTTTCCCGCGCCAACCGCCGATATAAACAATCCTTGATTTCCGATAGCAGGCTAAGCTTTTCCATCAATAAAAAATGGATCAGCCCATGACTGCACACGCCCCCGCCGCGCAACGCGACGGCATCGACCCGATACGCGCCGCCGAGATTTCCGCCCGCATCGACCGCCTCCCGGCAGTCGCCACGATCTGGCGGCTGGTGGCGCTGTTGTCGATCGGTGGTTTCTTCGAACTGTACGACCTGTTCCAGACCGCCTATATCAGTCCCGGCCTGATCCGCGACGGCATCTTCGCCGCCACCGGCAATCAGGGCGTGTTCGGTTTCTCCGATCAGGCCGCATTCGCCTCGGCGACGTTCCTCGGTTTATTTCTCGGCGCCAGCCTGCTGAGCCCGATGGCGGATCGTTTCGGGCGGCGTGCAATCTTCACCTTTGCGCTGATCTGGTACACCGTGGCCACGGTGCTGATGGGCGTGCAGAGTTCGGCGCTGGGGATCATCTGCATGCGTTTTCTGGTGGGCATCGGCCTCGGCATCGAGCTGGTGACCATCGACGCCTACCTCTCGGAACTGGTGCCCAAACGCATGCGCAGTTCGGCGTTTGCCTTCGCGTTTTTCGTGCAGTTCCTGTCGGTGCCGGCGGTGGCGCTGATGTCCTGGTGGGTGGTGCCGCAGGCGCCGTTCGGGGTGTCCGGCTGGCGTTGGGTGGTGTTGGCGAGCGCGGTGTTTGCGCTGTTCATCTGGTGGCTGCGCAAACGTCTGCCGGAGTCGCCGCGCTGGCTGGCCCAGCATGGCCGTTTCGATGAGGCAAACCGGATTCTCGATAACATCGAGGCGCGCTGCGAAAAAGATCACCGCCAGCCACTGGACGCACCGGAAGCGGTAGCCGTCGACGTCGAAGGCAAGGGCCGTTTCGCCGATATCTGGCAACCGCCGTACCGCCGCCGCGCGCTGATGCTGATCGTCTTCCACATCTTCCAGGCCATCGGATTCTTCGGCTTCGGCAACTGGCTGCCGGCGCTGCTTTCCGGTCAAGGCGTCAGCGTCACTCACAGCCTGATGTACGCGTTCATCATCACCCTCGCCTACCCGCTCGGGCCGTTGCTGTTCGTCAAATTCGCCAACCGTTTCGAGAACAAGTGGCAGATCGTCGGCTTGGCCCTCGGCGCCATGACCTTCGGCACCCTCTTCGCGTTGCAGACCAGCGCCTTCGGCCTGATCTTCTGCGGTGTGATGATCACCTTCTGCAACGCCTGGCTGAGCTTCAGTTACCACTCCTATCAGAGCGAACTGTTCCCCACCAACATCCGCGCCCGGGCGGTGGGCTTCTGTTACTCGTTCAGTCGCTTGTCGACCGTGTTCAGCAGCCTGTTGATCGGTTTGTTCCTCGATCACTTCGGCACGCCGGGTGTATTGGCGTTCATCGTCGCCAGCATGTTGATCGTGATGCTGACCATCGGCTATTTCGGCCCCCGCACCCGAAACCTGGCGCTGGAAAACATCGCTCATCGCTGACGGACAACGGTCATCCTCTGCCGCCCCCGGCAAGGGATGACCGCTTTGGCCGTTCACTTAAGAACACAAACCATTGAAATAAAAGGACTTACTCGATAGGCACGGTAATTGCTGCCTAGGACTGACAGTCATTACCTACAGGTTCACTCATCATGTTGGTCAGTGCAAAACAACAGCAAATCATCCACCTGCCCAAGCAGCTGAATGACGATGCAACCGCCACCGCAGCGGCCGGCCTGCAAGGCGGACTGCACGGCGCGATGCTGCAGACCCTGCAAAACCAGGCCCAGGCGCAAACCGCCGAAGCCACCGCCAAAGTGCAGGAATCGGCCACCCAACTGGCGACCCAGCAGGTCAACGAAGCCACGCGCATCAGCGACAACGTCGACGAAGCATTCGCCAAGACCCGCGTCGCCCTGCAAACCTCCGATACTTCGCCGACCAAATCCTCAGGTTCATCGGCGCTGGACGAGTTCAAGGACTACATGAGCAAAACGCCGGAACAGCGTCTGCGCGACAGTATCCTTCAGGAAATGGGCCTGACCGAGGACGACATCAAAGCCATGCCGCCGGAGAAACAACTGGCCATTGGCAAAGAGATCGCCGAGCGACTGCAGGACAAGATGAAGCTGGCCGAAGCGGAGAAGCAGAACAAGCAAGACGCCGAATCGGCGAAGATCAGCGACGAGTCGGCAGACAAGTTCCTCGCTTCGCTCTGATTCGCCTCGATCTGAAAAGTGGCGCAATAAAAAAGGATCCCCACGGGGATCCTTTTTTCAGCCGTGAAATTGTCAATTCAACTGCAACGTCTCGTTGAACTGACTGATCGCATCCACCACATGCCGCGAGCCCTGCTGAATCTCCCGGATCGCGTCGCCCGCCTCGTTCGCCAGTTCCACCCCGAGCCCGGTGCGGCTCAGGCTCGACTGCATGCTCGACACGGCGCTCAATGACAGCTCATGGTTTTTGCGCACCACATCGACGATCTCCAGAGTCGCCTGACTGGTCCGTGCCGCGAGGCTGCGCACTTCGTCCGCCACCACCGCAAAACCACGCCCGTGCTCACCCGCCCGCGCCGCCTCGATGGCCGCGTTGAGCGCCAGCAGGTTGGTCTGGTCGGCAATTCCGCGAATGGTCTGAACGATGGTGCCGATGATGTCCGACTGTTTGCTGACCGCATCGATGCTCAGCGCCGCTTCGTTGAGGTCGCGGGAAATGTCCTGAATGATCTGCACCGTTTGCTGCACGACCTGTGAGCCTTTTTGCGCGCAGGCGTCGTTTTGTACCGAGGTGCTGTGGGCCGATTCCGCAGCGGTCTGCAGCGTGGTCATCTGGTGAGTGATGTCACTGGCGAACTTCACCACTTTGTACAGCCGGCCCTTGGCGTCGAACAGCGGGTTGTACGAGGCTTCGAGGTAAACGGTCTGTCCGGACTTGTTCTTGCGCTCGAAGCGGTGCGAGTGATATTCGCCGCGATTGAGCGAAGCCCAGAACGCCTTGTATTGCGCGGATTCGGCTTCGACCCGGTGACAGAACAGACTGTGGTGATGGCCGACGATTTCGTTGAGCGAGTACTGCATGGTCTTGAGGAAGTTGTCGTTGGCCGTGATCACATTGCCTTCCGGAGTGAACTCGATCACTGCCATCGACCGGCCGATGGCAGCGAGCATGCTTTCTTCTTCCTTTTCCTTGTTCACGCGCGCGGTGATGTCTGCCGCCACTTTGATCACACTGCGGACTTGTTTGTCCGGGCCATACACCGGCATGTAACTGGCTTCGAGCCAGATCTCCCGACCGCTTTTGTTCAAGCGCAGGAAAGTACCGCTGATGGGTTCGCCCCGGGCCAGGTCACGCCACAACTTGGCGTATTCCTCGCTGCGATAAAACTCCTCTTCACAAAAGACCCGGTGATGTTTGCCACGCACTTCTTCGGCGCTGTAGCCCATGGTCTTGCAGAAGTTCTCATTGGCATCCAGAACGGTGCCTTCGGGGGTGAATTCGATCATTGCCATCGAACGGCTGATAGCCGCCAACTTGGCGTTGGCTTCGGTCAGGGCACAACTGAAGCGTTCGATTTCCTGCAGGTCAGCCTTGTGATGTAGGTTGAACATGTCTCTATCACCTTCCGCGCGGTTCTTTGATTTGATGAAAGTTCAGGTCTTTCAGAATCCACCACTACGTTCCACAGAACAGGCACACGCATTCCTCCACAGGAGGAAGTTGTCAGGTGATAAACGATGATTAATCAAAGAGTCCATGCAGCGACGCTCTAATCAAGACATCCTTCTCTTGATAGCCCGCGGGCGGGCCATTCCTAACATGCAGAAGAACTTCCATTTAAAAAACAGCTCCTTGTCGGTCAAGTGTCGGTGCCTTGGATTGCGCACTCTGGCAGCTTTGAGATCGGTAACCGCTAGCGGTCGAAGCCCATTGGATGGCGTTCGACATAGTTAGTTATGAATGAGCATAGACAGCGCAAAGCCTTGCGCAAGGCCACTAGTCGGCCAGTAATGCGGGAGTTCGGACAGGAAGCGGACGAGAAACGGTTCAGCGGCGGGGGTGTTGGTTGCCATTGCGACCGACTCGCAATGGCAACTTTTGAAACGACACAAATATCAGAAAAGAACTACAGACTCCCGCTCACCTTATTTGCCACATCACCCGGTACCCAAGGCTTCCACACTTGTGGCTGATCGCGCAGGAACGCTTCGGCGACCTGGCGTGGTTGCTGGCGCTTCTCGCTCATCCCGGCCAGGGTCTGGTTCAGCAGATCGATCGGCAAATCGACTTTCTCAAAGAACGTCACCAGGTCCGGGTACTGCGCCTTGAACGGCGCCGACACGCCAATCGCCAGGCTCGCCGGCATCGAGCGGGTGCCTTTCGGATTGGGATTGTTGGCGTCGGCCAGGGTTTTCCAGGCTTCGGCATCGAACGGCGGCTCCTCCAGTTTCACCAGTTTGAAGCGACCGAGCAGCGGCGTCGGCGACCAGTAGTAGAACAGCACCGGTTTGCCGCGCTTGATCGACGACGCCACCTCGGCATCCAGCGCCGCGCCGGAGCCGGTGCGGAAGTTGACGAAGCTGTCGTTCAGCGCATAGGCCTTGAGCTTCTGGCTGTTGACGATTTCCGAAGTCCAGCCGGTCGGGCTGTTGAGGAACCGCCCGCGGCTTGGGTCTTCCGGATCCTTGAACACATCCTTGTAGCGCGGCAGGTCGGCCACCGATTTAAGCTCCGGTGCCAGCGGTTTGATCCCGCGCTCGGGGTCGCCCTTGATCACGTACTCCGGCACCCACCAGCCTTCGGTCGCGCCCTTCACGGTGTCACCGAGGCCGAACACTTTGCCCTCGGCGGCAGCCTTGACCCACGCCGGACTGCGCCCGGCCCACTCTTCGCCGATCACCTGAATATCGTTTTTCGCCAGCGCTGCTTCCAGGCTGACGGTGCTACCCGGCAGCGTATCGGTCGGGTAGCCGTAGCCTTTTTCGACGATCAGACGCAGCACTTCGGTGATGAAACTGCCGCTTTCCCAGGTGATGTCGCCGAAGTGGATCGGCGCGGCTTTTTCCGCTGCCACAACGTGGCCGGCAGTCAGGGTCAGGGCCAGCAGCGAACTGCCGAGCAGGGTTTTGATCGATCTCATGCGGACCTCTTGTTCTGGGAGGAAATCAGGGTTTGGTTGGCGCTATGGCGGTTGCACAGGGCCTGGGAACGGGTCATGTACAGGCTCACCGAACGCTGGGAGATGCCCAGTTCGGCAGCGATTTGCGGGTAGGTCAGGCCGTCGAGGCGCGCCAGCAGAAAGGTCGAGCGCACCTTGCCCGGCAGGCGCTGGAGCGTGCGGTCCAGATGCTTGAGGCTCTGCGACAGGTCAGCGAGTTCTTCGGGAGACGGCGCGTGATCGAGGTCACTTTGTTGCAGTTGGTGCAGATGCCGACGCTCCAGATCGCCCCGCCGCCAGCGCTCGTAGAGCAAGCGTTGGGCGATGGTGGTGAGCAAGGCGCGGGGTTCGCGGATGGCGGTCAGGCCCGGCGCTTCGAGCAGTTGCGCGAAGGTTTCGGCGGCGATGTCTTCGGCCGTGGCCGCATCATTCGATTGCCGACGCAGACGTGTGCACAACCACTGGTAGTGGTCGCGAAACAACGTGTTCACATGATTGCGATGGGATGAGTCGGCGCCGGACATGGGGGCTCCTTGGTAAAGGGTCGCTGAATGTCCGGTCGTCCGGTGGCGCGATCCTAGCAAGGTGCCTTATGCGTTAAAAATACTTAAAAAGAATTTTTATATTCCATTAGTGAATTACTAGAAACCACTAACGTAAGCGGCCATAACCCAGCTCTTCGGCCTCACGCTGATAATCCAGCAGGACGAGGTAATCGCTTTCGCTGACGGGCAGGACCTCGGGCAAACCGAGGATGCGGGCCACGTCCGGCAAGTCTTGAAGGCTGCGGTTCATGGCCCGGCGCAGGTGTTCAATCTGCTCGTCCGTCGTGCCGGCTGCGGTGATAAAGGGCAAGGTCGGGCTGAACGCACTGCGCGCCACAACCCGCAACCCGCTGACCTCTACGGCGGCGTACTGCGCCAGGTACGCAAAGGTCACGCTGTCGACGGCCGCCAGATCGGCGCGGTCTTCGCGCAACCAGCGCAGGCTCTCGCGGTGACCGCCACTGATGCCGACCGAAGCGAAAAACTGACCGTCCCGGTGCAATGGGGCCAGACGCTGACGAAACAGGTTCATGCCGCTGTTGGAATCTTCGCTGTTGATCACCCCGTGGCTGTCGAAGAACTCCGCCAGACTGCGGCGCGGATCATCGGCGCGGGCAAGGATCAGGCTGCAATGGTTACCGGCGCTGGCGTCGGGCAATTCGTAGCGCGGACGGCCGACAATCCTGACCTGCCCACGCAGCGCGGTCATCAACGGATAGCCGCAGGTCTGGGTCAGCAGCAACTCAGGCGAACGCCAGAGTTCGAGCAGCGACAGGCCGTCGGCATCGAGCCGCGAACGGCCGAGGTGTTCGAGGATCCGCGCCAGCCACTGCTCGTTCGCCGCGCGGATCGGCTCGGGGGCGATGTACATCAACAGCTCTGCGTAACCTGACGTCATGGTGGCCTCAAATAAACGGATGCTGCGGGCTGTCGATCGGCTTGATGCCGTGCTGGCGCCACAATTGCCCATAACCTTGCACCAGAAATCCGCCGCTGCGCGCCACCCATTGCTCCCGGCGCATGCGGTAGGCCTCGGGCAAGTCGTACCACGAAAGCTTCGGCAAATCGTGATGCACCAGATGGAAATTCAGGTTCAGGAACAACCAGCGCCACGGCCATCCGGCTTCGTTGAGCACCGTGCGCTGCTCCGGTTGCGTGTGCGGCCGGTGTTCATAGTAAGAGCGAACCATCGCAATCGACAGCGCCGGCACGCTGATCAGAAACAGGTAATGCCAGATCGGCAACACGCTGTAGCGGGCGATGAAAAACAGCATCAGCACGGTCAGGGCGCCGTGGGTCAGCCACATCAGCCAGGCCTGACGCTCGCCGTTTTTCAGACGTTGCAACTCTTCACCGGCCAGCGCCAGCAACGCCAGCGGCGCGCCAAGAATGAAGCGGCCCAATACGGTCTTGTTCAGCCAGTGCAGGCTACGCTCGAACAGCGAACTGCTCTGCCAGCGTTCGGCACTCAGGTAACGGCTTTCGGGATCGACGCCGGGAATCGTCAGGTCTTCGTCGCGATGGTGCTGCAAATGGCTGTCGCGATAGAGCGTGTACGGATACCACACCGCGAATGGCGCATAGCCGAGGACTTTGTTGACGAAGGTCCAGCGCGTCGGATGACCGTGGAGTAATTCGTGCTGCACCGACAGCCACAGCACCAGCAACGGAATCAGCAGCAGCGTGCTCCACCAGACGCCGAGCCGTTCGCTGCCCAGCACAATCGCGAACCAGCCGCCGTACACGCCGATCAGCAGCAGCCAGGTCGGCCACTCGGTGCGGGCGGTGAAGCGCTGGCGCAGGGTTTCGATCTGTTGGCGATGGGCATCGTCGAAATAATGGGGCATGGCGTGGCTCGGAACGAAGGTCTGATCGTTCTGTGCAACACCAACGGGAAATCTTGCAGATTATTTTTGCGGGGTTTTCAAGGACGCTGATTTCAAGGACAAGGCGGGAGCCCGAATCCGGGCTCCCGAACGGCGTGATTAATGGCCAAAAATATCGACTTTCTTCGCCCTTTTTTCGTGGCGTTTCTCGATGGCGGTCTTGGCCGGTTTCTTCTTCGCGGCTTTCTTCGAATCCATACCTTTGGACATGATGCGTACTCCAATCAGAGGGGATGTGAGATCAGGTATACACCTATCCCGGCGGGCACGTTGTTTTATAATCCGCGGCTTTTGCACCGGCAGTCCGATTCATGACCGACATCCGTTTCAGCCAGCTCGACGACCTGTCCTGGCCCCTGATGAACAAGTTCTACCGCCAGCATCAATCGTCAATGAAAGCGGTGCGCGAGGCGCAATTGTGGGTGGCGCGGCGGGAGGAAATCGTGGCGGCATTGTGTCTGCGGCCGGTGTTCGGCGGGCATTGGCTGACCGGGCTGTTTGTTGATCCGGCGTGCCGAGAGCAAGGCATCGCTGCGCAGTTGATTGCCGAAGCGGTGAAGAGCGTCGAGGCGCCGGTGTGGTTGTTCTGCCACCCGGACTTGCGTGGTTTCTACGAGCGACGCGGATTCACCTTCGACCCCGCCCTGCCCCAGGCGATGGCCGAGCGCTTGAGCCGTTATGCGCGGAGCAAACCGATGATTGCCATGGAGCTTTTTGAACGCCGGTGATCCCCTGTGGGAGCGAGCTTGCTCGCGAATGCGGTCCATCAGCTGCGAATAAATTGACTGACATTGCGCTATCGCGAGCAAGCTCGCTCCCACAGGTTCAGTCGTCAGCGTTGGGATCGAGGTCCGGAAACATCACCTCGGTGAAACCGAACTTGCTGAAATCGGTAATGCGCGACGGGTACAGGCGCCCAATCAGGTGATCGCACTCATGCTGCACCACCCGCGCATGGAACCCCGAGGCCACACGCACAATCGGCTCGCCCTTGGGGTCGACGCCTTCGTAGCGGATCTGCTGGTAGCGATCCACCGCGCCCCGCAGGCCGGGCACCGACAGGCAACCTTCGAAGCCCTCTTCCATCAGCGGGCTGAGCGGCGTGATCAGCGGGTTGATCAGGATCGTCTGCGGCACCGCTTCGGCGTCCGGGTAACGCTCGCTGTGCTCGAAGCCGAAGATCACCAGTTGCAGATCAACGCCGATCTGCGGCGCGGCCAGGCCGACGCCGCCGACGCTTTCCATGGTCTGGAACATGTCGTCGATCAGTTGCCACAGTTCCGGGCTGTCGAGCATTTCGGCGGGCACTGGCGGAGCGATGCGCAGCAGGCGTTCGTCGCCCATCTTCAGGATTTCACGGATCATGATCAGGCTTCGTCAGTGTTCGGCTTGAGCGAGTGATCGCGCCCGAGGCCGGAAACGTGTTGTTTGGGATGTTCATCGAGTTCGCCGGGGACCTTCTCGCCCGGATCCTTGCCCTCGCTGGACATGTGTTCGATCACCGCATTCATCTCTGCGCCGAGCAACAACACGGCGGCGGAAATGTAGAAATACAGCAACAGCACGATGATCGCACCGATGCTGCCATACATGGCGTTGTAGTTGGCGAAGGTCTTGACGTAGAACGCGAACCCCAGGGACGCGATGATCCACACCACCACCGCCAGCACCGAGCCCGGGGTGATGAAGCGGAACTCCTGTTTGACGTCGGGCATCACGTAATAGATCAGCGCCACGGCCACCATCATCAGGATCACGATCACTGGCCAGCGGGCGATGGTCCACAAGGTGACGATGACTTCTTCCAGCCCGACCTGCGCGGCGATCCAGCCCATCACCTGCGGGCCGAGCACCATCAGCGCCGCGGCCACCAGCAACATGCCAGCGATGCCGACGGTGTAGATGATCGACAGCGGGAAGCGCTTCCACAGGGGCCGGCCCTCGACCACGTCGTAGGCGGCGTTCATCGCGCTCATCATCAGGCGCACACCGGCGGACGCGGTGTACAGGGCGATGACGATACCCACCGAAAGTAGGCCGCCCTTGGACTGCTGCAGTTGATCGATCACCGGGTTGACCTGTTCCAGCGCCTGGGGCGGCAACACCAGCTCCGATTGCAGGCGCAGCCAGGAGAAGAAGTCCGGCAGGTGCAGGAAACCGATCAGGGCAATCAGAAACAGAATGAACGGGAACAGCGAGAACAGCATCTGGTAGGCCAGTGCCGAGGCATAGGTCGACATCTCGTCGTCGACGAATTCAGTGACCGTGCGCACCATCACCCGGTGCAGGGGCAGACCTTTCATGTCCGGAAAAATCATTCGCGTCTCCTTTCGCCGCAAAACAGGTTGAAGTCGTGGCGACTCAGGGGCCGTTTTTCTCTCATCAAAGTAGCTTACTTGGCGACTTTGAAACACTGTGATCCGTGACCGCATATGAACGGGACACGAAAACGGCCATCCTTGGATGGCCGCTTCGTTGTTTCGTTCAAGGCTCTATCAAGCCTTGTCGACGCCTTTCTTGACCGCGTCCTTGGCTTTGCCCACCGCTTGCTGGGCCTCGCCTTTCTTCTCTTGCACTTTACCTTCGGCCTGCAGTTTGGTGTTGTCGGTGGCTTTGCCGACACCTTGCTTGATGTTGCCGACGGCTTCGTTGGCCATGCCTTTCACTTTATCGCTCGTGCTACCCATGGTGATTCTCCTTGGAACATTAACGGGGAAAGTCAGTACGTAATGATTGACTGGCCCGGTTTGCGCCAAGTTTCATTTATTTTCACGGCTTCATTTCGTCGCGACGTGCAGGTTGGGCTTTATGTTTGCGACCGTACCCCCGAGAATGCCCACCATAAGGGCGCCACGCGCCACAGAACCGATCCCGCAGGAATGTTATGAAACTCGATAAAAAGCAGGCCATCGCCCGTCGCAACCAGGAACTGGGCGGTGCCGTGCTCGGCACCAACAACTGCCACTTCGCCGAACTGAACCGCAACCGCAACATCTGGTGGTTCGACTTGCCGGTGTCGCGCCTGGCGATCGGTCAGTACGAGTGGATTCACCTGTTGATGCACACCCCGGCCACCGACGAACTGCTGCACCTGAAAGTGCCGACCGTGTTCCTGCGCGAAAAACTCGAAGGCCTGGTGATCCGTAACGAAGGCAAGCGCAAGGCTGCCCTGAGCCTGGAACTGAGCGCCGACAAGGACTCGTACCTGCAGGACATGCGCCCGGCGGGCACCAATGTGAACTTCGCGCCGTTCCGCCAATAAGACACTCACGCTGATCGTTCCCACGCTCTGCGTGGGAATGCCGCCCCGGACGCTCCGCGTCCAGCACGGCAGGGACGCAGAGCGTCCCGGGATGCGTTACCACGCAGAGCGTGGGAACGATCAAGCGGTAAACCAACAAAAAGCCCCGCATCTGCGGGGCTTTTTGTTTTACGCGGCGCTTTTCGCCTTGATCTTCTTCAGCTCTTCGTCGCGCAGTTCGCGGCGCAGGATCTTGCCGACGTTGGTGGTCGGCAGCGCATCGCGGAACTCCACTGAACGCGGCACCTTGTAGCCGGTGACGTTGGCGCGCATGTGCTCCATCACCTGTTCCTTGGTCAGGGTGACGCCCGGTTTGGCGACGATGAAGATCTTGATCGCCTCGCCGGATTTCTCGTCCGGAATGCCGATGGCCGCGCACTGCAACACGCCCGGCAGGGCCGCCAGCACGTCTTCCAGTTCGTTCGGGTAGACGTTGAAACCGGAGACCAGAATCATGTCTTTCTTGCGATCGACGATGCGCATGTAGCCGTCCGGCTGGATCAGCGCGATGTCACCGGTTTTCAGCCAGCCTTCGCTGTCGAGCATTTCGTCGGTGGCTTCCTGACGCTGCCAGTAGCCCTTCATCACTTGCGGGCCCTTGACGCACAGTTCGCCGATTTCGCCCAGCGGCTGCTCGACACCGGCATCGTCGATGACTTTGCACAGGGTCGACGGCACCGGAATGCCGATGGTGCCGATCTGGATGTTCTGGATCGGGTTGACCGTGGCCACCGGGCTGGTTTCGGTCATGCCGTAACCTTCGCAGATCGGGCAACCGGTGACCGCTTTCCAGCGCTCGGCTGCTGCCAGTTGCAGGGCCATGCCGCCGGACAGGGTGACTTTCAGCGCCGAGAAATCCAGCTTGCGGAAACCTTCGTTGTTGCACAGGGCCACGAACAGCGTGTTGAGGCCGACGAAGCCGCTGAACTTCCACTTCGACAGTTCCTTGACCATCGCCGGCAGGTCGCGCGGGTTGCTGATCAGGATGTTGTGGTTGCCGATCAGCATCATCGCCATGCAATGAAAGGTGAACGCATAGATGTGGTACAGCGGCAGCGGGGTGATCAGGATCTCGCAACCTTCATTGAGGTTGGAGCCCATCAGCGCCTTGCACTGCAGCATGTTGGCAACGAGGTTGCGATGGGTGAGCATCGCGCCCTTGGCTACGCCGGTGGTGCCGCCGGTGTATTGCAGCACCGCAACATCGCCGCTGTCCGGGTTGGCTTCGGCGACCGGCTGACCCTGGCCCTTGCTCAGCACGTCGTTGAACTTGACGGCTTTTGGCAGGTGATAGGCCGGAACCATTTTTTTCACGTACTTGATGACGCTGTTGATCAGCAGGCGCTTGATCGGCGGCAGCAGGTCGGCGACTTCGGTGACGATGACGTGTTTGACGCCGGTTTTCGGCACCACGGCTTCGGCCAGGTGCGCCATGTTCGCCAGGCACACCAGCGCCTTGGCACCGGAGTCGTTGAATTGGTGTTCCATTTCCCGCGCGGTGTACAGCGGGTTGGTGTTGACCACGATCAGCCCGGCGCGAATGGCACCGAAGACGGCGACCGGGTACTGCAACACGTTGGGCAGTTGCACGGCGATTCGATCACCGGGCTGCAAATCGGTATGCTGTTGCAGATAAGCGGCAAACGCACCGGACAATTCGTACAGTTCACCGTAAGTGATGGTCTTGCCCAGGTTGCTGAACGCCGGTTTGTCGGCGAAGCGTTGGCAGGATTGCTTCAACACTGCCTGAATATTCGGGTACTCGTCTGGATTGATGTCGGCAGCAATTCCAGCGGGGTACTTATCCTTCCAAAAGTCTTCGATCATGGAAGCCCACTCCTCAGCAACGCGAATTCAGCACCGCATTTGATGCGATTATTATTGGTGTTTGTTTATTGGTGAGTCTGGCTTTTTACAAGGCCGAGAAGTCACAAAGCGCGCCGAGAGTAGCAGCTTTGCCAAGGGTCGACTAGAGCCAAAAGCGGCCCCTACAGTCATTTTCATGACTCAAGAACTACTGGCAGTCATTTTAGAGCAAAAATCCTATAACACCTTGAAAGTCCCGGTTTTCAGGGTCTGTAAACAAAAAATCGCGAGCAGGCTCGCTCCCACAGGATCATCGATGACCCTGTGGGAGCGAGCCTGCTCGCGATTGCGCGAAGCGCAGTTCTTTTAAGCGATGTCGCGCAACTCTCTGCGCAGGATTTTCCCGACAGGCGTCATCGGCAACGACTCACGCAGCACGATGTGTTTCGGCACCTTGTACGCCGTGAAATTCTCTTTGCAGTAAGCCTTCAGCTCTTCCAGGCTCACGCCGGTTTCCCGCGCCACCACAAACAGCTTCACCGCTTCCCCGGAACGCTCGTCCGGCACACCGATCACCGCGCAGTTGGCGACTTTCGGGTGAGCCATCACCACGTCTTCGATTTCGTTCGGGTACACGTTGAAACCGGAGACGATGATCATGTCCTTCTTGCGATCGACGATGCGTACGAAACCGTCCGGATCGATCACCGCGATGTCGCCGGACTTGAACCAGCCCTCGGCATCCAGCACCTCGGCCGTCGCCTCGGGTTTCTGCCAGTAGCCCTTCATGATCTGCGGGCCCTTGATGCACAGCTCGCCACGCTCACCCAGAGGCTGTTCGACGCCGTCGTCATTGATGACTTTCAACCGGGTGCCCGGTACCGGCAGGCCGACCGTGCCGATCCGCGACAGCTCGCCGTACGGGTTGGTGCAGGCCACCGGCGAGGTTTCGGTCAGGCCGTAGCCTTCGGTGATGCGGCAACCGGTGATCTGCTCCCAGCGCTCGGCGGTGGCCTTGACCAGCGCGGTGCCGCCGGAGTTGGTGAGCTTGAGCGTAGAGAAATCCAGAGTCTTGAAGTCCGGATGATCCATCAGCGCGACAAATAGCGTGTTGAGCCCCAGCAGCGCCGAGAACTTCCAGTTCTTCAGCTCCTTGATGAAGCCGCCGATGTCACGCGGGTTGGTGATCAATACGTTGTGGTTGCCCGACACCATCATGCACATGCAATTCGCGGTGAAGGCATATATGTGGTACAGCGGCAGCGGCGCGATCATCACCTCCTGCCCTTCGCGCAGCAGCGGCTGGCCGTCGCTGCCGAACTGACCGAGACAGGCGCGAACCTGCTGCATGTTCGCCACCAGATTGCCGTGGGTGAGCATCGCGCCCTTGGCCAGGCCGGTGGTGCCGCCGGTGTATTGCAGTACGGCGATGTCGTCCAGGCCGACCTTCAACGGCTTGATGCCCAGGCCCCGGCCCATGCGCAGCGCACTCTTGAAGGAAATCGCCTGGGGCAGCGAATAAGCCGGGACCATTTTCTTCACTTTGCTGACCACGGTGTTGACCAGCCAGCCTTTGGCGGTTGGCATCAGGTCGCCCATCTTCGCTTCGATCAGATACTGGATGTCAGTGTCCGGCAGCACTTCCTGGACCTTCTGGCCGAACATGTTCAGGTACACCAGCGCCCGGGCGCCGGAATCCTTGAACTGGTGACGCATCTCCCGCGCGGTGTACAGCGGGTTGGTGTTGACCACGATCAGCCCGGCACGCAACGCACCGAACACGGCAATCGGATAATGCAGGACGTTGGGCATCTGCACCGCGATGCGATCCCCCGGCACCAGATCGGTGTGGGCTTGCAGATAACCGGCGAACGCGGCGCTCTGGCGCTCCAGCTCGGCGTAGGTCAGGGTCACGCCCATGTTGCTGAACGCCGGGCGATCAGCGAATTTCTTGCAGGAACGCTCGAACACCTCGATCACCGACTTGAATTCACCCGCGTCGATGTCCAGGGGTACGCCCGCCGGGCGTTTGTCATTCCAGAAATCAGGTTGCATTGTTCTTGTCCTCTTTACCTGAGCCGATCCGGGGCCGCTTCGCTGTCATTTCTTTCTGTCCCTGAAAAAGCCGAGAGCAAAAAGCGGGGCTTCACGGACACTAGCAGCTATGGTCAATCAGGCAAATATGGGCAAGGTCGTCATTGATCGTGTGAATCTTCCTGCCGTGGCGTGAGCTGATCGGACGCGCTATACAATGCAACCTCTGCAAGACGCTTCAGCAAAACAGGCCGCAAAAGGAATCGCCATGATCCACGACACCTTCTGGCTGGACGCGAGTGACCGCAGCCGCCTCTACGTCAACCTGTGGCTGCCGAACGCGCCGCTGAAGGCGGTGATTCTGCTGGCCCACGGCATGGCAGAACACAGTGCCCGCTATGCAAGGCTGGCAGAAGCATTCTGTGCTGAAGGCTACGGCGTGTACGCGCCCGACCAGCGCGGCCATGGCAAAACCGCCGATCATGGGACGCTGGGGCATTTCGCCGATGACGATGGCTGGTGCAAGGTGGTCGGTGATCTGGCCAGCCTCAACCAGCACATCGGCCAGCGCCATCCGGGGGTGCCGATCGTGCTGCTCGGGCACAGCATGGGCAGCTACATCGCCCAGGCTTATCTGCTGCATCACAGCGCCAGCCTGCATGGCGCGATTCTCAGTGGCTCGAATTTCCAGCCGGTTGCGCTGTATCGCGCGGCCCGGCAGATCGCCCGGTTTGAAAAGCTGCGCCAGGGCGCCAAGGGTCGCAGCGCACTGATCGAGTGGCTGTCGTTCGGCTCGTTCAACAATAAATTCAAACCGGCGCGCACCGCGTTTGACTGGCTGAGTCGCGACCCGGCCGAGGTCGACAAGTACGCCACCGACCCGCTGTGTGGCTTTCGCTGCACCAATCAACTGTGGATCGACCTGCTCGGCGGGTTGCAGCAAATCAGCAAAGCGTCCAATCTCGCCCAGATCGATCCGGGCCTGCCGCTGCTGGTGATCGGCGGCGAATGTGATCCGGTGAGCGAAGGCAAGCGTCTGACTGATCTGGCCAACGCCTTGCGCGCGGCCGGCAGCCAGAACCTGCAACTGAAGATCTACCCGCAGGCGCGGCACGAATTGTTCAACGAGAGCAACCGCGACGAAGTGACCGCCGATGTGCTGGTCTGGATCGACCAGGCCCTGAGCCATCGCCGGCCGCACCGCAGCGAATAATTTTTTGTGGATTCATTTCATCCGTCACAGGAATTCAGACCCATGACCCAGGTTACCAACATCCCTTACGAAGCCCTCGAAGTGGGCCAGACCGCGAGCTACAGCAAGACTGTCGAGGAACGCGACATTCAGCTGTTCGCCGCGATGTCCGGCGACCACAACCCGGTGCACCTGGACGCCGAGTTCGCCGCCGCCAGCATGTTCAAGGAACGCATCGCCCACGGCATGTTCAGCGGCGCGCTGATCAGTGCCGCAGTAGCCTGCGAGCTGCCTGGGCCGGGCACTATTTATATCGGCCAGCAGATGAGTTTCCAGAAGCCGGTGAAGATCGGCGACACCCTGACCGTGCGCCTGGAAATCCTCGAGAAACTGCCGAAATTCCGCGTGCGCATCGCCACTCGCGTATTCAACCAGCGCGATGAGCTGGTGGTGGACGGCGAGGCCGAGATTTTGGCGCCGCGCAAGCAACAGACCGTTACCCTGCCGACGTTGCCGGCCATCAGCATCGGCTGATCGTCCTCGGTTAAATCCGGACACAAAAAAACGCCAGACTAGCTGGCGTTTTTTGTGGGCTTCGAACGCTTACGAGCGTGCGCGAGCCTGGTTACGCAGCGCTTTCACCTGATCATGATTGCGTTGCACGCCGTGGTACTGGCGTTCGACCAGATCACGAATGCCGACCAGGTTGTGCTTGTTGATCTTCTCGATCGCTTCACGATAAGCCTTCAGGGCATGGTCTTCACCGCGCTCGGCTTCGTTGAGCACCGCTTCTTCGTCCTTGCCGGTGAACATCGCTTTGACGTCGACCCAACGACGGTGCAGATCACCGCTGACACTGGTCGAAGTTTCCGGATCGCCACCCATCGAACGCACGGCAGCTTGCAGCTCGGCCGCAGCGGTTGCGCAATCGGCGGAGCGTTTCACGAACAGGGTTTTCAGCTCTGGATGCTTGATGTCTTCAGCGCAGGTCTTGAAGCCTTCCTGACCGTCCTTGCTGGTTTCGATCAGGTCGTTGAGGACGGAGATGGCTTCTTTATTCATGTCAGTCATTTTTCAATTCCTTGCGTGGGTGAAAGATGCAAGGAGTGTTGCAGTGGTCGTGCCAGCTTCCAGCAAAGAATTTAATCTTTGATTTTCAATAACTTACAAATACAACGAGAATCTGTATGCCTGTTATTTGCATGATCTGTCATTTGGCCTGCATGCAGAATGCCTGTATTTTCCGAAGTGTTTTCAAAGCCAGACGATTCCAACGATGAACCCTGAAAAGCTCGAACTGCTGATCACCCGCGAAATGCCTTTCGGCAAGTACAAGGGCCGGATCATTGCCGACCTGCCGGGCCCGTACCTGAACTGGTTCGCCCGGGAAGGATTTCCCCATGGCGAACTGGGCGGCCTGTTGGCCCTGATGCAGGAAATCGATCACAACGGCCTGTCGGAACTGCTCGAACCGCTGCGCGCCAAACACGGCAAGCCTGCCCCGCGCCACTGAGGCGTCACCCTGATCCGAGTCGAGTCGACCATGCCCGATAACACCCGCCGCGCCCGAGACGAAGCCTTCTGGCAAACCTTCGCCGACCGTTACGACCGCCACCCCGGCCCCGTGAATCTGGAGAACGGTTACTTCGGTCGCATGTCGCGCACCGTGGTCGAGGAGTACCAGCGCAACATCGAGCTGATCAACAACAGCAACTCGATTTACGTGCGCCAGCGTTTCGAACAGCACGACAGCCTCGACATCCGCGCGCAACTGGCCGAGCTGATCGGCGTCCGCGCGCAAAGCGTGGCCTTCACTCACAACGCCACTGCCGGCCTGCAATCGCTGATCCGCAACTACAACCGCCTGCAGCCTGGCGATCAGGTGCTGATCTGCGATCTGGAGTACGACACGGTCAAGGGCGCCATGCGCTGGCTGGCAAAGCATCGCGGGGTCGAGGTGATCGAGATCGAGCACGCCTACCCCGCCACCTTCGACAGCCTGCTGGCCACTTACCGCGAAGCCTTCATCCGCTATCCGAAGCTCAAGCTGATGGCCCTGACCCACGTCACCCATCGCACAGGTCTGGTGATGCCGGTGCAGGCCATTGCCGCGCTGGCCAAGGAACACGGCGTCGATATCATCCTTGATGGCGCCCATGCCCTTGGCCAGATCGAGTTCGACCTGGAAGCGCTCGGCATCGCCTTCGCCGGGTACAACCTGCACAAGTGGATCGGCTCGCCGCTGACCCTCGGCTTTATCTACATCGCTCCACAGCGCCTGGCCGACATCGATCCGGACATGGGCGAGATGCATTTTTCGGCTGGCGACATCCGTTCGCGCACGCCTTACAGCACGCCGAACATTCCGGCGTTGATGACCCTGCCGTTGGTGTTAGAGGAACACCGCTCACTGGGTGGCGCGGCAGCCAAAGGCGCGCGGGTGAATTACCTGCGCAACCTGTGGGTGAGCGCCGTGCGCAATCTGCCGGGCATCGAAGTCACGACCCCGGACGATCCGCGCCTGTATTGCGGCATCACCTCCCTGCGCTTTACCCGTCATGCCGACCAGCAGGCGATGGTCGAACGCCTGCTCAACGACTACAACCTGTTCACCGTGGTGCGCAACGGCGCGGCTTGTGGGCCGTGCATCCGTATCACGCCGTCGCTGACCACGACGGCGGCGGAAATTCAGTCGCTGATTCTGGCGCTGAACGAACTGCGTTAAACCGTGTACTTGTCGAAGTCCTCGGGCTTGATCTGCGACGACACCGCAAAGGTGTCGATGCCGATCGTGAGGTGGCCGAAGTAACCGTCCTCGTGTGAATCGCGGCCGATCGGCCACACCGTCAGGGTCGACTCTTCGCCGCCCATGTTGGCGTAGTAGGCATCGTCGGCGTTGCACACCGGCAGCGAACTGCGCCCGCGATAGGCCTTGGCATTGAGCACGCCGCGAGAAACAACCTCCGGAAAATACAGCTGCCCGACCCAGGCCACATTGCGCTCCTCCAGGTACTCGTTGCCGGCGACGATACGCACCGCCACGTGAACATGCAGAGCACGCCCGGCATAGAAACCCGGGTAGATCGTGGTGAAGCGCACCCTGCCCTTGTGGTCGCTGAACTGGCCGCCGCGCAGGTAGGTGTCGTCGTCGGTTCGCGGGATCGAGCCGATGTCCTCGACGTCGACTTCCACGTCCGGATTGATCCGGCTCCAGCCGGAATACGCGCCACGTGCGTTGCAGTGCCAGATATCCACCAGCGCACCGCTGACCGGCTCGGCGGTCATGGCATCGACGATGGTCAGGCGCAGCAGCAGCGGCAGGCCTTCTGCGCCTTCGCTGATGTTGCGGCGCAGCAGTTTGGGATTGCGGAAATACGGCCCGGCGACTTGCTCGGGGGCCAGTTGATAAACCGATGGAGCTGAAGGCTGGTTATCCATGACGCGTTCTCTCTTCCTTAAGATGAACGCAGGTTAACGCCACACGCAAAGCCAGGTGCGGTAACTATGTATCTCCAAATAACGTATCTCCAGATAACGTATCTCGAGATAACGAAGTTTTTTGCGGGCAAAAAAAAAACGGTGCACCGACCAAGCGCACCGTAAAGCCGTAGAACACACAACGAAGTGTCAGTTGAAGATCAGTCCAGCAGCGCCAACGCCTCGGCGGTGCATTCCTGAATGCGGGCCCAGTCGCCGTTCTTGATCCACTCAGGATCGAGCATCCAGCTACCGCCCACGCACATGACGTTTTTCAGCGCCATGTAGCTCTTGATGTTGGCAGGGCCGACGCCGCCGGTCGGGCAGAATTTCACTTCGCCGAACGGGCCGCCAAGGGCCTTGATTGCCGCCACGCCACCGCTGACTTCAGCCGGGAACAGCTTGAAGCGGCGATAACCCAGGCCATAGCCCTCCATGATGCCGGAGGCATTGCTGATACCCGGCAGCAGCGGGATCGGGCTTTCGACGCTGGCTTCCAGCAGGTCGCGGGTGATGCCCGGAGTGACGATGAATTGCGAACCGGCGGCTTCAGCCGCGGCCAGCATGTTGCGGTCGAGTACGGTGCCGGCACCGGTCACCAGTTCCGGACGCTGTTCGCGCAGGATCTGGATCGCCTTGAGGCCGAACTGCGAACGCAGGGTCACTTCCAGCGCGGTCAGACCACCGGCGGCCAGGGCGTCGGCCAGCGGCAGCACGTCCTGTTCGCGGGCGATGGTGATCACCGGCAGGATCCGCGCCTTGGCGCAGAGGCTGTCGATCAGGGCAACTTTGTCCGCCATGGAAACGGTCGGGGATGGAATTGTCATAGCGGCTGTTCCTTGGCTCATGGGCACCAGTAAATCTCTAACGTAGGTTGCAGAAACGCGCGAACCGGCATGGCGGCGACGTCGTTGGATGCCAGTGCGGCATTCAGGGTGGTCAGTTTCGACTGACCGGAAATCGACAGAATCTTGTGCCGGGCCGAGGCCAGCAGTGCGCGGCTCATGGTCAGGCGCTGACGCGGCACGCTGGGCGCCAGCATCGGCCAGCAGCGACGGGTGCCGTCGGCTTGCAGGGCTTCGGCCAGGTTCGGGCTGTCCGGGAACAGCGACGCGGTGTGACCGTCATCGCCCATGCCCAGCACCAGCACGTCGATGGGCGGCAACTCGGCGAGCAAACGATCGGCCTGCTCCGCAGCCTGCTCGACGTTGACCGCCGCGCTGTAAAGGCTGAGGAACTGCGCCTTGGCCGCCGGGCCCTTGAGCAGATATTGCTTGAGCAGACCGGCGTTGCTGTCGGCGTGTTCGACCGGTACCCAGCGCTCGTCGGCCAGGGTCACGACGACCTTCGACCAGTCCAGTTCCTGCTTGGCCAGGTGCTGGAAAAACGCCACCGGGCTACGACCGCCGGACACCACCAGCACCGCATTGCCACGTGCCGCCAGCGCTTCGCTCAATTGCTTGGCGACATTCAGCGCCAGGCCTTCGGCGAGCAGCACCGGGCTCTTGAATTCGCGGGCATTCACGCCCTCGGGCAGTTTCACATCAGATATCGCCATACCACGACCTCCCGTCCCGCGTGATCAATGCAATGGAGCTCATCGGCCCCCACGACCCGGCCGCATACGGCTTGGGCGCGTCACCGGATTTTTTCCACCCGGCGATCAGCTGGTCACACCATTTCCACGCGGCTTCGATTTCATCTTTACGGACAAACAGGTTCTGATTGCCGTTCATCACTTCCAGCAACAACCGCTCGTAGGCATCGGGGATCCGAGCGCTGCGCCAGGTGTCGGAAAAATTCAGTTGCAGCGGGCCGCTGCGCAGTTGCATGCCCTTGTCCAGGCCTTGCTCCTTGGTCATCACGCGCAAGGAAATGCCTTCGTCCGGTTGCAAGCGGATGATCAGTTTGTTGCTGATCTGCAGGCGCTGCTCGGGGGCGAAGATGTAGTGAGACGGTTCCTTGAAGTGGATGACGATCTGCGACAGTTTCTGCGGCATGCGCTTGCCGGTACGCAGGTAGAACGGCACGCCGGCCCAGCGCCAGTTGCGGATGTCGGCACGCAGGGCAACGAAGGTTTCGGTGTCGCTCTGGGCGTTGGAATTCGGCTCTTCGAGGTAGCCTGGCACGGACTTGCCTTCGCTGTGCCCGGCGATGTACTGGCCGCGCACCACTTGCGTGGTCAGGCCTTCCGGGCTGATCGGCGCCAGGGCCTTGAGCACCTTGACCTTCTCGTCGCGGATGCTGTCAGCAGACAGGTCGGCCGGCGGGTCCATGGCGATCAGGCAGAGCAGTTGCAGCAGGTGGTTCTGGATCATGTCCCGCAGCTGACCGGCCTTGTCGAAGTAACCCCAGCGGCCTTCGATACCGACTTTCTCGGCCACGGTGATTTCCACGTGGGAGATGTAGTTCTGGTTCCACTGGGTTTCGAACAGGCTGTTGGCGAAACGCAAGGCGATCAGGTTCTGAACGGTTTCTTTGCCCAGGTAGTGGTCGATGCGGTAGGTGCGGTTCTCCGGGAAGAACTGCGCCACGGCGTCGTTGACCTTGCGCGAGGATTCCAGGTCGGAGCCGATCGGCTTTTCCAGCACCACGCGGGTGTTTTCCGCCAGACCGACGTTCGCCAGGTTCTCGCAGATCGCGCCGTACACCGCCGCCGGGGTGGCGAAGTAGGCAATCATGCGTTGCGTGCTGCCGGCCAGTTCGGCCAGCGCCACATAATCTTCAGCCTTGAGGAAGTCGACGTGCAGGTAGGTCAGACGCGCCAGAAAGCGCTCGGCCACGGCCTCGTCCAGTTCCTTGCCCACGTAACGACGCAGCTCGGCGGCGATGAACGCCAGGTGCTGCTGCTCGGTGCCCGCCTCACGGGCCAGTGCGATAATGCGCGTGTCCTCGTGCAGCAGGCCGGCGCCATCAAGGTGATAAAGGGCAGGAAACAGCTTGCGCAGGGCCAGATCGCCCAAGGCGCCGAACAAGGCGAAGGTGCACGGTTCAACCGTAATCGAAGGCATGATGTTTGTTCTTTTATCAAGTTAAGCTACAAATACCTTTTTTCAAGGCATCACTCAAGGGAAAATGTAGTAATAACCACAACATTTTCGCAAAATACAGATTCCGAGTGGTGGTCGATCGGAGCCATCAGTAGGATAGGCCACCGTCACGGGCCACATCAAAGGCCCAATTTGCATAGCCGCGCGCTTATCGGCGCCGGTGAATCTAGGAATTCTTATGGACCGCGTGCGAAATTTACTGGAACAGATCCAGAGTCGCCTTGAAGAGCTGAACAAGGCCGAACGCAAAGTCGCCGAAGTGATCCTGCTCAACCCACAGCAGGCCACCCGCTTCAGCATCGCCGCCCTCGCCCAGGCGGCGTCGGTCAGTGAACCGACGGTCAACCGTTTCTGCCGTTCATTCGGCGTCAGCGGCTACCCCGAACTCAAGCTGCAACTGGCCCAGAGCCTGGCCAGCGGCGCGGCGTATGTCAGCCGTGCAGTTGAAGCCGACGACAATCCCGAGGCCTATACGCAGAAGATTTTCGGCAGTGCAATCGCATCCCTGGACAGCGCGTGCCAGGCGCTGGACCCGAACCTGATCAGCCGCGCCGTCGACCTGTTGATCCAGGCCCGGCAGATTCACTTCTTCGGCCTCGGTGCTTCGGCTCCGGTGGCGCTGGATGCGCAGCACAAGTTCTTCCGCTTTAACCTGGCAGTCACTGCCCACGCCGATGTGCTGATGCAACGGATGATTGCTTCGGTGGCGCACACCGGCGAGCTGTTCGTGATCATTTCCTACACGGGCCGCACCCGCGAACTGGTGGAAGTGGCGCGCATCGCCCGCGAGAACGGCGCTTCGGTGCTGGGCCTGACGGCAGAGAATTCGCCGCTGGCCAAGGCCAGTACGCTGAGCCTGAATATTCCGCTGCCGGAAGACACCGACATCTATATGCCGATGACTTCGCGGATCATTCAGTTGACCGTGCTGGATGTACTGGCGACGGGGATGACATTGCGTCGCGGAGTGGATTTCCAGCCGCATTTGCGCAAGATCAAAGAGAGCTTGAATGCTAGCCGGTATCCGGTGGGTGACGAGTTCAACTGAAGATCCGAAGCCCCTCACCCTAGCCCGTTGATCGTTCCCACGCTCCGCGTGGGAATGCAGCCCGTGACGCTCCGCGTCACTGGACGCGGAGCGTCCCTAGAAGCATTCCCACGCAGAGCATGGGAACGATCATCGCTAGGCCCCAGCCCAAGCCTGCAAACTCAAATGCGCCTTCTCCCCCGGCGCCAGATGCAGGCTGTCAGTCCCGCCCGCCGCCGCTTCAACACAGACAAATTCCGAAATCTCATCCCAGCTCACGCCCAGTAACGGCCGCGCACCCGGATGCCACACCACGGTGTCCGCGCTGTCACCGGTATCGATGCACAACTCGCGCTGCCAGGCGTGATCCTTGAGCTGCAATTCGCCGTCGTGCTGGAACACGCGCTGACAGCCACCATCGACCCGCAACTCGCCTTCCTGCTGGCAAATCTCACGGTTCAACTGGTCGTAACCCTGCGCCCCTTCGAGCCCAGACAGCGCTATCTCACTCACGTCACCAATACGCCAGTAAGCGTGCAAAGCCTGGCTCAACTGGCACGGCATGTCGTCCTGATGCTCGGTGCTCAGGCGCAATTCCATGCGTTCGCCCAGGTGCGCGTGTAGGTCCACCTGCCAGTCGCACAGCTGCAATTGCCAATGCAGGCGCACGCCGTCCTCGGCGCTGCTGCTATCGAGCAGTTTCCAGTCCAGCAGTCGCGCCCAGCCGTGAGACGGCCACGCGTTTTCGCTCGGATGACGGCCATACCACGGCCAGCACACCGGCACGCCACCGCGAATCGCGCCGACATGCGGCCACTTCGCCGCGCACCACAACCACGGCTTTTGCCCACGTGGTTGAAAGTGCAGCAATTGCGCGCCCTGGCGACTGAACACCGCCTGACACAGCGGATGATCGATCACCAGCACATCGCGCATCTGATAGCGCTCCCAGGCGAACACCGGTCGTTCGCGCAAGGATTTGAAGAAGCGTTGCAGCGGATGCTCATGCATGGGCCACGGTTCCAGATTTAACTTTCATGGGCTGCGACACCCCTTTCCAAAAAAAAGCGGACAGCCTGGGCTGTCCGCAAATATGCGCACATAGAGAGGAGCTTATCGCAGACGCGTTAGAACGTAGACTGAATTTTCAGGCCAGCGACCAAAGCGTTATCCACTTCATCCACACCGCCCGGATGAGTGATGTATTGCAGGTTCGGGCGTACGGTCAGCCAGTTGGTCACGTGGAAGCCGTAGTTGATCTCGTAGTTGTATTCGGTTTCACGAATCGGCGAGAACACCGGATTGTCGTAGTCCGAAACACCGTTGGCGACGTTGAGCAGCTCGGCGTTTTTCTTCACGTCATTGTTGACGTGAATACGTGCCGCTCCGATACCGACGTCATCTTTCGGACGTGCGTCGAACGGGCCTTTGTACACAAACATCACGGACTGGTAGTTGTCGATGAAGTTGGTGTCCTTGTCGTGGAACGTGGCGTTGGCGGCAATGTTCAGACCACGGCTCTTGTCACCGTTGTGGCTGGTGAGTTGTTGCTGTGCAACGAACCAGTAACCGTGCTTGCTGCTGTGGGTGCGGTAGGCGTCACCGGTGGTTGCCGCGTCGAAACCGTTGACGTCTTCGCGAACGTCGTCGGCATCGGCCGTGCTTTTGTAGTAACCGACACGGTATTCGCCCGGCAGGCCGTTCGGGTTAGGCAACCAGACCAGCTCCACTGGCAACACGGTGCCTTTGGTGCCGCTGCCGCTCAGCTTGAAGCCGTTGCCGTGTTCCAGTTGCGACGGGTTCTGGTTGTACGCACCGATCTGCGCGTAGAGCTCGTCGTTGATGTTGTACTTGACGCGAATGGCCGCCTGGCTGACCGGCCAGTTGTACCAGATGTTGGTCGCCCAGTTACCCACTTGCGAACCGCAGAACGCCAGGTTCTGGAACTCGCACGGGAAGGTGTTGAAGTCTTCGCCTTCGCCGAAGTAACCGGCCTTGATGTCGAGCTTGTTGTCGAAGAACTGGTGTTTGATCCACAACTGGGTCAGACGCACCATGTGGCCACGACCGTAGACTTCCTGCGAGGAGCTCAGGGTGCCGGCACGCGGATCGCCAACACGGTCGTTGGAAATGTTGTAGCCGTTACGGTTGGTGAACTGGATCTTGGCCTGAGTGTTGTCCCAGCCCCACAGTTTTTGCAGATCCAGCGCCACGCCCAGACCGAACTGGTCGGCGTAACGCGCAGTCTTGTCGTCGTTGAAACCGCCGTGAAGGTTGCCGCCCACTTCACCGACGTAGTCCATCTTGATGTCGATACCCTGCTCGATCAGCTTGGTACGTTCGCCACCCCAGTCCCCGGTCATCCACTCCGAATCGGAGCTGAACGCGTCAGCCGCGTGGACGCTACCGGCCAGCATCATTGCCGCAATCGCCGACAACTGACCGATACGCTGAGCGTTGTTGTTCTTCTTCATCCCTACATCCTCGTTTTATTGTTATTAACTGTTCTTCTTATCTAACGCGGTTTACATCTGATGCGGCGCGCGACAGGCCACGCACCGCGTGCTCCCTGCGGAAACGGGCGAGCCCGCTCCCGCATTTGTAGATCAGCGACCCTTGAACTGGGCCACGTTGGCGCTGTGCGACTCGGTTTTCGGCAGGCCTGCAACCCCCAGGCGCTCACCGGACTTGGCGTCGAACAGCAGCACTTTCGACGGATCGAATTGCAGGGTCAGGGTTTCGCCCACCTGCGGCGCCACGTCCGGTGCCAGACGGCAGCAGACCTTGGTGTCGTTGAGGTTGACGAACACCAGGGTGTCCGGACCGGTCGGCTCGGTGACCTGCACTTCCGCCTTGATGCTCGGCAGGCCGTTGCCCTCGCCGTAGGCCAGCGCGATCTGCTCCGGGCGCAGGCCGAGGATCACTTCGCGGTCTTCGAGACCGGCGTCCTGCATCGCCATCGGCAATTCGCAACGGGCCTGGCCGCTGTCGAGCAGCGCCACCAGACGACCGTCCTTGCGTTGCAGGCGCAGCGGGATGAAGTTCATCGGCGGCGAACCGATGAAGCTCGCGACGAACAGGTTGGCCGGGTCGTTGTAGATCTCTTTCGGCGTACCGAACTGCTGGATGATCCCGTCCTTCATCACCGCCACTTTGTCGCCCAGGGTCATCGCTTCGATCTGGTCGTGGGTCACGTAGACCGTGGTGGTTTTCAGGCGCTGGTGCATCAGTTTCATTTCGGTGCGCATCTCGACACGCAGTTTGGCGTCGAGGTTGGACAGCGGTTCGTCGAACAGATAAATCTTCGGCCGACGCGCCAGGGCACGGCCCATCGCCACGCGCTGTTGCTGGCCGCCAGAGAGCTGGCCCGGCTTGCGATTGAGCAGGTGCTCGATCTGCAGCAGCTTGGCCACGCGGGCGACTTCTTCGTCGATCGCCGACTGGCTCATCTTGCGGATTTTCAGACCGAACTCGATGTTCTCGCGCACGCTCATGGTCGGGTACAGCGCGTAGGACTGGAACACCATGGCGATGTCGCGATCTTTCGGGCTCATGCCGCTGACGTCCTGGTCACCGATCATGATCGCGCCGCCAGTGATGGTTTCCAGACCGGCGATGCAGTTCATCAGGGTCGACTTGCCGCAGCCCGAGGGCCCGACGAGGATCAGGAACTCACCGTCCTTGATCGACAGTTCGATGTTCTTCAGGGTGTCCGGCAGGCCGGTACCGTAGGTCTTGTTTACATTGCGAAGTTCGAGCGTAGCCATGATTACCCCTTGACTGCGCCGGCCGTCAGCCCGCGCACGAAATACTTGCCTGCGACCACATAGACCAGCAGGGTCGGCAGCCCGGCGATCATCGCCGCCGCCATATCCACGTTGTATTCCTTGGCCCCGGTGCTCGTGTTGACCAGGTTGTTCAGCGCCACCGTGATCGGTTGCGAATCACCGCTGGAGAACACCACGCCGAACAGGAAGTCGTTCCAGATCTGGGTGAACTGCCAGATCAGGCAGACCATGATGATCGGGGTGGACATCGGCAGGATGATCTGGCGGAAGATCGTGAAGAACCCCGCGCCATCGAGACGTGCCGCCTTGATCAGCGCATCCGGAATGCTCACGTAGTAGTTACGGAAGAACAGCGTGGTGAACGCCAAGCCGTAGACCACATGGATGAACACCAGGCCGGTGGTGGTGCTCGCCAGCCCCATCTTGCCGAGGGTGAACGACGCCGGCAGCAACACGGTCTGGAACGGCAGGAAGCAGCCGAACAACAGCAGACCGAAGAACAACTGCGAACCGCGGAAGCGCCAGAACGACAGCACATAACCGTTCAACGCACCGATGGCGGTGGAGATGATCACGGCCGGAACGGTGATCTTGATCGAATTCCAGAAGTAGCCGTCAACGGTGGCCCAGGCTTTCACCCAGCCGATGCCGCTGACCACGGTCGGCCAGCTCAGCAGGTTGCCGGTGGTGATGTCTTCCGGGGTCTTGAAGCTGGTCAGCAGCATGACCACCAGCGGTACCAGGTACAGCAGAACCGCAAGGATCAGCACCGCGTAGATCGCGATGCGACTCAGGCTGATGGCCGGTTTGGAGGCGAGACTAGTCATGACGCTTGGTCCTCAGCTCGGAGTACAGGTAAGGCACGATGATCGCGAGGATCGCACCGAGCATCAGGATTGCACTGGCCGAGCCCATGCCCATCTGTCCACGGCTGAAGGTGAACGAGTACATGAACATCGCCGGCAAATCGGAGGAATAACCCGGGCCGCCGGCCGTCATGGCCGCCACCAGGTCGAAGCTCTTGATCGCGATGTGCGCCAGGATCATCACCGCACTGAAGAACACCGGACGCAGGCTTGGCAGCACCACTTTCCAGTAGATGCGCGGCATGCTCGCGCCGTCGATCTGGGCGGCACGGATGATCGACTGATCAACGCCACGCAAACCGGCGAGGAACATCGCCATGATGAAGCCCGAGGCTTGCCAGACCGCCGCGATCACCAGGCAATACACCACGCGATCCGGGTCGATCAGCCAGTCGAGACGGAAGCCTTCCCAGCCCCAGTCCCGCAGCAATTTGTCCAGGCCCATGCCCGGGTTGAGCAGCCATTTCCACGCCGTACCGGTCACGATCATCGAGAGCGCCATCGGGTACAGGTAAATGGTGCGGATAAAGCCTTCTCGACGGATTTTCTGGTCGAGGAAAATCGCCAGTGTCACGCCGATTACGAGGGTGATGCCGATGAACATGCCGCCGAACACGGCCAGGTTCTTGCTCGCCACCCACCAGCGATCGTTGTCGAACAGGCGCTCGTATTGCGCCAGGCCTGCCCACTTGTAGTTCGGCAGGAAGGTCGACGTGGTGAACGACAGGACAAACGTCCAGAGGATATAGCCATAGAAGCCCACCAGAACGATGAACATGCTCGGCGCCAGCACCAGTTTCGGTAGCCAGCGCTGCAATGCGTCGAACGGCGAGGCCTTGCTGAACACAGCAACAGAACTCATGGGAAGATCCAGTAAAGAAGATGAAGGACCGCTGCAAACTGCAGGCTTCAGGCCGATGCGCGACCTGAAGCTTGCAGCTGCTCTACGCTGGTGTTACTTGGCAGCCTTGATGGCAGTGCCGAGTTTCTTGGCAGCGTCGGCCGGGTCGGCTTTCGGGTCGTTGATGTAGTTGGTCACGACATCAAAGAACGCGCCCTGCACTGCCAGCGTGGTCGCCATGTTGTGCGCCATGCTCGGTTGCAGGCCGCCGTTCTTGGCGTCTGCCAGGAAGTCCTTGGCAGCGGTCTGGGCGCAGGAGTCGAAACCGTACTTGCCCATGTCGGCGAGCATGTCGTTACGCACCGGGATCGAGCCCTTGTTGATGCTGAAGACTTTCTGGAAGTTTTCACCCAGCACGACTTTGGCGATGTCCTGCTGACCGGCCGCGGTGCCCGCGTCCTTCTGCTTGAACACGGCCAGCGAGTCGATGTTGTAGGTGAACGCCTTGTCGGTGCCCGGGAACGCTACGCACTCGTAGTCCTTGCCGGCGACTTTCTTGGCGGCGGTCCATTCGGACTTGGCCCAGTCACCCATGATCTGCATGCCGGCCTTGCCGTTGATGACCTTGGCCGCTTCCAGGTTCCAGTCCTGGCCTTTGCCGTCCTGGTCCATGTAGGTCGCGACTTTCTTCAGCTCGGTCAGGGCCTTGACCATTTCCGGGCCGGTCAGGGCAGCGTTGTCCAGGTCGACCAGGGCTTTCTTGTAACCATCAACGCCCATCACCGACAGCACGACCGCTTCGAACACGGTGCTGTCCTGCCATGGCTGACCGCCGTGAGCCAGCGGGATGAAGCCCGCAGCCTTCAGTTTGTCGCCGGCGGCGTAGAATTCTTCGAGGGTGGTCGGGGCTTTTTCGATACCGGCTTTCTTGAAGACTTCCGGGTTGATCCACAGCCAGTTCACGCGGTGAATGTTCACCGGTACGGCCACGTAATCACCTTCGAACTTCACGGTGTCGGAGACTTTCTTGTCGAGCAGGCTGTCCCACTTCTCGGACTTGGAAACGTCTTTCAGGACGTCGGTGTCGAGCAGACCGGTCGACGCCCATTCCTGGATGTCCGGGCCTTTGATCTGGGCAACGCCCGGAGGGTTGCCGGCTACCGCGCGGCTTTTCAGCACGGTCATGGCAGTCGCACCGCCACCGCCGGCGACAGCGCCGTCTTTCCAGGTGAAACCGTCTTTCTCGACTTGTGCCTTGAGCACATCGACGGCAGCTTTTTCGCCACCGGACGTCCACCAATGCACGACTTCCACCGAACCTTTGGATTCGGCAGCGGAAACACTCAGGGGCAGCACAGCGAGCGGGAACAGGGAGGCGACAGAAATGACAGTAGCGAGGCGAGAAATCGCATTCATCTGAGATGTACCTTTCTTGTTGTTATGCATGCAAGTCTGGTGCTTGCGCTGCACACGAGTTTAAACAGAGCGTTTCCCCTCGCAGGTAACGAAGGGACGCGCGAATGTCACCACATGGTTACACAGGAACGCTTCGGGACAGGTGTGCCAGAGCACTGGCCATGCTCGGCGCCAGCGGCAGACGCGGAATCAGAACGGCCTGCCAGGCGTGGTACAGATCCGGTTTGCCCGCCCAGATATCGGCACTCGGGCGGTTCTGCGGGTCGAGTTCGTGGTGCCAGCTGCCGTCGCAGCGATCCATGAAATACGTTTCGCAAAATTCCCAGAACAGGCGATACCAGCTTTCGTACTGCGCATCGCCGGTGCGTTTGAGCAAGGCACTGGCGGCAGCGCTGGCCTCGGCGTGAGTCCAGTGCAGGCGATGACGCACCACCGCTTTATTGTTCCAGTCGAGGGTGTAGACGATGCCCGGCGCGCCATCGACGTCCCAGCCATGGCGGCAGTTTTGTTCGAACAGCTTTTGCGCGTCGGTGGCCAGCCAGCCGGGCGTGAGCATGCCGGCCTGAACCCGCGCGGCCTCGAGGTGCAGCAACAGCCGCGCCCACTCGAACCCATGGCCCGGCGTGGTGCCGTAGGGACGGAAACCGTCGGCGGGATTGTCATGGTTGTATTCGCGCAGCGGCTGCCAGTCGCGGTCGAAATGCTCGATCACCAGGTAATCGTTGGCGGCGGCGTGACCGTGAATCACCCGTTCGACGATACGTTGCGCACGCACCAGCCAGCGCGGGTCTTGGGTGACATCGGCCAAAGCGAGGAAGGCTTCGGTGGCGTGCATGTTGCTGTTGGCGCCGCGATAGGCTTCTTCTTCGCGCCAGTCGCGATTGAAGAATTCGCGCATGGCGCCCTCTTCTTCGCTCCAGAAATACGTGTCGATGATGTCGATGGCGTCATCCAGCAATGCCTGCGCACCGGGGCGTTGCGCGACCACCGCAGAACTCGCTGCCAGGGCGACGAAAGCATGCAGATAAGCGTTCTTGCCGGTGTTGCCGTCACGGTGTTCAGCGACGGCAAACCAGCCACCGTGCAGCGCGTCGCGCAACGGGCCGCGCAGGGCCGCAATGCCGTGATCGACCAGCTCGGCGAATCCCGGCAGACCCTGAATGTGGGCCATGGCGAAGCTGTGGGTCATGCGCGCGGTGTTCATGGTTTCGGCTTGCGCGCCGGCCTGAAGCTGGCCGCGCTCATCGAGATTGCCGAAGCCTTCGGGCAACCGTGAAGCCTTGGCAAATGCCAGCAGGCGCAGGCCTTCGTCGGCGAGCCATTGCTGGTGGGCAGGGGCGTTCAGCCAACTGCTGAAGCCCGGATTGAAATGATCCATGGGTGGCCTTTTTTGTTGTTATGACTGCGGGCAGTCTAAACAACGGGCCGGGAGGGGCTTGTAACGAAGGGGGCGGGTTTTGTCACTGACCGGTGACATTCAGATCAATCCGCCGAACGCGGCAATTGCAGAGTTACGCGCAGCCCACCCTCACGCAAATTCTGCAACGTCACCTCCCCTCCATGGCTATGGGCAATGTTGCGGGCGATCCCCAAACCGAGACCGTAACCCTGCTGCTGCCCCGCCAACCGAAAATGCGGCTCGAACACCTGCTCCAACCGCTGCTCCGGCACCCCCGGACCTTCATCGTCGACATGCAGCACAAACGCGCTGTCATCGTCATCGATGTGCAAATGCGCGTTCTGGCCGTACTTCAACGCGTTGTCGATCAAATTGCCGATGCAGCGCTTGAGCGCCAACGGCTTGCCCGGATACGCCGCCAGCGCCCGCCCCTGCTGGGTCACGCGACCATTGCCGTTGGGCGCCAGATACGGTTCCACCAGGCAGTCAAGCACATGGTTCAGATCCACCGGCTCGATGTTTTCGTGGATGTCGGTGTCCTTCACGCATTGCAGCGCGCCTTTGACCAGCAACTCCAACTCGTCCAGATCACGGCCGAACTTGGTCTGCAATTTTTCGTCTTCCAGCAGTTCGACCCGCAAACGCAGACGGGTGATCGGTGTACGCAGGTCGTGGGAAATCGCGCTGAACAACTGACTACGCTCGGTCAGGTAACGGCTGATGCGTTCGCGCATGGTGTTGAACGCGCGCCCCACTTCCACCACTTCACTGCCGCCGCCCTCGGCCACCGGCTCGACGTCGGCGCCCAGCGACAAGTCCCGCGCGGCCCGCGCCAGACGCTTGAGCGGCCGGCTCTGCCAGTGCACCAGCAGGCCGATGAACAACAGCAGAAAACCGCTGGTGAAGACGATGAACCACACCTGCTGAGTCGGCAGGCCCTGCTCTTCAAGACTGGTGTAGGGCTCTGGCAGCAGCGAGGCGATGTACAGCCATTCACCGGGCGCCAACTGAATCTGGGTCACCAGCACCGGCGGATTCACCGGCTCCAGGGTCAGCGCGTAATGCGCCCAGGAGCGAGGCAACTCATCGAGTTTCAACCCGGCGTTGAAGATCCGCAGGTCATCGGGGCTGACGAAGGTCACCAGGATGTCGGTGTCCTGGCCCAGCGACTGGCGCAGCACTTCATCCACCGCTTTCAACACCGCCGCCTTGCGCGGCGTCACCGGCAGCACTTCCATGCCCAGCGGTTTGTCATTCAGTGTCACCACAAAACGCGTGCCGCCCATGCTGCGCAACTGATCGAGCACCAGTGGTCGATAGGCCACCGGCAACGAGCGGAAGTAACTGACGCTGGCGGTCATCGAATGGGCGAGGCTGCGGGCGCTGGTGACCAGGCCTTCGAGCTGGGTCGCGCGCAATTGGGACACCCAGATCACGCTGGACAGCGTCTGGGCGAACAACACCGCGAGCAGCGTTAGCAGCAACATCCGCCCGAGCAGCGAACGCGGCATCGGCACTTTGCGCGCGGTGGTGCGCAGGAACTCAGTGACCATTGCCGGCAACCACATTGGCTGCCAGCTGGTAGCCGCTGCCACGCACGGTGCGGATCAGGCGCGGAGGCTTTTCGGTGTCGCGCAGACGCTGGCGCAAACGGCTGACGGCCATGTCGACGATGCGGTCGAGGGGCATCAGGTCGCGGCCACGGGTGGCGTTGCCGATGGTGTCGCGGTCGAGGATTTGCTGGGGGTGATCGAGGAACAGTTTCAACAGGGCGAAGTCGGCGCCGGACAGAATCACTTCCTCGCCGTCGGTGTGGAACAGCCGATGGCTGACCATGTCCAGTCGCCACTCATCGAACGCCAGCACTTCACTGCCGCCGCGTTCCTGACCGAATTGGGCGCGACGCAGCAAGGCCTTGATCCGGGCTTGCAGTTCGCGGGGGCTGAAAGGTTTGCCGAGGTAATCGTCGGCGCCGAGTTCCAGGCCGATGACCCGGTCGGCTTCGTCGGAACTGGCGGTGAGCATGATGATCGGCACCTGGGCCTGACGCGGATGCTGACGCACCCAGCGACACAGGCTGAAGCCGTCTTCATCGGGCAGCATCACATCGAGGATCACCAGATCGCTCGGCGCTTCGTTCAGCGCCTGACGAAAACCGGCGCCATCCGCCGTGGCCCGTACCTGAAAACCCGCGCGGGTCAGGTAGGTTTCCAGCAACTCGCGTATCTCCTGGTCGTCATCGACCAACAAAATCGACTTGTTGACTGAGCTCACTTCGAAGGCATCCTTGTTGTTGGAATTGGGCGGATTATGCCTGATGTGTAGACCGATCGTTCCCACGCTCTGCGTGGGAATGTATCAAGGGACGCTCCGCGTCCAGTGACGCGGAGCGTCACGGGCTGCATTCCCACGCAGAGCGTGGGAACGATCTTCAGCCTTCCTGTTCGAGCGCGACTCCTGCACCGACGAGCCCCGAGTAAGGCGCCGTCACCAGCCACACAGGAATCCCCTTGAAGTAATCGCTCATGCAGCCCTTGTCGGCGAAGCTGCGGGCGAAACCGCTTTCGAGGAAGAAATCGGCGAAACGCGGAATCACGCCGCCCACGATGTACACCCCGCCACGGCCGCCAGTGGTCAGCACATTGTTGCCGGCCACGCGACCGAGCCAGCAGCAGAACTGCTCCAGCACTTCCAGGGCGATCGGGTCGCCTGCAAGTCCCGCCGCCGTGATTGCTTCCGGCGTATCGAGTTTCGGTTCATGACCATCCACCGCGCAGATCGCCCGGTAGACCCGCGGCAAGCCGCCGCCGCTCAACGCGGTTTCCGCGCTGACATGGCCGATTTCGTTGTGGATGTGTTGCCAGAGCTGGGTTTCACGCGGACTGCTCAGCGGCAGATCGACGTGGCCGCCCTCGCCCGGCAACGCGGCAAACCGCCCTTCACCCAGATCAAGCAAGGTACCGACGCCCAGACCAGTGCCCGGGCCGATCACCACTGCCGGGCGCAATGGCTCCGGCGTGCCTTCGCAGACCACGCGGA
>NZ_JAIHBA010000016.1:0-74974 GCF_019718735.1 Pseudomonas sp. RIT778 | reverse complement strand
TCGCCCGGCAACGCGGCAAACCGCCCTTCACCCAGATCAAGCAAGGTACCGACGCCCAGACCAGTGCCCGGGCCGATCACCACTGCCGGGCGCAATGGCTCCGGCGTGCCTTCGCAGACCACGCGGAATTCGCCGGGCTGCAAACGGGTCATGCCCAGCGCCATCGCCGAGAAGTCGTTGACCAGCAACAACTGCTCGACCTGCAAGGTCTGGCAGAACGCCTTGCGGCTCAGGCGCCAGTGGTTGTTGGTGAACTTGAATTCATCACCGCTCACCGGCCCCGCCACCGACAGGCACACCGAACCGATGGCGCCCGGCGCCAGACCGAGCCCGCTCAGGTAGAGGCTGATCGCCTCTTCCGGGCTGGCATGGTCGGCCGTGGCCAGCACCTGAACCGATTCGAGTTGCTGATCTTTCCACAACGCAAACCGCGCGTTGGTGCCTCCGATGTCACCGACCAAAGCCAGTTTCAATTAAGCGTCTCCAGGGCAGAAGTGAAGGCGCTGGCGCCCTGCTCCGCCGAGCTGAAGGCCAAACGCATGAAGCCAAACAGTTCGCGACCGCTGCCGATGTTGTTGCCCAACAGGCCTTTGGCAGGTTCGCGCGCTGCGAATTCGGCGGCGTCCACCTTGAGTTCCAAGGTGCCTTTGACGCCATCGACGCGGATGATATCGCCCTCTTGCACGCGCGCCAAAGCGCCGCCTACATAAGCCTCGGGGCTGACGTGAATCGCCGCCGGGATTTTCCCGGATGCGCCGGACATCCGCCCGTCCGTCACCAGTGCAACCTTGAAGCCGCGATCCTGCAGCACGCCGAGGAACGGCGTCATCTTGTGCAGTTCCGGCATGCCGTTGGAACGCGGGCCCTGGAAGCGCATCACCGCGACAAAATCCTTCTCCAGCAGACCGGCCTTGAAAGCGTCGGCCAGATCCTGCTGATCCTGGAACACCATGGCCGGTGCTTCGACGATCTGGTTTTCCAGCGCGACGGCGGACACCTTCATCACGCCGCGACCGAGGTTGCCTTCCATCACGCGCAAGCCGCCCTCTGCCGAGAACGCACGGGCCACCGGGCGCAGGATGTTTTCGTCGAGGCTGTCGGTCGGGCCTTCGCGCCACACCAGCTTGCCATTATCGAGGAACGGCTCCTTGGTGTACTGGCTCAGGCCGTGGCCGAGCACGGTGTTGACGTCTTCGTGCAGCAGGCCGGCTTCCAGCAGTTCGCGGATCAGGAACGACATGCCGCCCGCCGCCTGGAAGTGGTTGATGTCAGCCTTGCCGTTCGGATAGACGTGGCTCAGGGTCGGCACGACTTCGGAGAGGTCGGCCATGTCCTGCCAGGTCAGTTGAATGCCCGCCGCCATGGCGATGGCCGGCATGTGCAGAGTGTGGTTGGTCGAGCCGCCGGTGGCGTGCAGCGCGACGATCGAGTTGACCAGCGCCTTCTCGTCGACGATTTCGCCGATCGGCATGAAGTTGCCGTTCTGTTTGGTCAGGCGCGTGACCTGGTGCGCGGCTTCGCGGGTCAGGGCGTCACGCAGCGGGGTGTTCGGGTTGACGAACGACGCGCCCGGCAAGTGCAGGCCCATGACTTCCATCAGCAACTGGTTGGTGTTGGCGGTGCCGTAGAACGTGCAGGTGCCCGGGCTGTGGTAGGACTTCATTTCCGATTCCAGCAGCTCTTCGCGGGTCGCCTTGCCCTCGGCGTACTTCTGCCGCACGTCGGCTTTTTCCTTGTTGGAAATCCCCGAAACCATCGGCCCGCCCGGGACGAAAATCGTCGGCAGGTGACCGAAACGCAGGGAGCCCATCATCAGGCCCGGCACGATTTTGTCGCAGATGCCGAGCATCAGCGCGCCGTCGAACATGTTGTGGGACAGCGCCACCGCCGTCGACATCGCGATCACTTCGCGACTCGGCAGGCTCAGCTCCATGCCCGGCTCGCCCTGGGTCACGCCGTCGCACATCGCAGGCGTGCCGCCAGCGAACTGGCCGACCGAGCCGATTTCGCGCAGGGCGTTCTTGATCTGTTCCGGGAAGACTTCATACGGCTGGTGCGCCGAAAGCATGTCGTTATATGACGAAACAATTGCGATGTTCGCCGAGTTCATCATCCGCAGGCTGTGCTTGTCTTCGCTGCCACACCCGGCCACGCCGTGGGCGAAGTTGGCGCATTGCAGTTTGCCGCGCATCGGCCCGTCAGTTGCAGCGCCGCGAATCAGCGCAAGGTAAGCCTGACGCGTGGCGCGGCTGCGGGCGATAAGCCGTTCGGTGACCTCAAGAACGCGGGGATGCATGTGTAGAACTCCAGGCTAACGGATGTGGCGACCTGATTGTCTATGCTGATCAAAAGCCCGTTCGCGTGGGATGACGAACGGTTTTCTTGATCATTCGGACCAGTTGATTCAGGTCACTCGTTGTAGATAAAACAAAATATTGCCACTAAAAAGGCTTGTTTTCTATTTTTATGCGAATAATCTTGTAATTCCAACAACAAAACGACGGCGGCGCTGTTCAATGACTCTTCGAATCGCAATCAATGGTTTTGGCCGCATCGGCCGTAATGTCCTGCGCGCACTGTATACCCAAGGCTATCGTCAGGATTTGCAGATCGTCGCCATCAACGATCTGGGCGACAGCGCGATCAATGCTCATCTGCTCAAGTACGACACCGTTCATGGCACATTCGACGCCGAAGTTGCTCATGACAACGAGAGCCTGACCGTCAACGGCGACCGCATTTCGGTCAGCGCCATCCGCAACCCGGCCGACCTGCCATGGGCCGCGGAAAAGATTGATGTGGTATTCGAATGCACCGGTCTGTTCACCGACCGGGCCAAAGCCGCCGCGCATATTACCGCCGGCGCACGCAAAGTGATTATCTCGGCCCCGGCCAAAGGCGCCGATGCCACCGTCGTTTACGGTGTGAACCACGACATTCTGCGTCAGTCGCACCAGATCATTTCCAACGCGTCGTGCACCACCAACTGCCTGGCCCCGGTGGCCCAGGTGCTGCACCGCGAGCTGGGCATCGAAAGCGGTCTGATGACCACGATCCACGCCTACACCAACGACCAGAACCTGACCGACGTCTATCACACCGACCCGTACCGCGCCCGCTCCGCCACCCAGAACATGATCCCGAGCAAGACCGGCGCCGCCGAAGCCGTGGGCCTGGTGCTGCCGGAATTGGCGGGCAAGCTGACCGGCATGGCCGTGCGTGTGCCGGTGATCAATGTGTCGCTGGTTGACCTGACCGTGCAGTTGAAGCGCGAAGCCTCGGCCGATGAAGTCAATGCACTGATGAAAGCGGCGAGCCAGCATTCGAAGATCCTCGGCTACAACACCCTGCCGCTGGTATCGAGCGATTTCAACCACAACCCGCTGTCGTCGATCTTCGACGCCAACCACACCAAATCCAGCGGCAAACTGCTGAAAGTGCTGGCCTGGTACGACAACGAGTGGGGCTTCTCCAACCGCATGCTCGATAACTGCCTGGCCCTGTGCAACGCGGAATAAAACCGCAGCCGCCGTTTTGAGAGCGGGCAAAAGCTTTACCAACCTTTGACAAATCAACACTTGACCACTCGGGCGGATGATAAGCATTATCATTCGCTCGAAATGGATCAGGTCTTCCCGTGAGTCAATCACACTTCAACCACGTCTTCCTCGCCCAGCGCACTTCGCTGCTGCGGACCCTGGAACGGATGGTCAACAACCACAGCACCGCCGAAGACCTGTTGCAGGAAACCTACCTGCGCGTCACCCGGGCGCTGAGCGAACGGGCCATCGATCACCTTGAACCCTTTGTCTTCCAGACCGCGCGCAACCTGGCGCTGGACCATCTGCGTGCGCGCAAGATTCATTCGCGCACCATGGTCGACGACGTGCCGCAGGACGTGGTGCACAGCGTCGCCGCCCCCGCCAGCAGCGCCGAAGACGCCGCCCACGCCGAACAATTGCTGGAGCGCCTGAACGTGAGCCTCGGTGAACTCAGCCCCCGCCAACAGCAAATCTTCATCCTCAGCCGCCTGCACGGGCACAGCTATCAGGAAATCGCCGAAGAACTGAGCGTGTCCCTCAGCACGGTGCAGAAAGAACTCAAACTGATCATGACCATCTGCATCGGTGTCGCCGAACGCTTGAACGGCGACTGACCTGCAAGCCTTGTCGGTATTCGACAGGATCGACTGCACTGATCATCGGGCTTTGTTACCCTTGCCCGACTTTTACGCTTCACTAAAAAAACAGCCGTGCACAGACACTGCCGAGGAAACACCGTGACGGACATCCACCGCTCCCCTTCGCCTTCATCGGCGCAGGACGCCGCAAGCGCAATGGACCAGGCTCTGGACTGGCTCATCGTGCTCGGCAGTCCGGACGAGGAGCAGACCCGGCAATTCCATGCCTGGCTGGCGGCCGATCCGTTGAATGCCGAGGCGTTCGCCAAGGCCCAGGCAATCTGGGACGGCCCGCAGATCGCCCAGTGCGCGCAGACCCTCGCCGCACAACCGAAGAAAGTCACCGTCCTCACTCGTCTGCGTCCGCACTGGAAACCGCTGGCCACCGCCGCCGTTCTGCTGCTCGGGCTGTTCAGTTTCAGCAACCTGCCGATGCGTTTACAAGCCGATCACCTGACCGTGGTCGGCGAGCGTCAGCGTCTGCAGCTTGAGGACGGCTCGAAAGTCCTGCTCAACACCAATTCCGCGTTCTCCAGCACCATCAACGATCAGCAGCGAGTCGCGCGGCTGTATCAGGGCGAAGCGTTTTTCGAGATCCCGGCCAGCCGCAGCCAGCCGCTGGAAATCGATGCCGGCCCGGTGAAAGCCAGCGTGCGCGACACCGCATTCGCCGTGCGTTATCTGGACGGCGTGGCGCAGGTGCGGGTGCAGCGTGGCGATGTCGATCTGCGTGCGACCCGTGACGATGCGCGGGTGCGGCTGTCTGCCGGTGAGAGCATCCGCATCGGCCCGAACGGTTTCGACCGCCCGGCCAAGGTCGACGCCGCCACCGATCTGGCATGGGTGCAGGGTCGGCTGATCTTCGAGAACTGCCCGCTGAATCAGGTGCTGGCCGAACTGCGCCGTTACTATCCGGGTTTCATCATCAACACCAACGAACAGTTGGCCGACGTCGCCGTCACTGGCAATTACCGTCTCGACCAGCCGCTGGACGTGGTGCGTTCGCTCGCTCATATCACCTCGGCCAAGCTTAAGGAATTCCCGGCGCTGGTGATCTTGAACTAAATGAGAACTATTTTTACTCGATAGCCAAAGCTCGTTCGTCTCGTTATAGCCAATGCAATTGATTCGCATCTCGCGACATCAATCAGCACCTATAAAGATTCGTGCGACACGGAGCGCTATCGATGTCCTCTCGCCTTACCCGCCAGACTTCTTCCCCTTCCCGCGTGCTGTCGCTGCTGACCGCCGCCATTCTGATGGCCGGCACCGCGCCGCTGATGGCCGCCACCGAACAGCCGACGCGCAACATGGGCGACTACTCGTTCGCCATTGCCCAGCAGCCGCTGGTGTCGGCGCTCAACGCGTTCACCGCTGTCACCGGCTGGCAGGTCGGTTTGCCGGCGGAACTGGGTCAAGACGTGTCGTCGCCGGGCGTGCGCGGTTCGCTGCCACCGGAAAAAGCCCTGGAGCGTCTGTTGGTGGGGACCAACCTGAGCTTCCGCAAACTGAGCAACAACAACGTCGTGCTGGAAAAACGCGCCAGCAGCGGCGCACTCAATCTTGATCAGGTGACCATCAGCGCCACCCGTCAGGAACAGTCGATCAACAGCGTGCCGGCCACCGTCACCGTACAGACCCGTCAGGATCTGGACCGCAACAACGTCAACACCATCAAGGATCTGGTGCGCTACGAGCCGGGCGTATCCGTCGGCGGCGCCGGCCAGCGCGGCGGGATCAGCGGCTACAACATTCGCGGCATCGACGGCGACCGCATCCTGACTCAGGTCGACGGCGTCGAAGTGCCGGACGGTTTCTTCAACGGCCCGTACGCCAAGACCCAACGCAACTACGTTGACCCGGAAATCGTCAAGCGCGTCGAAATCCTTCGCGGCCCGGCCTCGGTGCTGTACGGCAGCAACGCCATCGGCGGCGCCGTCAGCTACTACACCCTCGACCCGGACGACATCATCAAGCCCGGCAAAGACGTCGGCGCCCGCCTGAAAACCGGCTACAGCTCCGCCGACGAGAGCTGGCTGAAGTCCGCCACTGTCGCCGGTCGCGCCGACCAGTTCGACGGTTTGTTGCACTACAGCCAGCGCGACGGTCACGAAACCGACTCCTACGGCAGCAACAACGGCACCGGTCTTGAGCGCACCGCCGCCAACCCGGAGGACGTGAAAGCGACCAACGTGCTGGCCAAGATCGGCTGGAACTACAACGAAGGTTCGCGCCTGGGCCTGACCTACGAAAAGTACAAGGATGATCGCGACACCGATCAGAAAAGTGCTTACGGCGGCCCGTACTTCAACGGTGCCCCGACGATCCCGGACAGCGTGCTGCCCGGCGGCATGTACCAGTGGCGTACCGGCAACGACACCATCACCCGCGAGCGTTTTGGCCTGGAGCACAGCTTCGAGCTCGACAGCCTGCTGGCGGATAACGTGAAGTGGAGCCTCAACCACCAGACCGCCAAGACCGACCAGAGCACCGACGAGTTCTATTACCCGATCACCCGTAAAGTGCTGCGCACCCGCGACACGATCTACGAAGAGAAACAGTGGGTCTTCGACGCGCAACTGGACAAGGCCTTCAGCATCGGCGCGACCGATCACGTACTGACTTACGGCACCACCATCAAGCAGCAGAAAGTCACCGGCTCGCGCAGCGGCGACGGCACATGCCTGGCGGTCGGTCGCGGCTGCACCGCCATCGGCGCCACCAGCGCGGCTGACGTGCTGAAAAAATCCAGCGACTTCCCGGACCCGACCATCAACACCTACAGCCTGTTCGCCCAGGATCAGATCAGCTGGAACAACTGGACCTTCCTGCCCGGCCTGCGCTACGACTACACCCAGCTCAAGCCGCACATCACCCAGGAATTCCTCAACACCGTGGCCGCTGACGGCAACGGCACGGTCAGCGACGAGAACAAGACCTGGCATAAAGTCTCGCCGAAATTCGGCCTGACCTACGCCCTGACCGAAAACTACACCTGGTACGGCCAATACGCCGAAGGCTTCCGCACCCCGACCGCGAAAGCGCTGTACGGCCGCTTCGAGAACAGCACCACCGGCTACAACGTGGCGCCGAACCCGGACCTGGAACCGGAAAAGAGCAAAAGCTATGAAACCGGTCTGCGCGGCAACTTCGAGCAAGGCTCGTTCGACGTGGCGGTCTTCTATAACAAGTACCGCGACTTCATCAACGAAGACGCCGTCACCCCGGGCTACAGCGAGCTGACGTTCCAGTCCAGCAACATCAAGCACGCCACCATCAAGGGTGCTGAAGTCAAAGGTCGCCTGAACCTGGATTCCTTCGGCGCGCCGCAAGGCCTGTACACCCAGGGTTCGATCTCCTACGCCTACGGACGCAACAACGACAACGGCGAGCCGTTGAACAGCGTCAACCCGCTGACCGGCGTATTCGGCCTCGGTTACGACCAGGACAACTACGGCGGCCTGCTGAGCTGGACCGTGGTCAAGAAAAAGGATCGCGTCGACGACAGCAACTTCAAGTCGCCGGACGGTGTGAGCAGCCAATTCAAATCGCCGGGCTTCGGCATTCTCGATCTGGCCGGTTATTACAAGGTCACCGACGACGTCACCGTCAGCGGCGGCATCTACAACCTGACCGACAAGAAATACTGGCTGTGGGATGACGTGCGCGGTTACGACAGCGTCGGCGAAGCGTCGGTGACACAACCGGCCAACCTCGATCGCCTGACCCAGCCGGGTCGCAACTTCGCGATCAACCTGGTCTGGGATATCTGATCCGGATGACCTCACGGCGCGCATGCATTGCCGCGTCGTGAGGTTTTTTTACTGTCCGGCGCTTGCCCGTACGTCTCGTTATCAAGCGCCTCTTCTTTTCAAGGACATCTCATGAGCACCCCGGAAAAAGCCCTGCGTTCGCAACGCCTGAACCAGATCACCCACGAGCCGCACAGCAAGCTCGATGCCCTGGTCAAGGCCCATGCGCCGTTCGAGACCCGCGCCAATTTCGCCCGTTTCGTGGTCGCGCAGTACCTGTTCCAGTCGGAACTGGTGTCGCTGTACAACGATGCCGAACTGACCGCGATCGTCCCTGACCTGCCGGCCCGCTGCCGCGCCGAAGCGGCCAGGGCCGACCTCACCGACCTCGACACCGAAGTGCCTGCGCCAGTCGCCGGCGCGGTGAAAAACCCGAGCAAGGCCCGCGCCTTGGGCTGGATCTTCGTCTCTGAAGGTTCCAAGCTCGGTGCTGCGTTCCTGATCAAGCGTGCGGTTGCGCTGGAGCTGAGCGAAACCTTCGGCGCCCGCCACCTTGGCGAGCCTGAGGGTGGTCGCGCTGAAGGCTGGAAGAGCTTCGTGCGCACCCTCGATTCGCTGCAATTCAGCGCTGAAGAGGAAGCCGAAGTGGAGCAAGGCGCGATCGATGCGTTTAACCGCTTCACGGTGCTGCTGGAACAGGCTTACGCCAAAGAAGCCGAACCGGCCTGACGCCACACCAACGGTTCATTGTGGGAGCTAGCCTGCTAGCGATTGCGGCCTGACATTCAATTCAGATATCGACTGATATACCGCCATCGCGAGCAGGCTCGCTCCCACATGGGAACCGAGCAAGTCTGTAGAATCCCCGTTTCGCCTCACGCACTTCGAGCCCATGCCCCAACCCGCCTCCTCCCGACTCGCCCGCCTGCTGTTCGGTCTGCTCGCCTATGTCAGCCTCGGCATCGGCCTGATCGCCATCGTCGTGCCCGGCCTGCCGACCACCGAGTTCATCCTGCTCGCCGCCTGGGCCGCGACCCGCAGTTCGCCGCGCCTGAGTGCCTGGCTGGAAAACCATCGGCTGTTCGGCCCGATCCTGAGCAACTGGCGCAACGGCAAGATCATCGCCCGCAAGGCCAAGGTCAGCGCCACGGTCAGCATGCTGCTGTGTGCCACGCTGATGCTGGTGATGCTCGATCACGGCTGGCCGATTTATCTGGCGATCGCGGGGATGACGATGGGCAACCTGTAGATCTGGTCACGACCGGAAGCGTTGCCGAAGATTTCCTGATTTTTCCCTTGTTTTCAGGGCTTTTACCCGCGCAAACGTTTAGCCATGACCGTTCGTCGGCATGCCGCTCATGCGCCCTCGCCCTGCGCCGATGAGCATTGAATGGCGCTGAATGGATTTGGCGAATCGGGCACCTCCCTGCCCCGTAGCCAACAGTTCATTCATTCGCGAGAACGTCCCATGTTCGACTCTCTGTCCATTCGCCTGAAAATCGTCCTGCTGTCCGGCCTGTGCCTGCTCGGCGTGGTTGCGCTGATCGTCGGCATCAACATCTACCAGACCAACCAGAACGACGAACTGGTCAGCCAGTCGAGCAGCAAGATGCTCACCGCCAGCGTGCAGGATCTGCTGCAGGCCAAGGCGGCCGAGCAGGCGGTGCAAGTGCAGAAAACCTTCGGCGAAAGCCTGTTGGTGATCACCGCGCTGGCCGACCAGATCAAGGACATGCGCGTCATGGCCGCCAAGCGTTCGCTGGACGCCGGCGCCCTGCGTGAAGAGTTGAACCTGAGCCTGAAGACCGCGTTCGAGCGCAACAGCAAAGTGCTCGGCATCTGGCTGGCCTTCGAACCGAACGGGCTGGACGGCAAGGACAGCGAGTTCGTCAACGACGCCGCACGCCAGTCCAACGAAGCCGGGCGCTTCGCCACCTACTGGAGCCGCGCCGCCGGTTCCGCGCTGAACACGATCATGGTCGAAGAAGACATGACCAAGACCACCCTCAGCCTCAGCGGCACGCCCTATAACAGCTGGTACACCTGCCCTCGCGACAACAAGCGCACCTGCCTGCTCGACCCTTACGCCGACACCGTGGGCGGCAAGGAAATGCTCATGACCACCATTTCCGTGCCGCTACTGGTGGACGGCAAGGCCATCGGCGTGGTCGGCATCGACATCGCTCTCGATGCGCTGCAAGCGGCGGCCGTGGGTTCCCAGCGCGACCTGTTCAACGGTGCCGGGCACATGCTGATTGTCTCCGGCAGCGGCGTGTTGGGTGCCTACAGCACCGACGCGACCAAGGTCGGCAAAGGCATCGCCGAAACCCTCGGCGCCGAAGGCAAGGACATCCTGCAACTGCTGAGCGCCGGCACGCCGAAGATTCTCGAACAGGGCGACCTGATCCGCGCCGTGTACCCGGTCGATCCGATCGGCAATTCCCGAGCCTGGGGCGTGGTCATCGACCTGCCGAAACAAGTGCTGCTGGCCGACTCGGTCAAGCTGCAAGCCGTACTCGACGACGCGCAGGAAACCGGCACCATTACCGCACTCGCAGTTGCAGTGATCGCCGGTCTGATCGGCCTGCTGCTGATCTGGCTCACCGCGTCTGGCGTGACCCGTCCGATCAACAGCGTCGCTGAGATGCTGAAGAACATCGCCAGCGGCGAAGGCGACCTGACCCAGCGCCTGAACTACACCAAGAAGGATGAACTGGGCGAACTGGTGAACTGGTTCAACCGTTTCCTCGACAAGCTGCAACCGACCATCGCCCAGATCAAACAAAGCATCACCGAGGCCCGTGGCACCGCCGATCAGTCGTCGGAAATCGCCCGCCAGACCAGCGAAGGCATGCAGGTGCAGTTCCGCGAGATCGATCAGGTGGCGACTGCGTCCAACGAAATGAGCGCCACTGCCCACGACGTCGCCAACAGCGCCTCGAATGCGGCCAACGCGGCGAAAGGCGCCGACCAGTCGGCCAAGGACGGGATGTCGATCATCGAACGCAGCACCCGTGACATCAATCAGCTGGCGGACGAAGTCAGCAAAGCGGTGACCGAGGTTGAAGAGCTGGCGGTCAACAGCGAGCAGATCGGCTCGGTGCTGGAAGTGATCCGCAGCATCGCCGAACAGACCAATCTGCTGGCGCTGAACGCCGCGATCGAAGCGGCCCGTGCCGGTGAAAGCGGTCGTGGTTTTGCGGTGGTGGCCGACGAAGTCCGTAACCTCGCCAAGCGCACACAGGACTCGGTGGAAGAAATCCGCGTGGTCATCGAGCGCATCCAGACCGGCACCCGTGGCGTGGTCGCGACCATGCACTCGAGCCAGACCCAGGCCCATAACAACGCCGGGCAGATCCGCCAGGCCGTGGACGCCCTCGGCAAGATCAGCGACGCGGTCACCGTGATCAGCGACATGAACCTGCAAATCGCCAGCGCCGCCGAACAGCAAAGCGCCGTCGCCGAAGAGGTCAACCGCAACGTCTCGGCGATCCGCACCGTCACCGAAACTCTGACCGAACAGGCCACCGAATCGGCGGCGATCAGCAGCCAGCTCAACGCCCTCGCCAGCCAGCAGATGAAATTGATGGATCAGTTCCGCGTCTAGAACATCACTGTCATCCCTTGTGGGAGCTTGCCTGCAAGCGATGGCGGTGGATCAGTCGATACATCTATCGGCAGACACTCCGCTATCGCTTGCAGGCAAGCTCCCACAGGGATTTGTGTTGACTAGGGAGATTAGGTTTTTCATCTAACTCCATATTCTTTTGCACTATGATCAGGCCCTCTTCCGGAGGGCCTTCGATGACTGATCTGCTCACGTCCATTCAAGCCGCACTCGGCTTGTCCACCATGCCGATTCCGTTCACTGCCGAGGGCGCCCTGCCTTCGGCGTTTGCCGTCACCGACCTTGCCTGCGCGAGCATTGCCGCTGCCGGGCAAGCCGTCGCCGAACTCCTTCAGCAGCAAACCGGCGACTTGCCCACTGTAGAAGTCGACCGCCGACTCGCCTCGTTCTGGTTCGCCACGTCGTTGCGACCGATCGGCTGGGAAGTGCCGCCGCTGTGGGATCCGGTGGCCGGCGACTACGCGACCAAAGACGGCTGGATCCGACTGCACACCAACGCCCCGCATCACCGCGCCGCCGCTGAAAGCGTGCTCGGCGCCTGTGCCGACCGCGCAGCGATGGCGGCGAAAGTCGCGCAATGGGCCAGTGCCGATCTGGAGCGAGCGGTGGTCGAGGCCAAGGGCTGTGCGGCTGAAATGCGCAGCTGGGAACAGTGGCAGAAACATCCGCAAGGGCTGGCGGTGAATGCCGAACCCTTGGTGCATTTCAGTGATGGGAAAGAAGAAAGTCATCAATCATGGCAAGGCTCGTTGGCGCGGCCATTGGCCGGACTTAAGGTGCTCGACCTGACCCGCGTACTGGCCGGCCCGACCGCCAGCCGTTTTCTTGCAGGGTTGGGCGCCAACGTGCTGCGCGTCGACCCGCCGACCTGGAGCGAACCCGGCGTGGTGCCGGAGGTGACCCTCGGCAAACGTTGTGCGCGACTGGATCTGCATGCGCCGGCAGATCGCGCAGTGTTCGAAAGTCTGCTCAAGGATGCCGACATTCTGCTGCACGGCTATCGCGCCGACGCCCTTGAACATCTCGGCTTCGGCGTCGAACGCCGCCGACAACTGGCGCCGGGGCTGATCGACGTCTGCCTCAACGCCTACGGCTGGAGCGGCCCGTGGCAGAACCGTCGGGGCTTCGACAGTCTGGTGCAGATGAGCAGCGGAATCGCCAAGGCCGGACAGCGCTGGAAGCAGGCGGACAAACCGACACCACTGCCGGTGCAGGCGCTGGATCATGCGACGGGGTATCTGATGGCGGCGAGTGTGATTCGGTTGCTGGCTGAACGGTTACGCAGTGGTCGAGGTGGATCGGCACGGTTGTCGCTGGCGCGGACGGCGAAGTTGTTGGTTGAGCATGGGGCTGGGACGGACGAAGCGTTGCGTCCGGAAAATCCACAGGATCAAAGCTCGCTGGTGGAGCAGACACCTTGGGGGCCGGCGCATCGGCTTCAAGCGCCGCTTCGCATCGCAGGAACGCCGTTGCAGTGGGCATTGCCGGCGACCGAGTTGGGCTCACATCCAGCACAATGGTTTTGAAGGCGTGCGGATATCAATCCGCACGGCTCAAAGACGTCCACAACACCTGCGCCGCATACCCCCGAAACGGCCGCCAGGCCTCTGCCCGAACAGACAACTCCCGCGCCGTCATCCGCTCCCCTTCCAGCACCTCCAACGCCCGCAGCAATCCCACATCGCCAGTCGGAAACCCGTCCATATCCCGCAACTGCCGCAGGGCAATGTACTGCGCCGTCCAGTCACCAATCCCGTGCAGCGCCAGCAAGCGCGCCGTCCCGGAGGCAAACAGCAGCGGATCGTCCAGCGACGCCTGCGCCACCCCGGACAAGGTGCGCCCGCGACTTTTCGGCATCCCCAGCGCCGCCAGATCAGCGACCGCCAAAACCGACGCCTGAGGAAAGACATGAGTCAGCCCCGGCACTGAAGAACGCAAAGGCTCGCCATACTGCGCCACCAGTTTCCCCGCCAGCCGAATCGCTCCGACCACAGTGATCTGCTGTCCCAGCACCGCCCGAAACGCCAGCTCTAAACCATCCCAAGCCCCCGGCACACGCAACCCCGGGCGCTCGGCGATGAGCCGCGCCAGCAGCGGATCCGCCGCCAGGTGCCGCTGCATGGTCGGCAGATCCGCATCCAGATCAAACATCCGTCGCAAGCGCGCAACAATCTCGGGAACCGCCGACGGATCCGGGAAATCCAGTTCCACCTCCAGCGCATCACCGTCACCGGGCCAGACCGAAACCGTGCCGTGAAGCCCGTTCAACCCGATGCTGCGCGAATACACGCCATCGACCACCGTCTCCATCCCCGTCACCGCCCGGGCCGCGAGAAACCCGAGCATCGCCGGCCAGTTACAGGATCCCTGATAGTCGAGCCGTAACCTCACAGAGACAACACGCCGCTGTACAACCCGTAGGCCGCGAGCCCGGCCCCGGCAATGACGCAGGTGAAAATCCCCTTCTCGAGCGTGGTGAACAGCGGCTCGCCCTGCTCATGCTTGGCCTTGGCGAACAGGATCACGCCCGGCGCATACAACAGCGCCGACAGCAGCAAATATTTCACCCCGCCGGCGTACAGCAACCACACCGCATAGCACAGGGCGATGCCGCCGATCAGCAGATCCTTGGTGCGTTCGGCGGAGGCATGTTCATAGGTTTCACCCCGCCCGCTGAGTAACACGGCATAGGCTGCCGACCACAGATACGGCACCAGAATCATCGACGAGGCGAGGTAAATCAGACTGGTATAAGTGCCAGCGGAAAACAGCGTGATCAGCAGGAAAATCTGGATCATCACGTTGGTCAGCCACAACGCGTTGACCGGCACATGGTTGGCGTTTTCCTTTTTCAGGAACGCCGGCATCGTATTGTCCTTGGCGGTGGCGAACAGAATCTCCGCGCACAACAGCGCCCACGACAACAACGCACCGAGCAACGAAATGGCCAGGCCCACGCTGATCAGCAGCGCGCCCCATGGCCCGACAATGTGTTCCAGCACGGCGGCCAGCGACGGGTTCTGCAAGGTCGCCAGTTCCGGCTGGCTCATGATCCCCAGCGACAACACGTTGACCAGCACCAACAGCGCCAGCACACCGATAAAACCGATCACCGTGGCGCGGCCCACATCCGAGCGCTTCTCCGCCCGCGCCGAGTAAACGCTGGCGCCTTCGATACCGATGAACACGAACACGGTGACCAGCATCATGTTGCGCACCTGATCCATCACGCCGCCGAAATTCGGGTTGCTGCGGCCCCAGATGTCGCGGGTAAACACGTCCGCCTTGAAGGCTACGGCGGCGATGACCACGAACATGATCAGCGGAATGATCTTGGCCACGGTGGTCAACTGATTGATCAGCGCCGCCTCCTTGATCCCGCGCATCACCAGAAAGTGCACGGCCCACAGCAGCACCGAAGCGCAGCCAATGGCAATCGGCGTATTGCCCTGACCGAACACCGGAAAGAAGTAACCGAGGGTGCTGAACAGCAACACGAAATACCCGACGTTGCCCAGCCAGGCGCTGATCCAGTAACCCCACGCGGAAGAAAAGCCCATGTAGTCGCCAAACCCGGCCTTGGCGTAGGCATACACGCCCGAGTCCAGTTCCGGTTTGCGGTTGGCCAGGGTCTGGAACACGAAGGCCAGGGTGAGCATGCCGATCGCCGTGATGCCCCAGCCGATCAGGATGGCGCCAGCATCGGCGCGGGCCGCCATGTTCTGCGGCAGGGAAAAAATCCCCCCGCCAATCATCGAACCCACCACCAGGGCGATCAGTGCGCCAAGGCGCAGCTTTTGCGTCGGTTGCGACATTCCAGCGTCTCCAAGTTCCAGAGCGGCGAATGCCGCGAAACCGTTATGCAACCGGCTTTTAACTAAATGGATAAAGCGTAATGACGTTTATTGAATAACGCCAACTTGCGCCCTTTATATATAGCCATTGGCGCTAACGCCCTAGCACGCTCAGACAGTTTTGTGCGCGAATCCTAATAAATCAATTCTGTACTGAAAACAGCGGTGAAAAATTTGCCAAAACCTGAAAAGGAACTAGCGTGATAATTCGAAAGTAATAGGATCCATTCTTAACCACTTTTTACAAAACGCCTCTAGGACGGGCCTTCCAGACAATAGCTTTATGCCTCCAGACGTTTCATAAGTCATTCATTAACAATGGAATGTGACTATGCACTGATCTAAGTCAGCTGTTTGAAAAGCCAACAGAACTACGCTGTGAACTCTTCTCTCCTGCAATGGAGTCATGCAATGTCTGAAGCTCCCGGAAAACTACGACTAGGTGCACTGGTTGCATTGGTAGTCGGTTCAATGATCGGTGGCGGGATATTCTCTTTGCCACAAAACATGGCCGCCAGTGCCGACGTCGGCGCGGTACTGATTGGCTGGGCCATCACCGCTGTCGGCATGCTCACCCTCGCTTTCGTCTTCCAGACCCTCGCCAATCGCAAGCCTGACCTGGACGGCGGTGTCTACGCCTACGCCAAGGCCGGATTCGGCGATTACATGGGCTTCTCGTCCGCTTGGGGTTACTGGATCAGTGCCTGGCTGGGCAACGTCGGTTACTTCGTTCTGCTGTTCAGCACCTTGGGTTACTTCTTCCCGGTTTTCGGGGAAGGCAACACCGTTGCAGCCGTGATCGGCGCCTCTGTCCTGCTGTGGGGCGTGCACTTCCTGGTGCTGCGCGGGATCAAGGAAGCGGCGTTCATCAACCTCGTGACCACCGTCGCCAAGGTCGTGCCGCTGCTGCTGTTCGTGTTGATCGCGGTCTTCGCCTTCAAACTGGACATCTTCACCGCCGACATCTGGGGCGTGAAAAACCCGGACCTGGGCAGTGTGATGAACCAGGTGCGCAACATGATGCTGGTCACCGTGTGGGTGTTCATCGGCATCGAAGGCGCGAGCATCTTCTCGGCCCGGGCGGAAAAACGTTCGGACGTCGGCAAGGCGACCGTGATCGGTTTCATCACCGTGCTGCTGTTCCTGGTGCTGGTGAACGTGCTGTCGCTGGGCATCATGACTCAGCCGGAACTGGCCAAACTGCAGAACCCGTCGATGGCCGCCGTGCTGGAGCACGTGGTCGGTCACTGGGGCGCGGTGCTGATCAGCGTCGGTCTGATCATCTCGCTGCTGGGGGCGCTGCTGTCGTGGGTGCTGCTGTGCGCGGAGATCATGTTCGCCGCCGCCAAGGACCACACCATGCCGGAGTTCCTGCGCAAGGAGAACGCCAACCACGTGCCGGTCAACGCCTTGTGGCTGACCAACGCGATGGTGCAGCTGTTCCTGATCATCACCCTGTTCTCGGCCAGCACTTACCTGTCGCTGATCTACCTCGCCACGTCGATGATTCTGGTGCCGTACCTGTGGTCGGCGGCCTACGCCCTGCTGCTGGCGGTGCGCGGCGAAAGCTACGAAGGCTTCGCGGCCGAACGGCGCAAGGACCTGATCATCGGCGCCATCGCCCTGATCTACGCGGTCTGGCTGCTCTACGCCGGCGGCGTGAAGTACCTGCTGCTGTCGGCCCTGCTCTATGCGCCCGGCGCGATCCTGTTCGCCAAGGCCAAGCTCGAACTCAAACAACCGGTTTTCACCAACGTCGAGAAGCTGATTTTCGCCGCAGTGGTCGTGGGCGCCCTGGTGGCAGCCTACGGACTGTATGACGGCTTCCTGACTCTGTAATTGCCCAACGTTTTCACTCTGGAGGATCACTGAAATGACCACGGAAAAAGCTAAGTACGGCGTCCATTCCGAAGCCGGCAAACTGCGCAAAGTCATGGTTTGCTCCCCAGGTCTGGCCCATCAGCGGCTGACCCCGAACAACTGCGATGAACTGCTGTTCGACGACGTGCTGTGGGTCGCCCAGGCCAAGCGCGACCACTTCGACTTCGTCACCAAGATGCGCGAGCGCGGGATCGACGTGCTGGAAATGCACAACCTGCTGACCGACATCGTCGCCATCCCTGAAGCGCTGGACTGGATCCTCGAGCGCAAGGTCACCGCCGATTCGGTGGGCCTGGGCCTGATCAACGAAGTCAAATCCTGGCTGAAAAGCCTGGAGCCGCGACACATCGCCGAATTCCTGATTGGCGGCGTCTCCGCCGATGACCTTCCGGACAGCTTTGGTGGCAAGACCATCCAGATGTTCCGCGACTTCCTCGGCCACTCCAGCTTCATTCTGCCGCCGCTACCGAACACCCAGTTCACCCGCGACACCACCTGCTGGATCTACGGTGGCGTGACGCTAAACCCGATGTACTGGCCGGCGCGTCGTCAGGAAACCCTGCTGGCCACCGCCATCTACAAATTCCATCCGCAATTCACCAACGCCGATTTCGAGATCTGGTACGGCGACCCGGACAAGGATCACGGCAGCTCGACCCTCGAAGGCGGCGACGTCATGCCAATCGGCAACGGCGTGGTGCTGATCGGTATGGGCGAGCGTTCATCCCGTCAGGCCATCGGCCAACTGGCACTGAACCTGTTCAAGAACAAGGCCGTGGAAAAAGTCATCGTCGCCGGCCTGCCGAAGTCCCGTGCAGCGATGCACCTGGACACCGTGTTCAGCTTCTGCGACCGCGACCTCGTCACGATCTTCCCGGAAGTGGTGAATCAGATCGTCGCCTTCACCCTTCGCCCTGACGAAAGCAAACAGGGCGGCATCGACATCCGTCGCGAAGAAGGCACGTTCCTCGACGTCGTGGCCAAAGCCCTCAACCTGCCGAAACTGCGGGTCGTCGAAACCGGCGGCAACAGCTTCGCCGCCGAACGCGAGCAATGGGATGACGGCAACAACGTGGTGGCCGTGGAGCCGGGCGTGGTCATCGGCTACGACCGCAACACCTACACCAACACCCTGCTGCGCAAGGCCGGGGTCGAGGTCATCACCATCAGCGCCGGCGAACTGGGCCGTGGCCGTGGTGGCGGCCACTGCATGACCTGCCCGATCGTGCGCGACCCAATCGACTACTAAACGACCATCTCCCCGGCCGCACTGACCCTGTCGCGGCCGGGCCGATTACCGAATCCAAGGAGAATCATCATGGCGTTCAACATTCACAACCGTAACCTGCTCAGCCTGGAACACCACACCCCACGTGAGCTGCGTTACCTGCTCGACCTGTCCCGCGACCTCAAGCGCGCCAAATACACCGGCACCGAGCAGCAACACCTGAAGGGCAACAACATCGCCCTGATCTTCGAAAAAACCTCGACCCGCACCCGCTGCGCGTTCGAAGTCGCCGCTTATGACCAGGGCGCCAACGTCACCTACATCGACCCGAATTCCTCGCAGATCGGCCACAAGGAAAGCATGAAGGACACAGCCCGCGTGCTGGGTCGCATGTACGACGCCATCGAGTACCGTGGCTTCAAGCAGGAAATCGTCGAAGAGCTGGCCAAGTTCGCCGGCGTGCCGGTGTTCAACGGCCTGACCGATGAATATCACCCGACCCAGATGATCGCCGACGTGCTGACCATGCGTGAGCATGCCGACAAGCCGATCCACGAGATCAGCTACGCCTACCTGGGCGACGCGCGCAACAACATGGGTAACTCGCTGCTGCTGGTCGGCGCCAAACTCGGCATGGACGTGCGCATCTGCGCGCCGAAAGCCCTGTGGCCCCACGATGATCTGGTGGATCGCTGCAAGAAATATGCAGAGGAAAGCGGCGCCCGCATCACCCTGACCGAAGACCCGAAAGCTGCGGTCAAAGGCGTGGACTTCATCCACACCGACGTCTGGGTATCGATGGGCGAGCCGGTGGAAGCCTGGGCCGAGCGTATCCAGCAACTGCTGCCGTATCAGGTCAACGCCGAGCTGATGAAAGCCACCGGCAACCCGCGCACCAAGTTCATGCACTGCCTGCCGGCGTTTCACAACAGCGATACCAAGGTCGGCAAACAGATCGCCGAACAGTATCCGCACCTGAAAAACGGCATCGAAGTGACCGACGACGTGTTCGAGTCGCCTGCCTGCATCGCCTTCGAGCAAGCGGAAAACCGCATGCACACCATCAAGGCGATTCTGGTGTCGACTTTGGCTGATCTGTAACCCGACTTTGGCACTGATCGTTCCCACGCTCTGCGTGGGAACGATCAACACGAAAAAAGGACATGCACCATGCGTATCGTCGTAGCTCTGGGCGGTAACGCCCTGCTCCGCCGTGGTGAGCCGATGACCGCTGACAACCAGCGCGCCAACATCCGCATCGCCACCGAGCAAATCGCCAAGATCCATCCTGGCAACCAACTGGTCATCGCCCACGGCAATGGCCCGCAAGTCGGCCTGCTGTCGTTGCAGGCAGCGGCCTACACTTCCGTCACCCCTTACCCGCTGGACGTGCTCGGTGCCGAAACCGAAGGCATGATCGGCTACATCATCGAACAGGAACTGGGCAACCTGCTGGACTTCGAAGTCCCGTTCGCCACCCTGCTCACCCAGGTCGAAGTCGACGCCAACGACCCGGCCTTCAAGAACCCGACCAAACCGATCGGCCCGGTCTACGAGAAAGCCGAAGCGGAAAAACTCGCCGCTGAAAAAGGCTGGGCCATCGCCCCGGACGGCGACAAGTTCCGCCGCGTGGTCGCCAGTCCACGGCCGAAACGCATCTTCGAAATCCGCCCGATCAAGTGGCTGCTGGACAAGGGCAGCATCGTGATCTGCGCCGGCGGTGGCGGCATTCCGACCATGTATGGCGCGCACGGCAAGCTGCAAGGCATCGAAGCGGTGATCGACAAGGACCTGTGCTCGGCGCTGCTGGCCGAACAGCTGGAGGCGGACTTGTTGGTGATCGCCACCGACGTCAACGCGGCGTACATCGACTTCAAAAAACCGACCGAGAAAGCCATCGCCCAGGCCCACCCGGACGAACTCGAACGCCTTGGCTTCGCCGCCGGCTCCATGGGGCCGAAGGTGCAGGCAGCCTGTGAATTTGCGCGCCATACTGGCAAGGTCGCGGTGATCGGTTCGCTCTCGGACATCGAAGCCATCGTCCAGGGCACCGCGGGTACGCGGGTCAGCACGGCAGCGCCGGGCATCACCTACCGATAAAAAGAAACTCCGGGGGCAGACCTCAGGTCTGCCCTTCTCCCATGCCTTGAAAGGAGAAAACCATGGCCCAGTTCGAACCCGGTCATTTGCATATCGAGCGGCATGCGTTGACCCAAGATGACGTCAACTACAACATCCGCCTCGAATACGAAGTGTCGCAGGATCCGCAAAAAGGCAAAGGGATACAGTTCCGGCTGGTTGGAAGCATTCAGGGCAAAGAGGTCAACGAGCCCTTCTTCCTGCCGAAGGAAGAGGCCTACAACTTCGCTCGCAACGTGACGCAGATCGCCGAAAAATACGGCATTCCCAAGAGCCACAGCCAGATTGGCTCGGTGCACAAGCATTACGATTTGATGTTTGAAGACATCCGCATGAAGTTGAATATGAAATCCGGGGATCCGGTCAATCCCGAGCATTTCGAGTAACCCTTTTCTAATTATCGTTCCCACGCTCTGCGTGGGAACGCCGCCATGGACGCTCCGCGTCCACTGTGACGCAGAGCGTCACGGGATGCATTCCCACGCAGGAGCGTGGGAACGATCAGCGCAGGACGCAGATTTCACCATTTCCCCGCCCCAAGGCATACTTGCCCCCCTCCGCACTCCAGAACCCAGAACCGCCCCATGCGTATCCACGTCAGCTTCATCGACCGCGTCGGCATCACCCAGGAAGTCCTGGCTATCCTCGGCGGGCGCAATCTCAATCTGGATGCGGTGGAGATGATCCCGCCCAACGTCTACATCGACGCCCCGACCTTGAGCCCGCAAGTGCTCGAAGAACTGAAAGATGCGCTGTTTCGCGTGCGTGGTGTAGAAGCAGTAACCGTGGTCGACATCCTGCCCGGTCAACGTCGGCACTTGCAGCTCGACGCGTTGCTCGCGGCGATGACCGACCCGGTGCTGGCGCTGGACAGCGCCGGCAAGGTGCTGCTGGCCAACCCGGCACTGATCGCCCTGTACGGCCGCGAGCCGGCGGGCGAAAGCGTTTCGGAACTGTTCAACGATCCGGGCCTGCTCGAAACCCTGCTCGAACAAGGCTTCCGCCTGCCGCTGCGAGAAATCACCGTCAACGGCCAGACCCTGTTGCTCGACGCCACGCCGATCACCGACGCTGGCGCCCTGCTCACCCTGTATCAACCGAACCGCATCGGCGAACAACTCTCGGCGCTACATCACGATCACGCCGAAGGCTTCGATGCGCTGCTCGGTGAATCGCCGCCAATCCGCACACTCAAGGCCCGCGCGCAGCGGGTGGCGGCCCTCGATGCGCCGCTGCTGATCCAGGGCGAAACCGGCACCGGCAAGGAACTTGTGGCCCGCGCCTGTCACGCCATCAGCGCCCGGCACAGCGCACCATTCCTCGCGCTGAACTGCGCGGCCCTGCCGGAGAACCTCGCCGAGAGCGAACTGTTCGGCTACGCACCCGGCGCCTTCACCGGCGCACAACGCGGCGGCAAACCGGGGCTGATGGAACTGGCCAACCAAGGCACGGTGTTCCTCGATGAGATCGGCGAGATGTCGCCGTACTTGCAGGCCAAACTGCTGCGTTTTCTCAACGACGGCAGCTTCCGTCGGGTCGGTGGTGATCGTGAGGTAAAGGTCAACGTGCGCATCCTCAGCGCCACCCACCGCGACCTGGAAAAAATGGTCAGCGAAGGCCTGTTCCGCGAAGACCTGTTCTATCGCCTCAACGTACTCAACGTTGAAGTGCCGCCGTTGCGCGAACGCGGTCAGGACATTCTGTTGCTGGCGCGCTATTTCATGCAGCAGGCCTGCGCGCAGATCCAGCGTCCGGTTTGCCGGCTCGCGCCCGGCACCTATCCGGCGCTGCTCGGCAACCGCTGGCCAGGCAACGTGCGGCAATTGCAGAACGTGATCTTCCGCGCCGCCGCGATCTGCGAAAGCAGCCTGGTGGACATCGGCGACCTCGACATCGCCGGCACCTCGGTGGCGCGCCAGACCGACACTGACGTCGACAGCCTCGAAGAAGCCGTGGAAGCGTTCGAGAAATCGCTGCTGGAAAAACTCTACGTCAGCTACCCCTCGACCCGCCAACTGGCCAGCCGCCTGCAAACCTCGCACACGGCGATCGCCCATCGGCTGCGCAAGTACGGGATTCCGGGAAAAGCCTGACACCGCCCCAAAAGCGACCTCCATCTGTACTGAAAGCGCTACAGCGGAACGATATCGATACACCCTCCTCCGATCACCGCTGTGCAAGGCTTTGATCCGGTTCACCTTTTTTCTTCGCCCCTCGCTGTAGCGATTTCGCTACAGCTAACCTGATCGCGCTCGCCAATAAATCAATCAAACCATTGATTTATAACGATATTTTTACGTTGGCCGCGTTCTTGCTAAGTAACCGCTCATAAAATCAGGGCATTGCCGCCCGAGTATTCCACCGCGTCCACCAGACGAGTCTGGCCCCTAGGAGATTCCATGAGCGAGTTGCGTTTTACTGAAGATCACGAATGGCTGCGCGCCGAAGCCGATGGTTCTGTCACCGTTGGCATCACCGCTTTTGCGCAGAACGCCCTGGGCGACGTGGTGTTCGTGCAACTGCCTGAATTGCAGGCGTACGAGAAAGGCGCCGAAGCCGCCACCGTGGAATCGGTAAAAGCCGCCAGCGGCGTTTACATGCCACTGGACGGTGAAGTCCTGGCCACCAACCCGGCCCTGGAAGACAGCCCTGAGCTGGTCAACGAAGATCCGCTGGGCGAAGGCTGGTTCTTCCGCTTCAAGCCATCCGACGCTTCGGCCGTCGCCAAGCTGCTGGATCAGGACGCCTACGACCGCCTGATCAAAGCCCAAGCCGAAGCCTGAGGAACCTGACATGACCCAAGTAAATCTCGGCACCGCCAACGAATTCATCGCCCGTCACATCGGCCCGCGCGCCGGTGACGAGCAAGCCATGCTCAACAGCCTCGGTTTCGACTCGCTCGAAGCCCTGAGCACCAGCGTCATCCCGGAAAGCATCAAGGGCACCAGCGTGCTCGGCCTCGACGACGGCCTGAGCGAAGCCGATGCCCTGGCGATGATCAAAGGCATCGCCGGCAAGAACCAACTGTTCAAGACCTACATCGGTCAGGGCTACTACAACTGCCACACGCCGTCGCCGATCCTGCGCAACCTGCTGGAAAACCCGGCCTGGTACACCGCTTACACCCCGTACCAGCCAGAAATTTCCCAAGGCCGTCTCGAAGCGCTGCTGAACTTCCAGACCCTGATCAGCGACCTCACCGGCCTGCCGATCGCCAACGCATCCCTGCTCGACGAAGCCACAGCCGCTGCCGAAGCCATGACCTTCTGCAAACGCCTGAGCAAGAACAAGGGCAGCCACCAGTTCTTCGCCTCGATCCACAGCCACCCGCAAACCCTCGACGTACTGCGCACCCGTGCCGAGCCACTGGGCATCGACGTGGTCGTGGGCGATGAGCGCGAGCTGACCGACGTGACGCCGTTCTTCGGCGCGCTGCTGCAATACCCGGCCAGCAACGGTGATGTGTTCGACTACCGCGAACTGACCGAACGCTTCCACGCCGCCAACGCACTGGTCGCCGTGGCCGCTGACCTGCTGGCCCTGACCCTGCTGACCCCGCCGGGCGAGTTTGGCGCCGACGTGGCCATCGGCAGCGCGCAACGTTTCGGCGTTCCGCTGGGCTTCGGTGGCCCGCACGCGGCTTACTTCTCCACCAAAGATGCGTTCAAGCGCGACATGCCGGGCCGTCTGGTCGGTGTTTCGGTTGACCGCTTCGGCAAGCCGGCCCTGCGTCTGGCGATGCAGACCCGCGAGCAACACATCCGCCGCGAGAAAGCCACGTCGAACATCTGCACCGCACAAGTGCTGCTGGCCAACATCGCCAGCATGTACGCCGTGTACCACGGCCCTAAAGGCCTGACCCAGATCGCCAACCGCGTGCATCACCTGACCGCGATCCTGGCCAAGGGCCTGAGCGCACTGGGCGTGACCGTCGAGCAAGCCAGCTTCTTCGACACCCTGACCCTGGCCACCGGCGCGCAAACCTCCGCGCTGCATGACAAGGCCCGCGCCCAACAGATCAACCTGCGTGTGATAGACGCCCAGCGTCTGGGCCTGTCGGTCGACGAAACCACCACCCAGGCCGACATCGAAACCCTGTGGAGCCTGTTCGCCGACGGCAAGACCCTGCCGGATTTCGCTGCTCTGGCCGCTGCCGCGCAAAGCACCATTCCAGCCGCGCTGGTTCGCCAGTCGCCGATCCTCAGCCATCCGGTCTTCAACCGTTATCACTCGGAAACCGAGCTGATGCGCTACCTGCGCAAACTGGCGGACAAGGACCTGGCACTGGATCGCACCATGATCCCGCTGGGCTCGTGCACCATGAAACTCAACGCCGCCAGCGAAATGATCCCGGTGACCTGGGCCGAATTCGGCGCCCTGCACCCGTTCGCCCCGGCCGAGCAAAGCGCCGGTTACCAGCAACTGACCGACGAACTGGAAGCGATGCTCTGCGCCGCCACCGGTTACGACTCGATCTCGCTGCAACCGAACGCCGGTTCCCAGGGTGAGTACGCAGGTCTGCTGGCGATTCGCGCCTATCACCAGAGCCGTGGCGAAGACCGTCGCGACATCTGCCTGATCCCGTCGTCCGCCCACGGCACCAACCCGGCGACCGCCAACATGGCCGGCATGCGCGTGGTCGTGACCGCGTGCGACGCCCGTGGCAACGTGGACATCGAAGACCTGCGCGCCAAGGCCATCGAGCACCGCGAACACCTCGCGGCGCTGATGATCACTTACCCGTCGACCCACGGCGTGTTCGAAGAAGGCATCCGCGAAATCTGCGGCATCATTCATGACAACGGCGGCCAGGTGTACATCGACGGCGCCAACATGAACGCGATGGTCGGCCTCTGTGCACCGGGCAAGTTCGGCGGCGACGTGTCGCACCTGAACCTGCACAAGACCTTCTGCATCCCGCACGGCGGTGGTGGCCCGGGCGTCGGCCCGATCGGCGTGAAATCGCACCTGACTCCGTTCCTGCCCGGCCACGGCCACATGGAACGCAAAGAAGGCGCGGTCTGCGCAGCACCGTTCGGCAGCGCGAGCATTCTGCCGATCACCTGGATGTACATTCGCATGATGGGTGGCGCAGGCCTGAAGCGCGCTTCGCAGCTGGCGATCCTCAATGCCAACTACATTTCCCGTCGCCTGGAAGAGCACTACCCAGTGCTGTACACCGGTAGCAACGGTCTGGTGGCGCACGAGTGCATCCTCGATCTGCGCCCACTGAAAGACAGCAGCGGCATCAGCGTTGATGACGTCGCCAAGCGCCTGATCGACTTCGGCTTCCACGCCCCGACCATGTCGTTCCCGGTGGCCGGCACGCTGATGATCGAGCCGACCGAAAGCGAATCCAAGGAAGAACTGGACCGCTTCTGCGACGCCATGATCCGCATCCGCGAAGAAATCCGCGCGGTGGAAAACGGCACCCTGGACAAGGACGACAACCCGCTGAAGAACGCTCCGCACACCGCTGCAGAGCTGGTCGGCGAGTGGACTCACCCGTACAGCCGCGAACAAGCGGTGTACCCGGTGGCGTCGTTGATCGAAGGCAAGTACTGGCCGCCGGTCGGTCGCGTCGACAACGTGTTCGGCGACCGCAACCTGGTCTGCGCCTGCCCGTCGATCGAAAGCTACGCTTAAACGAATGAGGGGGCGGCCACCACGCCCCCAACTTCAAGAACACCACAAAACCCTGTGGGAGCGAGCTTGCTCGCGAAAGCGGCAGATCAGCCAACATTGATGGTGACTGGCACTCCGCTTTCGCGAGCAAGCTCACTCCCACAAGGAAATGCATCAAGCCTGATATCCCGCCAATTCCTATAACAAGAAACCGGAGAACAACCATGTCGTTAAGCGTGTTCGACCTGTTCAAGATTGGCATCGGCCCCTCCAGCTCCCACACCGTCGGCCCGATGCGCGCCGCTGCGCGCTTCGTCGAAGGGCTGCGTCGGGAAAACCTGTTGTCGGCCACCACCAGCGTCAGGGTCGAGTTGTATGGATCCCTCGGCGCCACCGGCAAGGGCCACGGCAGCGACAAGGCCGTGCTGCTGGGCCTGGAAGGTGAACACCCGGACACCGTGGATACCGAAACCGTCGCCGCCCGTCTCGCGGAGATTCGTGGCAACGGGCGTTTGAACCTGCTCGGTGAACACAGCATTGCGTTCAACGAGAAAGAACACCTGGCAATGATCCGCAAGCCGTTGGCCTATCACCCCAACGGCATGATCTTCCGTGCCTTCGATGCGGCGGGATTGCAGATCCGCAGCCGCGAGTACTACTCGGTCGGCGGCGGTTTTGTGGTCGACGAAGACGCGGCCGGCGCCGACCGCATCGTCGAGGACGCCACCCCGCTGACCTTCCCGTTCAAAAGCGCCAAGGACCTGCTCGGTCACTGCGCCACCTATGGTCTGTCGATCAGTCAGGTGATGCTGACCAACGAAAGCGCCTGGCGCCCGGAAGCGGAAACCCGCGCCGGTCTGCTGAAAATCTGGCAAGTGATGCAGGACTGCGTGGCCGCCGGCTGTCGCAACGAAGGCATCCTGCCGGGTGGCCTGAAGGTCAAGCGGCGGGCGGCGGCGCTGCACCGGCAACTGTGCAAGAACCCGGAATCGTCGCTGCGCGATCCGCTGTCGGTGCTGGACTGGGTCAACCTCTACGCCCTGGCCGTCAACGAAGAAAACGCCAACGGCGGGCGCGTGGTCACGGCACCGACCAATGGCGCGGCGGGGATCATTCCTGCGGTGCTGCATTACTACATGCGCTTCATTCCCGGCGCGAACGATGACGGCGTGGTGCGCTTCCTGCTCACCGCCGCGGCCATCGGCATTCTGTACAAGGAAAACGCCTCGATCTCCGGCGCCGAAGTCGGCTGTCAGGGCGAGGTCGGCGTGGCCTGTTCGATGGCCGCCGGCGCGTTGTGCGAAGTGCTCGGCGGCAGCGTGCAACAAGTGGAAAACGCCGCTGAAATCGGCATGGAACACAACCTCGGCCTGACCTGCGACCCTATCGGCGGGCTGGTTCAGGTGCCGTGCATCGAGCGCAACGCCATGGGCTCGGTCAAGGCGATCAACGCCGTGCGCATGGCCATGCGCGGAGACGGGCAGCATTTCGTCTCCCTCGACAAGGTCATCCGCACCATGCGCCAGACCGGCGCCGACATGAAAAGCAAATACAAGGAGACCGCCCGTGGCGGTCTGGCGGTCAACATTATCGAGTGCTGATCGCGCCATTAACTCGCTCTCCCTTTGGGAGAGAACACAAAACTGGCCCCCTCTCCCTCCGGGAGAGGGTTGGTGTGAATCAAGGAGTCACGCATGTCCGAACAACTGTCGAAAACCCCGCTGCACGCTCTGCACATCGAACTCGGCGCCCGCATGGTGCCGTTCGCCGGCTACGACATGCCGGTGCAATACCCGCTGGGCGTGATGAAAGAACACCAGCACACCCGTGAGCAGGCCGGGCTGTTCGATGTCTCGCACATGGGCCAGATCCGCCTGACCGGCGCCAATGCCGCCAAAGCCCTGGAAACCCTGGTGCCGGTGGACATCATCGACCTGCCGGTCGGCATGCAGCGCTACGCGATGTTCACCAACGAAACCGGCGGCATCCTCGATGACCTTATGGTCGCCAACCTGGGCAACGACGAGTTGTTCCTGGTGGTCAACGCCGCGTGCAAGGACCAGGACCTGGCCCATCTGCAAAAACACATCGGCGACCAGTGCAAGATCGAGCCGTTGTTCGAAGAACGCGCCCTGCTCGCCCTGCAAGGCCCGGCCGCCGTGACCGTGCTGGCACGCCTGGCGCCGGAAGTGGCGAAAATGACTTTCATGCAATTCACCCGCGTGAAGCTGCTGGGCGTTGACTGCTTTGTCAGCCGTTCGGGCTACACCGGTGAAGACGGTTTCGAAATCTCGGTTCCGGCAGCCGACGCGGAAAAACTCGCCCGCGCCCTGCTGGCCGAACCGGAAGTGGCCGCCATCGGCCTCGGCGCCCGCGACTCGCTGCGCCTGGAAGCCGGCCTGTGCCTGTACGGCCACGACATGAACACCGAGACCACCCCGATCGAAGCCAGCCTGCTGTGGGCAATCTCCAAGCCTCGGCGTGCCGACGGTGCGCGCGCCGGTGGTTTCCCGGGTGCGGAACAAGTCTTCGCTCAACAGCAGAACGGCGTTCAGCGCAAACGCGTCGGCCTGCTGCCGCAAGAGCGCACGCCGGTCCGTGAAGGTGCAGAAATCGTCAACGAAGCGGGCGAGATCATCGGCAGCGTGTGCAGCGGCGGTTTCGGCCCGACCCTGGGCGGCCCGTTGGCCATGGGTTACCTGGACAGCGCCTACGTCGCACTCGACACGCCAGTTTGGGCGATTGTTCGTGGGAAAAAGGTGCCATTGCTTGTAAGCAAAATGCCATTTGTTCCACAACGCTACTATCGCGGTTGATTGACTGTTTCTATAAGTAACGCGATTGCGTTATGCGTGCACTAATGTGTAACGCAATCGCCATAAAACAGTGCACTCTGTTTACATTCGATTCGAATATGAACTTGGCTTATAACGTTCGAAAACAATTGAACAAGCCAATCGAATAAGCCGGACTAGTGGATCGACTAAGTGCCAGCAAGCGCAGGAAAACCGGGGCCTTCACAGGGCTTGTTTTTCCTCCCGTAGTTGGCGTAGAGTTTGTCCACTGTGTTTGCATGGGTCAGCTTGGAATCGTGACCTGGGCAGTAGCCTACAAGTTAGCTACATCCCGTTCGACGTCTTCTTACTCTCCTGCAACCAGCCCCAGTACTCTTTCATGAGAAAGAGACTGTCATCAATTTATGCGTCAAAGGAAATAAGAAATGTCCACACGTCAGAGCGGTACCGTCAAGTGGTTTAACGACGAGAAAGGTTTTGGTTTTATCACTCCAGAAAGCGGTCCGGATCTGTTCGTGCATTTCCGCGCCATTCAGGGCAACGGCTTCAAGAGCCTGAAAGAAGGCCAGAAAGTGACCTTCGTTGCTGTGCAAGGCCAGAAAGGCATGCAAGCTGACGAAGTCATCGCAGAAGCCTGATTTCTGTTACGAAAAAGCCCCTGATATTGATATCAGGGGCTTTTTTGTGGGCGCAAATCCGTAAAATGGCGCTTCACTTTCCGTCCAGAGGCTGCCATGTCGAAACACCTGCTCACTCCCCAGGGCGATTTCCCCGCCGTCGGCCTGGGCCGTCGTCTGGCAGCGATGTTCTATGACTTTCTGCTGTGCACTGCCCTGCTGATCGTGACCGGTGGCGTCTACAAGATGATTCAGGCCGCGGTCATCGGTGAGGAGCGTCTGCGGGTTCTGACCGACGCCGGGCAACTGGATGGCGATCCGCTGTACTCCACGGTGCTGCTGCTGGTGCTGTTCGGCTTCTTCGCCAAGTTCTGGACCCACGCCGGGCAGACCCTGGGCATGCAGGTCTGGGGCATTCGTGTGCAGAACGCCGATGGCACTGCGATCAGTCTGTGGCAGGCGTTGCTGCGGTTCATGGTGTCGATTGCGTCGTGGCTGTGCCTGGGCCTGGGATTCTTCTGGTCGCTGTTCGACAAACAGAAACGCGCCTGGCATGACATCTACTCCGACACACAGCTCGTGCGAATCCCGAAGAAAACCAAATAATCCTCCAGATGCAAAAACGCCCCGATCCAATCGGGGCGTTTTTGTTTGCGGCTCAAGGTCAGGCGTTGCCGGCCAGCTTCATCCGCGCGGCCTGAGTGAAATCGAGCATGCGCTTGAGCGGGCGGATCGCCTGAGGAATGAGAGCCGGGTCGACGAAGATCTCGTTCGAGCCCTCCTTCAGGCACTTGAGCGTGCGTTCAAGGGTGTTCATGGCCATCCACGGGCAATGTGCGCAACTGCGGCATGCCGCGCCGTTACCGGCGGTTGGCGCCTCGATGAAGACCTTGTCCGGGCACAGCTGCTGCATCTTGTAGAAGATGCCGCGATCGGTGGCGACGATCAGGGTCTTGTTCGGCAGCGATTGCGCGGCGGCAATCAGCTGACTGGTGGAACCGACGGCGTCCGCCAGTTCGATCACCGAGGTCGGCGACTCCGGGTGCACCAGAATGGCAGCGTCCGGGTACAGCGCTTTCATGTCTTCCAACTGCTTGGACTTGAACTCTTCGTGAACGATGCAAGCACCGTCCCAGAGCAACATGTCGGCGCCGGTCTGACGCTGGATGTAGGTGCCCAGGTGCTTGTCCGGCCCCCAGATAATGGTTTCGCCGTTGTCCATCAGGCTTTCGACGATTTCCAGTGCGCAGCTGGAGGTCACTACCCAGTCGGCCCGGGCTTTGACCGCCGCCGAGGTGTTGGCATACACCACCACGGTGCGTTCCGGATGCTGATCGCAGAACGCCGAGAACTCGTCCACCGGGCAACCCAGATCCAGCGAGCAGGTCGCTTCCAGGGTCGGCATCAGCACGCGTTTTTCAGGGTTGAGAATCTTCGCGGTCTCGCCCATGAATTTCACGCCAGCGACCACCACGGTCTTGGCCGGATGGGCGTTGCCGAAGCGGGCCATTTCCAGAGAATCGGAAACACAACCGCCGGTTTCTTCGGCGAGGGCCTGGATGATCGGATCGCAATAAAAGTGGGCAACCAGCACCGCGTCCTGAGCCTTGAGCTCGGCGGCGATGGCGGAACGGTAATAAGCCTCTTCCTCGGCTGTCAGCGGCTTGGGCTGCTTGGCATCGAGGTGGGCTTGTACCAGAAGGCGTTCGGAAATCTGCGTCATGTTCGCAAGACCTGCAGGCGCATTCGCGCGAAAGTCGAGTATACACCCGGCTCCGGACCGCTTGAGGGTACCGCCGGGAGAGTGAGTATTATCAGGCACGGACAGCATTGAAGCTGCGCAAGGCTACAGAATATCCCGTTGATACAAAAGATGATTCTGACCTGCGTCACGGCGGGAGGAAACGAAGAGAGAAATGCCCGAATCGCAGGCAAAAAAAAACCCGGAAATCCTCACTTTCGTGGGCCTTCCGGATTTTCTAAACCGCCAAATATGGTGGGTCGTGTGGGATTCGAACCTACGACCAATTGGTTAAAAGCCAACTGCTCTACCAACTGAGCTAACGACCCGCTGTGTGGTGGCGCGTATAATACTGATTTTTAAGGACTATTCAACACCTAATTTGAAAAAAATCAAAAATAAGGTGTCGGGTCGCTGATTCCGGCCGCTGCGAAGCCTTCTGCACGCAGTCGGCAGCTGTCACATTTGCCGCAAGCGCGGCCATCATCGTCGGCCTGATAGCAGGAAACGGTCAGCCCGTAATCAACGCCGAGCTTCACGCCCGCCTGGACGATCTGCGCCTTGCTCAGGTTCTGTAGCGGTGCCTGGATGCGGAAACCATTGCCTTCCACACCGGCCTTGGTCGCCAGATTGGCCATGCGCTCGAACGACTCGATGAACTCGGGACGGCAATCCGGGTAACCGGAGTAATCGACCGCGTTGACGCCGATAAAGATGTCACGGGCACCGAGCACTTCAGCCCAGCCCAAAGCCAGCGACAGGAAGACGGTGTTACGCGCCGGCACGTAAGTGACCGGAATACCTTCGCCCAACTCTTCCGGGATGTCGATACTGGTGTCGGTCAGGGCCGAACCGCCCATGCCGTTCAGGTTCAGGCCGATCACCTTGTGCTCGACCACACCCAGATCGCGGGCAACGCGAGCAGCGGCATGCAGTTCGGCGTGGGAACGCTGACCGTAATCGAAACTCATGGTGTAGCAGGCGTAGCCTTCAGCGCGGGCCATGGCCACGACAGTTGCCGAGTCCAGACCACCCGACAGCAGGATTACCGCACGTTTCTGGCTAGTGTTCAGTTGTTCAGTCATCTCAGCGCCCCGGCTCATCATTCCATAGATATTTATGCAGCTGCAGTTGCAGGCGCACTGGCAGGTTATCCGCCACCACCCAGTCCGCCAGATCCCGAGCGTTCAGGTCGTGGTGACTTGGGGAAAACAGCACTTCACCTGCACGTCGCTCCAAACCGTACTGGATCAGCTTCGATACCGCCCAGTCATAGTCCTCCCGCGAGCAGATGACAAACTTCACCTGATCGTTGGGCGTCAGCAGTTCGATGTTCTCGTAACGGTTGCGATGGGCTTCTTTGGAGTCTGGCGTCTTCAGGTCGACCACCCGACTGACCCGCGGATCGACCGCCGAGATGTCGAGGGCGCCGCTGGTTTCCAGCGAGACTTCGTAGCCGGCATCGCACAACTGTTTGAGCAAAGGGATGGCATTGGGTTGTGCCAGCGGCTCACCGCCAGTGACGCAGACGTAGCGCGGGCGAAAGCCGGCCACTTGCTCGAGGATGTCGTCGAGAGTACGGATCGTGCCACCGCTGAACGCGTAGGCGCTGTCGCAGTATTGGCAACGCAATGGGCAACCGGTCAGGCGCACAAAAACAGTGGGCAGCCCGGCAGTCCGCGTTTCCCCCTGCAACGAGTAGAAAACTTCGGTGATTCTCAATGTGTCTTGCATAGTCGCCACGGGCGTAACAGCTAAACAGGCTGTCCGCCTCCGTCAGGCACTTCAGGCAACCCCGCCAACGCGTAGATCACCAGAAGCGTGTTTCATAAAAGGGCGTGAATTCTAACGAAAAAACCCGCGACAAGCGCGGGTTTCTTCCAAACGGGTCAAAGCTGTTACATGCGTTGCAGATCGCGCTGGGCCAACTGCGCGGCGGACGTGCCCGGATACTGGGCCACCACCTGCTGCAGAATGCCTTTGACTTTGTCGGTATGACCGAGGCGGCGCTCTACGTCAGCCAGCTTGTACAGCGAATCCGGCACTTTGGCGTGCTTGGGATACAACTGCGAAACCTTGGCGAAAGCCTGACCTGCACCTTGCAGATCGCCTTTTGCCAGGTTCACTTCACCCAGCCAGTACTGGGCGTTGCCCGCATATTGGCTGTTCGGGTATTTACGCAGGAAAGCGGCAAATGCCTGGCTGGCCTTGTCGAAATCCTTGGCCTTGATCAGGTCGAAAGCTGCGTCGTAATACAGCTTTTCCTTGGCCGGATCAGCCGGTTCGCCACCCGCAGCAGGTGCCTGGGCGGCAGCAGCAGCCCCGGCTCCAGCGGCGGCACCGGCAGCAGCACTTGCATCGCCACCGGCAGAAGAATTCTCGGGAGTCGCGGCAGGTGCAACGCCGGATCCTATGCGCCGATCAAGATCCTGGTATCGCTCCAGGGATTCCTGCTTCATGCGCGAAACTTGATTCTGCAGTTCTTCGATCACGCCTTGCTGGCGCGATATCTGATCCTGCATTTGTTGCAGTTGGTTGAACAGCATGCCGTTTGCCGAGGCAGGGGCCGAAGCCGCTCCCCCGGCATAGGCGCCGTTCGTACCGTAACCTGCAGGCGGATAACTGCTCCCGCTATTGTTATAACCGGAGTTGTCATCGACCACAGGAACCGCAGCCCACGCCGCAAGCGGCGCGAGGCTGAGAGCCAGAACAGTTACAGCACGACGGCACGTTCGCATATCGAATTACTTACGCAGTTCGACGCGACGGTTTTGAGCCCAGGACTGCTCGTCGTTGCCGGTAGCAACTGGACGCTCTTCGCCGTAGGAAACCAGTTCCAGCTGAGCTGGGGAAACACCTTGCAGTACCAGGTAGCGCTGAACGGCTTTCGCACGACGCTCGCCCAGTGCCATGTTGTACTCACGAGTACCACGTTCGTCGGTGTTGCCTTCCAGAACAACGCGAGCGCCGTTTGCTTTCAGGTCTTTGGCGTGAACGTCCAGAGCGCGCATGGCTTCTGGCTTCAGGTCCGAGCTGTCGTATTCGAAGTAGAAGGTGGTGATTGCGCGCAGAGCAGCTTCTTCGCTCAGGGAACCGTCAACTGCACCAGTGTTTGCGCCGTAACCAGCGTTTGGATCAACAGCGCCTTCACCGGCGTTGTCGCCGCCTTTGGACGAGCAACCTACAGCTACAGCCATGGCCAGAGCCAGCGCAGCAAATTTACCAAACTTCAGCATTTCCATCGTGAAACTCCTAATGAACCCCAGTGTGTTAAGTAAAACGTAAAGCGCCGCGTCAGTTCAGGTAAGGGGACCAGGACGGTTCTCTGACTTCGCCTTGAGCGGTAGGAAGCGGGAGCCTCACGCGTCCATTAATGGACACGAGCATCAAGACTCCCCGGCCCTGCTGGCGGGTGGCGTAGATTACCATGGTGCCGTTGGGCGCAACAGTAGGCGACTCGTCCAGAGTGCTATCAGTGAGGATTTTTACACTTCCGCGCTGCAAATCCTGGGCCGCCACTTTGAAATTGGTGAAACCGTCCTGACGATGGATCATCACCAGGGTCTTTTCATCCGCCGAAAGCTTCGGGTTGGCGTTGTAGTTGCCCACGAAAGTCACACGCTCGGCACCGCCGCCACCAGCGCTGGTCTTGTAGATCTGCGGCTTGCCGCCACGGTCGGAGGTGAAGTAGATGGTCGAACCATCCTTGCCCCAGTACGGTTCAGTGTTGATGCCAGGACCTGCGGTCACGCGGGTGATCTGACGCGAACCGAGGTTCATCACGTAGATGTCCGGGTTACCGTCTTTCGACAGCACGAACGCCAGGCGATTGCCGTCCGGCGACCAGGCTGGCGCGCCGTTCAGGCCTTCGAAGTTGGTGATCTGCTCGCGACGACCGGTGTCGATGTTCTGCATGAAGATGCGCGGACGCTTCTGTTCGAACGACACGTAGGCGATACGCTTGCCGTCCGGTGCAAAACGCGGCGACAGGATCGGCTCGCGCGATTGCAGCAGGGTCACGGCGCGGGCGCCGTCATAGTCCGAGCGCTGCAGGGTGTAACGGGTGTTCTTCTCGGAGAAACGCTCGGCTGTGACGTACAGCAGGCGAGTCGAGAATGCACCTTTAATACCGGTCAGCTTTTCGAACGACTGATCGGAGATGAAGTGCGCCATGTCACGCAGCTGTTCGGTGGTACCGGACACACTGCCATCAGCCACTTTCTGCTCGGTGGCGACGTTGAACAGAGCCCACTGCACCTGCAGACGGCCACCGGCCGGCGCGATGCTGCCGACCATCATGTATTGCGCGCCCACCGCCTTCCAGTCACGGAAGATGATTTCGCTCGGCTGGCTTGGCTGGCTGATCATGTTTTGCTTTGGAATCGGCGAGTAATAGCCCGAGTTGCGCAAATCGTTACCAATGATTTCAGCCATGTCATCCGGCAGGACGGCACCGCCCTGGAAACCGAACGGTACGACGGCGATCGGAGTTGCCCGATCGCTGCCGCTGGTGACCAGAATGTTCTTTTCATCCGCCATCGCGATCCCTGCCATGCAGCAGATCACGACCAGCATTCCTCGAAGAAGGTTTCTCACAAGGCTAGATCCTCAGGTGTGAATGTCATCTTGAATGAACGATACGGAGCGAAATCGCTCGGCTTCATTCCCTGCATTTCCGTCAAACGTCCAATATTCTTGACCGCTGCCACTGCCGACGCATCGAACGGACCGTCGCCACTGGACTTGGCCACGCTGACCGAAGTCACCGTACCGTCCGGCAACATGCCGATCTGCAGTACAACCGTCATGCCTTTGCGTGCCGAAGGTGGACGTGCCCAGCCTTCCGCTGCCCGCGCACGAATCAGGTCATCGAAACTGCCCGCGACTTCATCGCCCTGCTCATCGGCCAAGGCCTGCTGGCGCTGCGGCGTGTCGGAAAGCAAATCTGCCAGGGCCTGAGCCTTTTTGTCTTCGGCGGATTTACGTGCCGCTTCCTGCGCTTTCTTCTTCGCAGCATCGGCAGCAGCTTTCTTCTTCGCGTCCTCGGCGACTTTCTTCTTCGCCTCTTCAGCTTCAGCTTTCTTCTTGGCGTCTTCGGCGGCTTTCTTCTTCGCGTCTTCGACGATCTTCTTCTTGGCTTCTTCAGCGGCCGCTTTCTTGGCCTCTTCTTCAGCAGCCTTCTTGGCTTCTTCTTCGGCTTTCTTCTTGGCTATATCAGCCAATTGTTTCTCTTCTGCCTTCTTGGCTTCGGCGGTTTTCTTCGCGTCTTCGGCTTTCTTGGCTTCATCAGCCTTCTTCGCCTCGTCCGCTTTCTTCGCCTCATCGGCCTTCTTGGCTTCCTCGGCCTTTTGAGCCGCTTCTTCTTTCTTTTGTTCCGCAGCCTTCACCGCTTCCTGCTCGACCTTTTTCTGCTCCATCTGCTCGACTTCGGTCTGGCGCGCGGCGGATTTTTTCGCCTCACCCGCAATCTTCTGATTGGTCTGGGTGGTTGCCTGACTTTTCGATTTCAGCTGGTACAGGGTCGCCTGGACAATCGGCTTGGCCGGCGGCAGCTCCGGGGTCAGGGCGAAACTGACGAACAGCATGCCGAACACCAGCACGTGCAAGCCAATCGCCCAGACACTAGGCCAGAAGTAGCTTTCCGAGGCGGACGGCTCTCGCTGTTGCTGCATCAGGGCGCCTCGGTGATCAAGCCAACGTTACCGACCCCGGCTTTCTGCAACCCGCCCATGGCGCCCATGACGGAGCCATAATCGACGGACTTGTCGCCACGGATGAAGACCTGGGTACGCTTGCCGCCTTCAGTGCCGGCGCGAATGATCTTGGTCACCGCGTCGGTCATCTGTGGCAGGGTCATGGCCCGGTCCTGCTGCTTCTCGGTGTCGACTTCGCTGCCAAGGTTCCAGTAGTAGGTCTTGTCCGACTTGATCGAAATGGTCAGCACCTGGGTGTTGTTGTCCTGCGGCAAGGCTTCGCTGGAAACCTTGGGCAGATCCACTTTCACGCCCTGATTGAGCATCGGCGCAGTCACCATGAAGATGACCAGCAGCACCAGCATCACGTCGATGTAAGGCACTACGTTCATCTCGGCGACCGGCTTGCGCTTGTGTCGGGCTCGAGTGATTAAAGCCATCGGGAAATACCTGCTTATTCTTCGCTGGTGTGCACTTTGCGGTGCAGGATCGCCTGGAATTCATCGGCGAAGGTGTAGTAGCGGCTCAGCAAGGTTTCGCTGCGGGCAGAGAAACGGTTGTAAGCGATAACGGCCGGGATCGCGGCAAACAGACCGATCGCGGTGGCGATCAGGGCTTCGGCGATGCCGGGAGCCACGGTAGCCAGAGTGGCCTGTTGGGCGCTGGCCAGACCACGGAAGGAGTTCATGATCCCCCAGACGGTACCGAACAGACCGATGTACGGGCTGACGGAACCGACGGTGGCGAGGAACGGCAGGCTCTGCTCGAGCTTTTCTTCTTCGCGGGAGATGGCGACGCGCATGGCACGGGCCACGCCTTCCATCACCGCTTCAGGATCGACGCCTGGCTGCTGACGCAGACGGGAGAACTCCTTGAAGCCGGCGCGGAAGATCTGCTCGACGCCCGAATCCGGATCCGGGTTGCTGCCGGCCTGACGGTAGAGTTTGGACAGGTCGATACCCGACCAGAAGCGCTCCTCGAAGCTCTCCAGGGCACGTCGACCGGCGCGCAGCAGGTTGCTGCGCTGAAAGATCATGATCCATGAGGTCACCGATGCGGCCACCAGGGTCAACATTACCAACTGCACCACGATGCTGGCATTGCTGACCAGGCTCCACATGGAGGAATGGTCGACGACGTTAGCTTCCACGCTTTATCTCCTGCTTTGAGTGTGTACCCGTGCCGACCGCGTCGGCAAAGGCCGCACGCAGGTCTTCGGGAAGGGCCCGGGGTTTCAAACTGTTAGTGCGCACACAGGCCACCAGAAACTGCCCTTCGCAGAGCAGCACATTATCCGTTGCCCGCCTGACCTGCTGTCGAAAGCGCAGGCTGGCACGGTTCAATTCGATTACATCAGCGCTTACCAGAAGCTCGTCGTCCAGTCGCGCCGGCGCGTGATAACGCGCTTCGCTGGAATGCACGACGAACAACAGGTCCTCCCCGGCCAGCGCCGACTGGGCAAAGCCCAGCTCCCGGAGCCGCTCGGTTCGAGCCCGTTCCATAAACTTGAGGTAATTAACGTAATACACGATGCCGCCCGCATCGGTGTCCTCGTAATAAACGCGACAACGATGTGCGAACGGCTCAAGCCCGTTTTGCGCGCGCATACTCTAGTGCTTACTCCTCGGGTTGCCAATCCAGCCAGGCAACTGTTTTTCATTGTTGGAAGGCTTTACCGCAAAAGTACCGTCCTGTGACAGTACAAACGCTGAATAAATCGACAATAAATGTGTATCAATCGTCCACGGCATCGAGAAACTCGTCTACCACGGGCATTTCGCCCATTCGTGTCGGAATGTTTAAACCAAAATGCAGGTACGCGTGACGGGTAACCACCCTGCCCCGCGGCGTCCGCATGATGTAACCCTGCTGAATCAGGTATGGCTCCAGCACGTCTTCAATGGTGTGGCGCTCTTCGCTGATTGCCGCCGCCAGGCTGTCGATGCCCACCGGACCGCCGTCGAATTTCTCGATCATGGTCAACAGCAGACGCCGGTCCTGATGATCGAAGCCATGTTCGTCGACATCCAGCAGGTTCAGCGCCAGATCCGCGACAGACTTGGTAATGTGGCCCTTGGCCCGGACTTCAGCGAAATCCCGCACCCGACGCAACAGTCGGTTGGCGATTCGCGGCGTACCACGTGCACGACGTGCAATCTCGAACGCCCCTTCCGGATCCAGCGGCAGGCCGAGGATGCTCGCCGAACGGCTGACAATCGTCGCCAGGTCGGCGGTGCTGTAGAACTCGAGACGCTGGACAATACCGAAACGGTCACGCAACGGGTTGGTCAACATGCCCGCCCGCGTGGTCGCGCCGACCAAGGTGAACGGCGGCAGATCGAGCTTGATCGAACGCGCCGCCGGCCCTTCACCGATCATGATGTCGAGCTGGAAGTCTTCCATCGCCGGGTACAGCACTTCTTCGACGATCGGCGACAGGCGATGGATTTCATCGATGAACAGCACATCGTGCGGCTCAAGGTTGGTCAACAGCGCTGCCAGATCCCCCGGACGTTCCAGCACCGGGCCGGAAGTGCTCTTGATCGACACGCCCATTTCCTGGGCGATGATGTTGGCCAGCGTGGTTTTACCCAGCCCCGGCGGACCGAAGATCAGGGTGTGGTCGAGGGATTCGCTACGGCCACGGGCGGCCTGGATAAACAGTTCCATCTGCTCGCGAACGGTCGGCTGGCCGATGTATTCGGCCAGGCTGACGGGACGTATCGCCCGATCCTGGACTTCTTCGCGCTCACGCGGACTGTGCGTGGCGGCGATCAGACGATCAGCTTCAATCACTTAAATCATTCCCTTCAGGGCGCGTCGAATCATGTCTTCGCTGCTCAGGCCTTTCTCTTTGATCGCGGAAATCGCCTTGCTCGCTTCCTGTGGCTTGTAGCCCAGGGAAATCAGCGCGCTGACCGCATCGTTCTCGGCGGTGTTGACCGGCGCCGGGCCGTCCGGCTGGTTCGGCACCAGTGCGAACATGGCCGGCGAGGTTTCCCAGGCCTTGAAGCGATCCTTGAGCTCGACCAGCAGGCGCTCGGCGGTTTTCTTGCCCACGCCCGGCACCTTGGTCAGCGCCGAGGTGTCCTGGGATTGCACGCAGCGGATCAGCTCATCGACTTCCAGACTCGACATCAAGGCCAGGGCCAGTTTCGGCCCCACACCATTGAGACGGATCAACTCGCGAAAAAAGTCTCGCTCACGCTTGCCGGCAAAACCATAGAGTAACTGCGCGTCTTCGCGTACGACCAAATGGGTGTGCAAGGTCAGCGGTTCACCGACCGACGGCAGACGATAAAGGGTGGTCATGGGCACTTCCAGCTCATACCCGAGGCCGTTTACATCCAGAATCAGGTGCGGCGGCTGTTTCTCAGCCAGAGTGCCGCGCAAGCGTCCAATCACGTTTCAGATCCTTGAGCGTTGGCCAGCCGTGGGCTGGCGACCGACAGAACATGGATTGACGGCCGACGACCCAGGCGCGCAATCCACATTCCGTGAAATTGACTGCTGATGCTATCAGAGACGCAGGCGCCCGCCACGACTGCGTGCTGTTCCCAGGCCATGCGGCAACAGACTGGAGCGGGTGTGGGCGTGACAAATGGCAATCGCCAGGGCATCCGAAGCGTCGATTTGCGGTTTGCTGGTCAGCTTGAGCATGTGCATGACCATCATCTGCACCTGCTCTTTATTGGCAGCGCCAGTTCCCACCACAGCCTGCTTGACCTGAGTGGCCGTGTACTCGGCGATCTCCAGGCTTTCTTCGGCGCCGGCAACGATAGCGGCCCCACGGGCCTGCCCGAGCTTGAGCGCCGAGTCGGCGTTTTTTGCCATGAACACCTTTTCGATGCCCATGGTGACCGGGCCGTAGGTCTGGATGATTTCCCGCACGCCGCGATAGACGATCTGCAACCGCTCATGCAGCTCACCGGCACCGGTGCGGATACAACCCGAGGCGACATAGATACAACCGCCGCGTCCGGTATCGCGAACAATGCCGTAACCGGTAATGCGCGAACCGGGGTCGATACCAAGAATTAAAGTCATAAGCCTGCTGGTTCGAAAAAACACAAAAACAAATGTGGGAGATCCCGTGCTTGAGGGTAAGCCTCAAACACGGAATCTCCCACATTGAATCGTAGTCGCTCTCAACCGAGCTGAGCGGCCACGTCTTCCGGAATGTCCGCGTTGGAGTAGACGTTCTGCACGTCGTCCAGGTCTTCCAGCATGTCGATCAGCTTGAGCACCTTCTCCGCGCCCTCCAGATCCAGTTCGGCGCTGGTGGTCGGCTGCATGACGATTTCCGCGTCATCACCCTTGAAGCCGGCGGCTTCCAGGGCATTGCGTACCGCGTAGAAACTGGTGAACGAAGTGAACACGTCGATCGAGCCGTCTTCGTGGCTGACCACGTCGTCGGCATCGGCTTCCAGTGCCGCTTCCGTCAGTGCGTCTTCGTCGACGCCCGGGGCAAAGCTGATCTGGCCCTTGCGTTCGAACAGATAGGCTACCGAACCGTCAGTACCAAGGTTGCCGCCACACTTGCTGAACGCGTGGCGCACGGCCGCTGCGGTACGGTTGCGGTTGTCGGTCATGCACTCGACCATCACCGCCACGCCACCCGGGCCGTAACCTTCGTAGGTCAGTTCTTCAACGTTGTCGGCTTCGGTCGCACCGGCGCCACGAGCCACGGCACGGTCGATGATGTCCCGGCTCATGTTGGCGCCCAGCGCCTTGTCCAGTGCCAGACGCAGACGCGGGTTGGAACCCGGATCACCGCCGCCCTGACGGGCCGCAACGGTCAGTTCGCGGATCCACTTGGTGAAGATCTTGCCTCTCTTGGCATCCTGGCGTTCTTTGCGGTGCTTGATGTTCGCCCACTTGGAATGACCTGCCATAACTCGCTCCGAATTCTCTTGAACAATGCCCGCCGTGCAGGTGCATCGGCCAGCAAAAAAATCTTGTTTTCAATCACTGCAGAAAGAAAAAAGGCGCATCCGAAGATGCGCCTTCAGGCCCGTCTTACTCGGCCTTTGGCGTTTCGCGCAAACGAATGTGCAATTCGCGCAATGCCTTCGCATCCACGACACCCGGCGCCTGCGTCATCACATCGGCAGCACTCTGGGTTTTCGGGAAGGCGATCACTTCACGGATCGACTGGGCGCCGGTCATCAGCATCACCAGACGGTCCAGACCGAAGGCCAGACCACCGTGCGGCGGCGCGCCGTATTTCAGGGCGTCGAGCAGGAAGCCGAACTTCTCTTCCTGTTCCGCTTCGTTGATGCCCAGCAGACGGAAGACCGCCTGTTGCATCTCTTTGCGGTGGATACGGATCGAACCGCCACCCAGCTCGGTGCCGTTCAGCACCATGTCGTAGGCACGGGACAGAGCGCCAGCCGGGTTGGCTTCCAGCTCTTCCGGCGAGCACTTCGGTGCGGTGAACGGGTGGTGCAATGCGGAGAAGCTGCCGTCGTCGTTCTCTTCGAACATCGGGAAGTCGACGACCCACATTGGAGCCCATTCGCAGGTCAGCAGCTTCAGGTCGTGACCGAGCTTGATACGCAGCGCGCCCAGGGCTTCGCTGACGATCTTGGCCTTGTCAGCGCCGAAGAACACAATGTCGCCGTCGACTGCGCCGACGCGATCGAGGATCACGTTCAGGTTGGCTTCCGGGATGTTTTTCACGATCGGCGATTGCAGACCGTCAACACCGGCAGCACGCTCGTTGACCTTGATGTACGCCAGGCCCTTGGCACCGTAGATGCCGACGAACTTGGTGTAGTCGTCGATCTGCTTGCGCGGCATGCTCGCCCCGCCTGGAACGCGCAGTGCGGCGATACGGCATTTCGGATCGTTGGCAGGGCCGCTGAAGACCTTGAAATCAACTTCTTTCAGCTGATCGGCCACGTCGACCAGTTCCAGCGGGTTACGCAGGTCCGGTTTGTCGGAACCGTAACGGCGCATGGCTTCTTCGAAGGTCATGTGCGGGAATTCGCCGAATTCCAGATCCAGCACTTCCTTGAACAGGTTGCGGATCATGCCTTCGGTCAGGCCCATGATGTCTTTTTCGTCGAGGAAGCTGGTCTCGATGTCGATCTGAGTGAACTCAGGCTGACGGTCGGCACGCAGGTCTTCGTCGCGGAAGCACTTGGCGATCTGGTAGTAGCGGTCGAAGCCGGCAACCATCAGCAGTTGCTTGAACAGCTGTGGCGATTGCGGCAGCGCGAAGAACGAACCGGCGTGGGTACGGCTCGGTACGAGGTAGTCGCGCGCGCCTTCCGGAGTGGCACGGGTCAGGATCGGCGTTTCGACGTCGAGGAAGCCGTTCTCGTCCAGGTAGCGACGGATGCTGGTGGTCATGCGCGAACGCAGACGCAGCTTCTCGGCCATTTCCGGACGACGCAGGTCCAGGAAGCGATAGCGCAGACGGGTTTCTTCGCCGACGTCGGAGAACTCGTTCAGCGGGAACGGCGGGGTTTCCGACTCGTTCAGCACTTCGAGCTCGTAGCCCAGCACTTCGATCATGCCCGACGCCATGTTGGCGTTGGTGGCACCGGCCGGACGCAGACGCACCTTGCCGGTGATCTTCACGACGTATTCGCTGCGCACGCGATCGGCGGCGGCGAAGCTCTCGGCGCGATCCGGATCGAACACTACCTGGGCCAGACCGTCACGATCACGGATATCGAGGAAAATCACCCCGCCGTGGTCGCGACGACGGTGAACCCATCCGCAAAGGGTAATTTCCTGGCCTTCCAGGCTTTCGTTCAGTTGGCCGCAATAATGGCTGCGCATCATGGTAGTGGTTCGCTTCTCGTAATTCGAAATTCGGTGGAGATCCCGCTGCACTCAAGCACTGTGCAACGTGTGGAAACTCGCGCGTGTCGTTCGACCTGGGTTTGAACCCTAGTCAGATTTGTCGCCACCGGCCAGATTCTTCTTCGCGCCGGTCTTGAAATCGGTTTCGTACCAGCCGCTGCCGCTGAGGCGAAAGCCCGGCATCGACAGCTGCTTCTTGAGTTCCGGCGCCTGGCAGGCAGGGCAATCGACCAGTGGTGCGTCGCTGATCTTTTGAATGGCTTCCAACTGATGACCACAGGAAGCACATTGGTAATCGTACATCGGCATGGGGTTGTCTCGGCAATCAGATTGCCAGCACGCGCAGGGCTGTGCGGCGAAAGAGCGGGATTATATCCATTAAATGCGGCCTGTGCAGCCGGAAGACTGCACAGGCCGTCTTGTCAGTGACAACCCGCGTCGTGCATCCCCGGAGAATCCCGCAGGCCATGCACCACACACACCACCCGCACCAGACCGCTGAAGTTTTTCACCCCGCCATGGCGCAGGTGAACTTCACGATCGACACGGGACAACAACGTGCCGACCGAACAGCAATTGTCCTCGGCCATCCGGCCCAGGATGTTCCAGTAAACCTGCTCCAGCCGCATGCAGGTCGCGAACCCGTTCAAGCGTACCGATCGGGACAGCGGCCGAGTCAACGCCATGTCGAACCCGCCGAGAAACGGCTCCCCGAATCTGTCCTGCTGCAAACCGACAGCAATGTCGCCTCGCCTGTCTCCACCTTCCATATCGCTGACACTCCTTTGCCATTTCTGCGCCTGTGATCAAGGCGAGTTCCTGTGACCTCATTAAAAGCGCAGGTGCAAAGGCAGATCCAGATGACTTTTTGACCATCCACGTAGGATAAGCCAACGCGATACGGAGGATCATGGAGCGGCGGGTCGTCTTCCTTGTTTCCTACCGTCGCGAATGATTTTTCCGGGCAAAAAAGAGAAAAGCGCACGAACGAAGGATCCGTGCGCTTTCCGTCATCAGGCCTCGAGCAGTGCGCGAAGCATCCACGCGGTTTTCTCGTGAACCTGCATGCGCTGGGTCAGAAGGTCGGCTGTCGGTTCGTCACTGACCTTGTCCAGCAGAGGGAAAATCCCCCGCGCCGTGCGCGTGACCGCTTCCTGCCCCTCGACCAATTGTTTGATCATGTCCTCGGCACTCGGCACGCCCTCCTCTTCCTTAATAGAAGACAGGCGCGCATAGGTCGCGTACGCGCCCGGCGCCGGAAAGCCCAGCGCCCGGATCCGTTCGGCGATCGAATCCACCGCCAGGGCCAGTTCGTTGTATTGCTCCTCGAACATCAGATGCAGGGTCCGGAACATCGGCCCGGTGACGTTCCAGTGGAAGTTGTGAGTCTTCAGATACAGCACGTAGGTGTCCGACAGCAGGCGCGAGAGCCCTTCGACGATGGATTTGCGGTCTTCTTCACTGATACCGATATCGATTGCCATGCTTACCCCCTAACGGCGATTGAATTCATCCAGCAGGTGTCGGTTCACTGTAGCAAGGCCTCCCTCGCATCGCAGCCCCCGTATCGACCCGATAGAAGCGACAAATCGCCCCACACGCTGCCGCTGGCCGGCGTGATTTGAGTAGCCGCAGGCTTTGCTGTTAAATAGGCAGTGTGTCGCTACGCCCCGTTTTCCGGGCCTGCGCATAGGCTGATGCCGTGCACGTGTCCAACGCCTCTTTATTGTTCCGAAGCGAACCGTGCGCCTTCAGCTCTTCCTTGTGAGCCGTCATAACGTGAGTCAATAAAAATGTTGAAAATCGTCCACCTGCTAATGGGCGCAGCAGCCTTGCTGCTGTCCTTCATACCCAGCCTGAAGTCCGAAGCGGTACCTTACCTGCAACAACCCGATGCACTTTACCTGGCCTTTTTCGGCCTGCTGAACCTGATCCTTGCGCCAGTTATCCCTTACTGGAACAAAGGTCCGCGCCAGCATCTGCAAAACCTGGTCAGCGCTTTGCTGGTCCTGACCGTTGTCCTGCAAACCCTGACCCTGATCGCGCCGATGCCTGTCATCGCCGGCCAGCCAGCCGTGCTGTTCAGCCTGGTGATCGCACTGGTCGCCGTGGTTCTGCACCTGGCCGTCAGCTTCTACAAATCCTCACCGGCCGCCGCCGCGCAAAGCTACGACATGAGCAATCGCGATACCGGCACCGTCAAGTGGTTCAACACCTCCAAGGGCTTCGGCTTTATCTCCCGGGATTCCGGCGATGATATTTTCGTGCACTTTCGCGCCATCCGTGGCGAAGGCCACCGCGTTCTGGTCGAAGGCCAGCGTGTGGAGTTCTCGGTGATGAACCGTGACAAGGGCCTGCAGGCCGAAGACGTGATCGCCGCCCTGCCGCGTCGCTGATCCACGTATCCCGCAATAAAAAAACCGCGAACAGCCAGGCTGTTCGCGGTTTTTTAATGAATGCGTTTTTCACGGGAGCGTGCCCGCGCACTTCTCAATAGTGTGGCGGCGGTGCGTCTTCTTCGAAAGAACCGAACTGCCCCACCATCTCTTCCTGGCGCTTGAGTACGGCTGCCATCTGCAATTGCAGACGCTCGACCACTCGCTGCTGCTCTACCAGCACATCGTTCAATGCCTGGATGGTGTCATCCTGAAATGCCAGACGACTTTCCAGCTCGGTAACGCGTTGCTCGAGGCTCATGATCAGCCCTCCAGAAAGGTGAATTCTTCGTCCAGCACCAGACGCAGGCGCTCGCGAATCGCGGCCACTTGCTCGGCACTGTAAGGCTTGGCGGGATGCTTGCCCCAGACCGGTGCCGGCCAGGCGGCGTCGTCCCTTTTACGCACGATCACATGCATATGCATCTGGCTGACCACATTACCCAGGGTCGCCACATTCATCTTGTCGGCGTCGAAGGAGTCCTTGAGCACCTCGGCCAGGGCCGTGGTTTCCTCCCACAAGGCCTGCTGGTCGGCGACATCCAACTGAAACAACTCGCTGATATCGTCGCGGCGTGGCACCAGGATGAACCACGGGTAGTTGGCGTCGTTGGACAACAGCAATCGGCAAAGCGGGAAATCGCCGATGGTCAGCGTGTCCTGTTGAAGTCGTGGATCTAAAGCAAACACTGCGCGCACTCCCGGCGAAATGACCTGTTTTCAGCTTAGCGCCCCGCTGTGAATGCGCTGCGCCAAGCGACTGGACGGCAGCATACCTGCGATTGGAGTGAGCTTCACGGCGAACAGCGTTGCAGCAAGAATGCCTCAACGCTCCGGGATGTGACATTTATGCCTCGCGTGCACCAGGACGGAACCGGGAATGCGAATAAACCGAGCAAAATGACCCGCTCATACCTCAGCGTTTACGTTCATCCAGCGACCCAACTGTATGAATTCAGTACAGCCTTTGAATTTTTTTGCACCAAAACCGCACAGTGCGTCTACGCTCAGTGCGTCGGGCATCCGCCGAATACTCACCGACGGGGTGAACCGGTAACGTTTTTGGTTGTCGCGCTGCGACTTTCAGGGAGCAACACCATGCGAAGGACGGCGTCAAGCCTGTTTGAAAGGCCCTCGAAGCCCCCGGTTTTATGAGGTTTTTACAGCGTCAGACGAGCACCTTGAAAAAAACCGGAACAATTCAGCGGTTTGTGCACGCTTGTTGCATTCATACCCATATGGACTATAAGCGCACCACAAGAAGTGGATGCCTTGAGCCCCATAAAAATAGTGGCAGGGTTGCCCGATGGAGATTCAAGCGTTTTGCCAAGGGACTCTTTTTTACCGATGCTCAAGCCCTGTAAAACAGCGCTGAAGTTGTCAGTCCCATTGCATTTGGACTGTAAATTTGCGACATCTACCAAGCCGATTGCGACACGCTCGTAAAGAAGCTGAAAGGTTGGATGCGCAAGTATCGCCAACATTGTCGGCGTGATATAAGTTTGCGCCGACACAAAAAGAAAGAGCCGCCCAGATAATAAAACAGGTGGGACGGCAGTACTCTTCTAAAACCAAAGGAGCAAATCACGATGCGCGTGATGAAGTGGAGCATGATCGCACTGGCAGTTGCAGCAGCTGCCAGTACTCAGATGGCTACGGCCGCACCGTTCGTAAGTGACCAGGCTGAAGCCAAAGGCTTTGTTGAAGACGCGAAAGCTGATTTGCTGATTCGCAACTATTACTTCAACCGTGACAACAAAGACGGTGCCCGTGACGTAAAAGACTGGACCCAGGGTATCTGGGGCAACTTCAGCTCCGGTTACACCCAAGGTACTGTTGGCGTCGGCGTTGATGCATTCGGCTACCTGGCCATCAAACTGGACGGCGGCGCCGGCACCAGCGGCTCCGGCAACATGAGCCGCAGCAACGAATTCAATGCAAACGGTTCCCGCGACCCTGACGACAGCCAAGGCAAAGCCGGCGCTGCCATCAAGTTCCGCGTTTCGAAAACCGAGCTGAAAATCGGTGACATGCAGCCTAGCACCGCTCCGGTATTCGCTGTCGGCGGCTCCCGTATCCTTCCGCAAACTGCCAGCGGTTTCCAACTGCAGAGCAGCGAGATCAAAGACCTTGACCTCGAAGCCGGTCACTTCTACTCGGCAACCAGCCAGGACCGCAACTCCCGTGAAGGCGGTCTGTACGCGACCTACGCCGGCGTTGAAGCCAACACCATCGACTACTTCGGTGGCAAGTACGGCATCACCGAAAACCTGAGCGCATCGCTCTACGGCGCCAAACTGGAAGACATCTGGAACCAGTACTACGCCAACGTGAACCTCACCACTCCGTTCGGTGGTGACACCTCGCTGAACACCGACTTCAACATCTATCGCACCACCGACACCGGTAGCGCGAAAGCCGGTGACATCAGCAACACCGCGTTCTCCCTGGCCACCGCTCTGTCGTTCCTGAAAGCGCACACCATCACCCTGGCGTTCCAGAAGGTCAACGGCGACACTCCGTTCGACTACATCGGCGTGGGCAAGAACAACCGTGGCGGCGACTCGATCTTCCTCGCCAACTCCATCCAGTACTCTGACTTCAACGCCCCGGGCGAGAAGTCTGCCCAGATCCGTTACGACATCAAAATGGCCGAGTACGGCGTTCCAGGTCTGAGCTTCATGACCCGCTACGTTAAAGGCTGGGACATCGACGGCACCCACACTCCAGCAGGCAGCGCCTACGCTGGTCTGTATGGCGAAGATGGCAAGCACAACGAAACCAACTTCGAAGCCAAATACGTAGTTCAGTCTGGCCCGGCCAAAGACCTGTCCTTCCGTATTCGTCAAGCCTGGCACTTTGCTAACGCCGACGAAGGTGAAGGCGATACCAAAGAGTTCCGTCTGATCGTCGACTACCCGCTGTCGCTTTTGTAATCGCACCGAGTTAGTTGCGGTAACAAAACAAAAAGGCCCATCTTCGGATGGGCCTTTTTTATTGCCTGTCACTTGTAATAAATGCCTGACCGATAAGTCAGGCAATTAATTAGCAACCTATCATTACACTGCCGATTCCTGAACCACACGAATCACTCGTTGCGGAAAAGGAATATCAATGCCAGCAGTCTTTAAACGATCACGGGATTGTTCGTTAAACATGAACATGACATCCCAGTAATCCGCAGTTTTAACCCACACGCGCAGAGAAACAGTGATCGAACTGTCACCCAGTGTCGAAATAACGGCCTGAGGTGCCGGATCCTGCAACACGCGCTCATCCTTGGCCAGATCCAGCAGCACCTGACGGGCCTTTTGCAGATCGGCTTCGTAATCCACACCTACGTCGAACACAACCTTGCGGGTTGGCTGACGGTTGGTGTTGGTGATGATGCCGTTCGACAGGTTGCCGTTCGGGACGATGATGGTCTTGTTGTCACCGGTGCGCAGCACGGTGTGGAAGATCTGGATGCTGTCGACAGTACCTGCCACACCCTGGGCTTCGATCCAGTCACCGATGCGGAACGGACGGAACAGCAGAATCAGCACGCCGCCGGCGAAGTTCGCCAGGCTGCCCTGCAACGCCAGACCGATGGCCAGGCCTGCCGCACCGATCGCCGCGACGAACGAGGTGGTCTCGACGCCGATCATCGACGCCACGCTGACAATCAGCAAAACCTTGAGAATGATGTTGGCCAGGCTGCTGATGAAGCCTTGCAGGGCCAGGTCGGCATTGCGCAGGGCCAGCAGGCCGCCGAGCTTTTGCGTGACCTTGTTGATCAGCCACCAGCCGATGGCCAGCGTAATCACCGCCAGCAACACACGGCTGCCGTATTCCATGATCATCGGAATCCACGCCTGGGACGCCTTGACCAGGTTGTCCACCTCAGCATTCAAATCCATCTTTTATCTCCTGATTGCCGGCTTCCCGGGCTGTAAAAAACCAGCGGCAGAAAGACCGGGCCGTTAAGGGCTCAATCGTTTCTGCCGTTGCTTGGGCCTCGGACGCTTTAAACGCCGAGAGGTTCCCGACCGAAAAGCTTAGTCGCGGAAGTTGTTGAACTGCAGTGGCATGCCGAATTCCTTGGCACGCAGGGCCGCGATGGCTTCCTGCAGGTCGTCACGCTTCTTGCCGGTCACACGCACCTGCTCGCCCTGGATGGCGGCCTGCACCTTGAGCTTGGCTTCCTTGATGTGGCCGACGATTTTCTTCGCCAGCTCCTTGTCGATGCCTTCCTTGAGGACGGCGTCCTGTTTCATCAGTTTGCCCGAAGCGAAGGAGTCTTTGACTTCAAGGCACTGCACGTCGATCTTGCGCTTGACCAGGGCCAGCTTGAGGATCTCGATCATCGCTTCCAGCTGGAAATCGGCTTCAGCGGTCAGGTGGACGGTCAGGTCCTTTTCCTTGAATTCAAAGCTGCCCTTGCCTTTCAGGTCATAACGACGATCGAGTTCCTTCACGGCGTTCTCGACCGCGTTGGTGAGTTCGTGTTTGTCCAGTTCGGATACCACGTCGAACGACGGCATGTAATCTCTCCAATAAAAAGGCGCGCTCGTACGGGACGCGGCGCGCTTGGCTTGCGGTTAAAATCGGGCTCATTATAACGGGTCTTTTCCCACCGACACGGCGAGCCTTGCATGCCTGTACCTTACCGAGTGAAAAACTGATGTCCACCCCCTGGCACGTCCTCGGCGCCGGAAGTCTCGGCACGCTCTGGGCCACGCGTCTGGCCCGGGCCGGATTGCCGGTCCGGCTGATCCTGCGCGACATCGACCGCCTGCACGACTATGCAACGGCGGGCGGCCTGACCCTCGTCGAACAAGGCGTGGCCACTAGTTACGCAATCCCCGGTGAAACCCCGGACAGTCCCGGCCCCATCCGTCGCCTGCTGGTGGCCTGCAAGGCCTACGACGCCGAAGCGGCCGTGGCCGGGCTTGCTCATCGCCTGGCACCGGACGCCGAACTGATTCTTTTGCAGAATGGCCTCGGCAGCCAGGAAGCGGTCGCCGCACAAGTCCCGCAGGCCCGCTGCATCAGCGCCTCCAGCACCGAGGGCGCGTTTCGCGACGGCGACTGGCGCGTGGTATTCGCCGGCCATGGCTACACCTGGCTGGGCGACGCCGGCCATCCCGTGGCGCCATTCTGGCTGGACGATCTTGAGGCAGCGAAAATCCCCCATGAATGGAGCGCCGACATCCTCACCCGCCTGTGGCGCAAGCTGGCGCTCAACTGTGCGATCAATCCGCTGACGGTGCTGCACGACTGCCGCAACGGCGGCTTGCAGCAACATCACTGCGAAGTCGCCACGCTGTGCGGCGAACTGACCGAACTGCTCGAAAACTGCGGGCAACCGGCCGCAGCGGACAACCTGCAACAGGAAGTCGAACGGGTGATCCAGGCTACGGCAGCGAACTTCTCGTCCATGTATCAGGACGTGGCCAGCCAGCGCCGCACCGAGATCAGCTATCTGCTCGGCCATGCCTGCAAGGTCGCAGAGCGTCATCAGTTGAACCTGCCGCATCTCAAGCAATTGCAACAGCGACTGACCGCTCATCTGCACAGTCTCGGATTGCCCGTCGACTGAGCAGCGGCTACGCTGGCCACTTGTTCCTTTGCTGCGATAAACCTGATGCCATTGCGCCAGCGTCTCGAAAACCTGCCGGTCGGCCAGAAACTGCTGGCCGCTCTGCTGGTGCTGTTGACCACTGTGTTGCTGGTCGCCAACCTGACCTTTATCAGCGCCGCCTATTACATTTCCCAGGAAAGCATGGCGCCTCAGGCGTTGCAGACCATCGGCCGGCTGGTGTCGAACCCGAGTCTGGTGGCCGAAGCCTTGCAGTCGCCGCAAAGCGCCGAACGCCTGCTCAAGGAACTCGACAGCTATTCCCCGCTGCGTGCCGCCGCTTTATATGACGGCAAAGGCGAACGTCTGGCGCAGCTGCAGCACGGCGACAAACTCAAACTGCCGGAACGCTACCGGCACATCGAAGCCTGGCAACTGACCGAGTTTCGCAGCAATCAACTCATCACCCTGCCCCGCCCCGGTACTGCGCCGGGCCACCTGCTGTTGGTGGCCAGCAGCGAGCTGCCAGTCGCGTTCTACACCGGCACACTCACGGCCAGTCTGGGGATCCTGATTTTCAGTGTGCTGCTGTGGCTGGTCATCGCCCGGCAGATCAAGCGCCTGATTACCCGCCCGATCCATCAACTGGAAGAACTGTCCCGCCAGGTGACCCGCGAGGAGAACTACGCCTTGCGCGCCTCCCGGGGTAACCACGATGAAATCGGCAGTCTGGCCGAAGCATTCAACACCATGCTCTCGCGCATCGAGGCCCGGGAGCAGCAACTCAAGCGCGCCCGCGACGATTCCCAGGCGGCCTACGATCAGGCCCAGGGGCTGGCCGAAGAAACCCGCCACACCAACCGCAAGCTGGAACTGGAAGTCCAGGTGCGCAGCAAGATCGAGAAGAAACTCACCGGCTTCCAGAACTACCTCAACAGCATCATCGACTCCATGCCCTCGGCGCTGATCGCCCTCGACGAACAGCTCTATGTCACGCAGTGGAACCAGGAGGCCAGCGCGCTTTCCGGTACACGGCTGGACGAAGCGCTGAACCAGCCGATCTTCCTCGCCTTCGAGCCGCTCAAGCCGTTCCTGCCGCAACTAAAGCAGACCGTCGAGCAACACACAGTGGCGAAAATCGAGCGGGTGACGTGGTTCAAGGACGACGAGCCCAAGCACTACGCCCTGACCTTCTATCCGTTGATGGGCGGCGCCGGGCGCGGCGTGGTGATCCGGATCGACGACATCACCCAGCGCCTGTCGCTGGAAGAAATGATGGTGCAGTCGGAGAAAATGCTGTCGGTCGGTGGCCTCGCCGCCGGCATGGCCCACGAGATCAACAACCCGCTGGGGGCGATCCTGCACAACGTGCAGAACATTCGCCGACGTCTGTCGCCAGACCTGCCGAAGAACCTCGAACAGGCCGAACAACTGGGCATCGAACTCGATACCGTGAACCGTTACCTTCAAGGCCGGGAAGTCCCGCAACTGCTCGACGGCATCCAGCAGGCCGGCGCCCGGGCAGCAAAAATCGTCACCCACATGCTCAGCTTCAGCCGCCGCAGCAACCGCCAGATGGCGCCGTGCGACCTGCCGGCTCTGATCGATCAAGCCGTGGAAATCGCCGGCAACGACTTCGACCTGGCCATCGGCTTCGACTTCAAGGGCCAGGCGATCATTCGCCAGTTCGACCCGGCGCTGGGCCCGGTACCCGGCACTGCCAACGAACTCGAACAGGTGCTGCTCAACCTGTTGAAAAACGCCGCGCAGGCGATCCACCAGCGCGAAGATGACAGCGAGCCGGGGCGGATCACTCTGCGCACCCGACTCAATCCGCCCTGGGCCGAGATTCAGGTCGAGGACAACGGCATCGGCATGAGCGAGAACGTGCGCAAACGCACCTTCGAGCCGTTCTTCACCACCAAGGAAATCGGCCAGGGTACGGGCCTCGGCCTGTCGGTGTCGTACTTCATCATCACCAACAACCACAAAGGGCAGATGGAAGTGCAGTCGGCACCGGGGCAAGGCACCTGCTTCACCCTGCGCCTGCCACTGGCGCAACCGGCACCCATCGCCGCCGAAACCAATCAACTACCGAGGTAAACCATGGGCTTTCGCTTGTCGAAGATCTACACCCGCACCGGCGACAAGGGCGAAACCGGACTCGGCGACGGCCGCCGGGTGCCCAAGGATCACCCGCGCATCGAGGCCATTGGCGAGGTCGATACGCTGAACAGTCAGGTCGGCGTACTGCTGGCCGGATTGATCGCCGAACGCGAAACCTGCCCCGGGCTCAATGAATTGATCGACGTGTTAGCGCCTTGCCAACATCGGTTGTTCGACCTTGGCGGTGAGCTGGCGATGCCGGAATATCAGGCACTCAACACAGCAGAAATCGAACGGCTGGAAGCGGCCATTGATGTGTGGAACGAGGAATTGGGGCCGCTGGAGAATTTCATTCTGCCGGGCGGTTCGATGCTGATTGCCCAAGCGCATGTCTGCCGCAGCCTGGCGCGCAGTGCCGAACGTCGTTGTCAGCATTTGAATGCGATCGAACCGTTGGCCGGGGTTGGCTTGGCGTACATCAATCGCTTGTCGGATCTGTTGTTTGTGGCGGCCAGACTGATCGCCCGGCGCCAGGGTGTTGCAGAAATCCTGTGGCAGCCGGCAGCAAAACCCACAGAAAAGTAGCGCCTGACAAACTGCCTTCGTCGGAACGCCGCCCGGAGCAAGCCCGCTCCCACAGTTGACCGAGTTCTTCCTGTTGGAATGCACTCAACTGTGGGAGCGGGCTTGCTCGCGAAGGGGACGTCAGCCTCAATACAAAATCAGACCTCAGGCCAGAACGCCCGAATCCCCGCCACACCCTGAGCCCCGGCATCCCACGCTTTTTCGCGCTCCGCCGGGCCGACTCCGCCCAACAGAAACACCGGTTTGCTGAAGCCTTCGATCAGCGTCGAAGCCTGCTCCCAGCCCAACGGCTGTGCATCCGGGTGAGTCTGGGTCGGCTGCACCGGCGACAGGGTGACGAAATCCACGCCCATCTGCTCGGCCAGCGCCAGTTCTTCAGCGTTGTGGCAGGACGCTGCCAACCAGCGATCTGCCGGCAGCGGACGCCCCGCCGCCGCGTACTTGCGCAGCTGCGCCGAGGTGATGTGCCAGCCGGCGGCCGGGAAATCGCCCAGCCACTCAAACGGGCCCTTGATCATCAACTGTGCCTTGCCGGCGCAGAGGCCGACCGCATCTACCGCCAGATCGCGGTACTTCGGGTCATAGCCATTCGGCGCACGCAACTGAATCAGTTTGATACCGCCGGCAATCGCCTTCTGGATGCCGCGCAGCAAAGCCGGGGTTTCCAGGTCTTCCGGGGTGATCAGGTATTCAGCGGGCAGACGCGCTGCCGCGACGATCGGCTGGTTGGCCGCCGGGAATTCGTAATCCGTCAGCTCCTTGGCGGAAACCCACGCCAATGGCTGGCCTTCGGCACCGTGGGGTTCGCCGGTGAAGCTCGAGACTTCCCAGACATCCAGCAACACCTGCTTGTCCGGGTAATCATGACGCACCTTGATCAGCGGCCGGGCGGCACCGACGACGATGCCCAATTCTTCGTGCAGCTCGCGAGACAACGCGGTTTGCACCGACTCGTCGGCTTCGACCTTGCCACCGGGAAATTCCCAGAGGCCGCCCTGGTGCTGGGTATCGGCACGGCGGGCGATCAGAATCTTGCCGCTGTCGTCACGAATGACGGCGGCGGCGACGTGTACACGTTTCACGACTGCAACTCCTCCAGTCCTGCCTTTTGCCAGGCCTTGAAGGCCGGCCATTGGTAGACGGTTTCAACATAGGCTTCATCATCGGCCGGCAGCTTCACCTGATAGGTGCGCAGGCGCACGGCAATCGGTGCGAAGAACGCATCGGCCAGCGACACCCGACCAAACAGGTAAGGCCCAGGCTCGGTCGCGACGGCGCGGCATTCGGCCCACAGCGCGAGCATGCGCTCGACATCGACCTTCACTTCCGGCGGCACCGGGTTGAGCGGCGCGTCGTGGCTCAGGTTGAACGGCATGTGATTGCGCATGGCGAAAAAGCCGCTGTGCATCTGCGCGCAGGCGGATCGGGCCTGGGCACGGGCGGCGATATCGGTGGGCCAGAGTTGCTCGGAAGGAAACTGTTCGGCCAGGTATTCGGCAATCGCCAGAGAGTCGGCGACGGTGCCACGGGCTGTTTTCAGCAGCGGCACCTTGGCGGTCGGCGAGTGCGCCAGCAGCCGCTCACGGGTGTCGGGTTTGCCGAGTTTGACCAGTTCTTCGGTGTAGGGCGCGCCGGTCAGTTCAAGCGCCAGCGCCGCCCGCAGGGACCAGGAGGAAAGCAGTTTGTCGCCGATGATCAGGTGAAGGCTCATGTTCGGGTCCTTTCATGGGACAGAAGAAAAGGAGGTCCGCAGACCTCCCTCTTCGGCAGGGATCAGGTGCGGTATTCGGCGTTGATCTTCACGTACTCGTGGGACAGGTCGGTGGTCCAGATGGTTTCGCTGCAATCGCCGCGACCCAGTTCGATACGGATGGTGATTTCTTCCTGCTGCATCACTGCCGAGCCCTGGGCTTCGGTGTAGGTCGCGGCGCGGGCGCCACGGCTGGCGATGCACACGTCGCCGAGGAACACGTCGATCTTGCTCACGTCCAGATCCGGCACGCCGGCACGGCCGACGGCGGCGAGGATGCGGCCCCAGTTCGGGTCGGACGCAAACAGTGCAGTCTTGATCAGCGGCGAGTGGGCCACGGTGTAGCCGACGTCCAGGCATTCCTGGTGATTGCCGCCGCCGTTGACTTCAACGGTCACGAACTTGGTCGCGCCTTCGCCGTCACGCACGATGGCCTGGGCCACATCCATGCACACTTCGAATACGGCCTGTTTCAGCTTGGCGAACAGCTCGCCTTCGGCACGGGTGATTTCCGGCAGCGCAGCCTTGCCGGTGGCGATCAGCATGCAGCAGTCGTTGGTCGAGGTGTCGCCGTCGATGGTGATGCGGTTGAACGACTTGTTGGCGCCGTCCAGCATCAGGTTGTGCAACACGTCACGGGAGACTTTGGCGTCGGTGGCGATGTAACCGAGCATGGTCGCCATGTTCGGACGGATCATGCCCGCGCCCTTGCTGATGCCGGTGACGGTGATGGTCACGCCGTCATGCTGGAACTGGCGGCTGGCGCCTTTTGGCAGGGTGTCGGTGGTCATGATGCCGGTGGCGGCAGCTTCCCAGTTGTTTTCCGACAGATCGTCCAGTGCGGCCTGCAAGGCGCCTTCGATCTTCTCGACCGGCAGCGGCTCGCCGATCACGCCAGTGGAGTACGGCAGGATCTGGCTGGCGTCCACGCCCGTCAGCTCGGCCAGTTTGGCGGTGGTGCGCTCGGCAGCAGCCAGGCCCGGCTCGCCGGTGCCGGCGTTGGCATTACCGGTATTGGTCAACAGGTAGCGCACCGGGTTCTGCACGCGCTTCTTGGCCAGGATCACCGGCGCTGCACAGAAAGCGTTCAACGTGAACACGCCCGCCACGGTGGAACCTTCGGCGCAACGCATCACGACGACATCCTTGCGCCCCGGGCGCTTGATGCCGGCCGAAGCGATACCGAGTTCAAAACCGGCAACCGGGTGCAACGTTGGCAAAGGACCAAGACCAACAGCCATGAATGCGCTCCTTACTCAATGATGTCAGCACCGCCAAGCGTAGTGACGGTGGTGTAAATGGCAAAACGCCGCGACGGCTGGTGCCGGTCGCGGCGCGGGTATTTCAGCGATTGAAACGGGTTTTACTGAATCTGCCCGTGGCAATGCTTGAATTTCTTGCCCGAACCGCAGTAGCACAGTTCGTTGCGGCCCAGCTTCTGCTCGTTGCGAACCGGGGCGGTGGCGAGGGCCACATCGACCTCTTCACCGACCAGTTCCGGTTGCGCTTCCAGGCCAGGAGCCTCGGCGTGTTCGAACTGCATGCGGGCGGCCAGTGCTTCGGCTTCCTGACGCAGGCGTTGCTCTTCCTCGGCCGGATCTTCGCGGCGAACCTGAACGTGCGACAGCACACGGATCGAGTCGCGCTTGATCGAATCCAGCAGCTCGGAGAACAGCGTGAAGGACTCGCGCTTGTATTCCTGCTTCGGGTTCTTCTGCGCATAACCACGCAGGTGGATGCCGTGACGCAGGTGATCCATGGTCGACAGGTGGTCTTTCCACAGGTCGTCCAGAACGCGCAGCACGATCTGCTTCTCAAAGGAACGCAGAGCTTCGGCGCCCGCCTGGTCTTCTTTTTCGTTGTACGCGGCGATCAGCTCGTTCATCAGCTTCTCGCGCAGGGTTTCTTCGTACAGGTGATCGTCTTCGTCGAGCCATTGCTGGATCGGCAGTTTCACGCCGAAGTCGCTGGCGATCGACGCTTCCAGACCGGCTACGTCCCACTGCTCTGGCAGCGATTGCGGCGGAATGTGCGCGCTGACGGTGGCGTTCAGGACGTCCTGACGGAAATCAGCGATGGTCTCGCCGATGTTGTCCGCAGCCAGCAACGTGTTACGCATGTGATAGATCACTTTACGCTGTTCGTTGTTGACGTCGTCGAACTCGAGCAGTTGCTTGCGGATGTCGAAGTTGCGGCCTTCAACCTTGCGCTGTGCCTTCTCGATGGCGTTGGTCACCATGCGGTGCTCGATCGCTTCACCGGACTGCATGCCCAGGGCTTTCATGAAGTTCTTCACCCGGTCAGAGGCGAAGATGCGCATCAGGCTGTCTTCCAGCGACAGGTAGAAGCGGCTGGAACCGGCGTCGCCCTGACGGCCCGCACGACCACGCAGCTGGTTGTCGATACGGCGGGATTCGTGACGCTCGGAGGCGATCACCTGCAGACCGCCGGACTCCAGCACTTGCTGGTGACGCTTCTGCCAGTCGGCCTTGATCTGGGCGATCTGCTCAGGGGTCGGGTTTTCCAGCGAAGCCACTTCAACTTCCCAGTTGCCGCCCAGCAGGATGTCGGTACCACGACCGGCCATGTTGGTAGCAATGGTCAGTGCGCCCGGACGACCGGCCTGCGCGATGATTTCAGCTTCTTTTTCGTGGAACTTGGCGTTCAGGACCTTGTGTTCGATACCTTCCTTCTCGAGCAATGCGGACATGTGCTCGGAGGTTTCGATGGTCGCAGTACCCACCAGCACCGGACGGCCGGCAGCCATGCTTTCCTTGATGTCGTTGACGATCGCCGCGTATTTCTCTTCGGCGGTCAGGAACACCAGGTCGTTGTAGTCCTTACGGGCCAACGGCTTGTTGGTCGGGATCACGATGACCGGCAGGCCATAGATCTGATGGAATTCGAACGCTTCGGTGTCAGCCGTACCGGTCATGCCGGACAGTTTTTCGTACAGACGGAAGTAGTTCTGGAACGTGGTCGATGCCAGGGTCTGGCTCTCGGCCTGGATGTTCAGGTTTTCCTTGGCTTCGATGGCCTGGTGCAGGCCTTCGGACAGACGACGGCCCGGCATGGTACGACCGGTGTGTTCGTCGACCAGTACGACCTGACCGTCCTGCACGATGTATTCGACGTTGCGGTGGAACAGTTTATGCGCACGCAGACCGGCGTAGACGTGAGTCAGCAGGCTCAGGTTGTGCGCCGAGTACAGGCTCTCGCCCTCGGCCAGCAGACCGATGCTGGTCAGCTGGTCTTCGATGAACTGGTGACCGGCTTCGTTGAGTTCGACCTGACGGGTCTTCTCGTCAACGGTGTAATGGCCTTCCTGGGTGACTTCGCCTTCGACTTCTTCGACGTGCAGCTTGAGTTTCGGGATCAGCTTGTTGATCTCGATGTACAGCTTGGAGCTGTCCTCGGCCTGACCGGAAATGATCAGCGGAGTACGCGCTTCGTCGATGAGGATGGAGTCGACTTCGTCGATCACGGCAAAGTTGAGTTCGCGCTGGAATTTCTCTTCCATGCTGAACGCCATGTTGTCGCGCAGGTAGTCGAACCCGAATTCGTTGTTGGTGCCGTAGGTGATGTCGGCGGCGTAGGCGGCGCGCTTCTCTTCCGGCGGCTGGAACGGCGTCACGATGCCGACGGTCAGGCCGAGGAATTCATACAGCGGGCGCATCCAGTTGGCGTCACGGCGGGCCAGGTAGTCGTTCACGGTCACAACGTGCACGCCCTTGCCGGACAGCGCGTTGAGGTAAACACCCAGGGTACCCACCAGCGTCTTGCCTTCACCGGTACGCATTTCGGCGATCCGGCCTTCATGCAGGGTCATGCCGCCGATCAGCTGGACGTCGAAGTGGCGCATGCCCATGACACGCTTGCCGGCTTCGCGGGCGACCGCAAAGGCTTCGGGCAACAGCTTGTCGAGGGTCTCCCCCTTGGCAATGCGGTCCTTGAACTCTGCGGTCTTGGCGCGCAGTTGATCGTCCGAGAGGGCGACCATCTTCTCTTCGAAGGCATTGACGAGCTGCACCGTCTTGAGCATGCGTTTGACTTCACGCTCGTTCTTGCTTCCAAAAAGTTTCTTTAACAAAGGCGCAAACATATCGGCAGGATCTTCCACACTAAAGGGATGGAGGGCGGCCCCGTGAGTCGCCCGTGCAGCCCTCATGGCCGCATGCGAACGAGCATTCTACCCGGAAACGGTGGTGAGGAAAGTGGGGATATTCCACGATGCTGGCACTGCGCTTTGACGGGGCTCACTTAAAATAGGGGCGTTTTGCTCAACTTCAAGCCGTACAGCAAAGAAGTTAGTCGTTGATTTAATGGGCAAAGCAGGGACAAAAGCAATGGGCGAGTGAAATGGGTGCCATCTGCTACCATGGCGCCTCTGTCACTTCAGGTCCTAGATCATGGCATTTCGCCCTCTCACAGCCAGAGCGCCCGCCGTTCTGCTACGCGAAGCCAGGCCGTTGAAAGCCATCCTCGGTCATGCGCAACGCCTGGCCCATCTGCAACGTCTGCTCGAAAGCCAACTGCAACCCGCCGCCCGTGAACATTGCCACGTGGCCAAGTGGCGCGAAGGCGAACTGTTGCTGATTGTCACCGACGGCCATTGGGCCACGCGCCTGCGCTATCAGCAGAAACGTCTGCAACGGCAACTGCAGATGTTCGACGAGTTCGCCAATCTGACGCGGATCAAGTTCGCCGTGCGGCCACCGACCATCCAGCGCGAGGCGAGCGGGCCGACGATCGACCTGTCGACGGATGCGGCGGCGACCATCCAGGCCACCGCCGACGGGATCAGCGATCCGAATCTGCGAGCGGCACTGGAGCGACTGGCCGCCCACGCCAAACCCAAAACCTGAGCCTTGTTGATCAGCGGCGTTTGCTGCCGCCGAGCAATGACCCCATCAGACCGCGCACCAACTGTTTACCCAGCGAATTCGCCGCCTGACGCATCGCCGACTTGAGCGCCTGCCCCGCCGCCGTGCCGAGGAATTCTCCGGCCTTGTCCGCCAGGCTCGGCTCTTCAGCGGCCGGTTTGCCCGGCGCCGCTTCCGCCTCCGGCGCCAGCCCCTTGCGACCCATCAGGATTTCATAGGCCGACTCGCGGTCGATCGGCTTGTCATAACGGCCCTTGAACGGCGAACCGGCAATCAGCATCGTGCGCTCGGTCTCGGTCAACGGCCCGATCCGCGATTGCGGCGGCGCCACCAGCACTCGCTGAACCATTTCCGGCGTGCCCTTCTCCTGCAAGGTGCCAACCAGGGCTTCGCCAATCCCGAGCTCGGTGAGCACCGACAACGTGTCAAATGCCGGATTCGGCCGAAAGCCGTCCGCCACCGCCCGCAGGGACTTCTGTTCCTTGGCGGTAAACGCGCGCAGGCCGTGTTGTATCCGCAGTCCCAGTTGCGCCAGCACATCGTCCGGCAGATCGCCCGGCGACTGGGTGACGAAATACACGCCCACGCCTTTGGAACGGATCAGCCGCACCACTTGCTCCAAGCGCTCTTGCAGAGCCTTGGGCGTATCGCCGAACAACAAATGTGCCTCATCGAAAAACAGCGCCAACAACGGTTTGTCGGCATCGCCGCGCTCCGGCAGTTGCTCGAACAGCTCGGCCAGCAGCCACAGCAGGAAAGTCGCGTAGACCTTCGGCGCCTCATGCACCAGACGACTGGCATCGAGCAAATGGATGCGCCCGCGACCGTCAGCGGTCGGCTGCAGAATGTCTTCCAGTTGCAGCGCCGGTTCACCGAACAACGCTTCGGCGCCCTGCTGCTCCAGCGTCGCCAGACGCCGCAACAGTGCCTGGCTGGAACCGGTGGTGAACAGCGCGGCGTCTTCGCCCAGCAGCTGCGGATTGTCCTTGAGGTGATTGAGCAGCGCTTTCAGGTCTTTGAGATCCAGCAGCAACAGGCCTTCGCGATCCGCCACCTTGAACGCAGCGTACAACGCCGATTGCTGGCTGTCGGTCAGTTCCAGCAAGGCGCCGATCAGCAGCGGGCCCATTTCACTCAACGTAGTGCGCAACGGATGACCGGACTGACCGTGAATGTCCCACAAGGTCACGGGATACGCCTGAGGCGTGTGCTTGAGCCACGGCATGCCGGCGATGCGCTCGGCGATCTTGCCCTGAGGGTTGCCGGCAGCACCGAGGCCGCACAGGTCGCCCTTGACGTCGGCGGCGAACACCGCGACCCCGGCGTCGCTGAACGCCTCGGCCAGACGCTGCAAAGTAACGGTCTTGCCGGTACCGGTTGCGCCGGCGACCAGTCCGTGACGGTTGGCCAGGCGCATGGCCTGGGCGATCGGTTGCCCGGCGAGGTCGGCGCCGATTGTGAGTTGCGAAGATTCAGGCATTTGGTCACCCAATGGTTAATCTTTGATCGAGCATGGCCGATAGCTAAAGGTGACAGATGCGACTGACATCCGCATCGGAGATTTCCCTAAGGAGAAGCGGAAATACCTGCTTGTACCCATCAAGCCCACCTGGCGAGTATCTATAGAAGCACGCCCTGAATAATAAGACCTTAGCGGAACCCCAAGCCATGAACAAAAATCTGCGTTTCAGCCATAAAATCCTGCTTGCCGCCGCCCTCATCGTCATTGCCGCCTTCGCCTCGTTCACGCTGTACAACGACTGGTTGCAGCGCAATGCGATCCGCGAGGACCTGGACAATTACCTCAACGAGATGGGCGAGGTCACAGCCGACAACATCCAGACCTGGCTCAGCGGGCGCATCCTGCTGATCGAGAACGCTGCCCAGAACATCGCGATCAACCCCGATCCTGCCGCCGTTGCCAGTCTGCTGGAACAGAAAGCCCTGACGTCGACCTTCATGGCGTCCTACCTCGGCGATGCCACCGGGCACTTCACCATCCGCCCGGATGCGAAGATGCCGGACGGTTTCGATCCGCGCGTTCGCCCTTGGTATAAAGGTGCCGAAAGCAGCAGCACCTCGACCCTGACCGAACCGTACATCGACGCGGCGACCGGCCAGACCATCATTTCCATCGCCACCGCCGCAAAAAAGGCCGGTCAGAGCGTGGGCGTGGTGGGCGGCGACCTGAGCCTGCAAACCCTGATCAACACCCTCAGCGCCCGGGACTTCTCCGGCATGGGCTACGCGTTCCTGGTCAGCGCCGACGGCAAGATCCTGGTGCACCCGGACAAGGCCCTGGTGATGAAGTCACTGAAGGAAGCCTATCCGCAGGACACCCCGCGCATCAGCAGCGACTTCAGTGAAGTCACCGTCGACGGCAAGACCCGCATCGTCAACTTCACCCCGATCAAGGGCCTGCCGTCGGTGAACTGGTACATCGGCCTGTCGGTGGACAAAGACAAAGCCTTCTCGATGCTCAGCGAATTCCGCGCTTCGGCCGTGATCGCAACCGTGATTGCCGTGGCGATCATCATTGCCCTGCTCGGCATGCTGATCCGTATCCTGATCCAGCCGCTGCACGTGATGACCCGCGCCATGGAAGACATCGCCGACGGCGAAGGCGACCTGACCAAGCGCCTGACCATCCAGAACCAGGACGAATTCGGCGTACTCGGCACCGCGTTCAACCGTTTTGTCGAACGTATTCACGGCTCGATCCGCGAAGTGTCGTCGGCCACCGGCCAGGTCAACGAAGTCGCCCTGCGCGTGGTCGCGGCCTCGAACTCGTCGATGTACAACTCCGACCAGCAAGCCTCGCGCACCAACAGCGTGGCCGCCGCGATCAACCAGCTCGGCGCCGCCGCCCAGGAAATCGCCCGTAACGCCGCCCAGGCCTCGTCCCAGGCCAGCGACGCCCGTGGCCTGGCCGAAGACGGTCAGCAAGTGGTGGATCGCAGCATCAAGGCGATGAACCAGCTGTCGAGCATGCTCAGCGCATCGAGCAGCAATATCGAATCGCTGAACAGCAAGACCGTGAACATCGGCCAGATCCTGGAAGTGATCACCAGCATTTCCCAGCAGACCAACCTGCTGGCGCTCAACGCGGCCATCGAGGCAGCACGTGCCGGTGAAGCCGGGCGCGGTTTTGCGGTGGTGGCGGACGAAGTGCGCAACCTCGCCCACCGCACCCAGGAATCGGCACAACAGGTGCAGACCATGATCGAGGAGCTGCAAGTCGGCGCCCGCGAATCCGTCAGCACCATGAGCGACAGCCAGCGCCACAGCCAGGACAGCGTGGACATCGCCAACCTCGCCGGCGAGCGCCTGAACAGCGTGACCCAGCGCATTGGTGAAATCGACGGGATGAACCAGTCGGTGGCCACCGCGACCGAGGAACAGACGGCTGTGGTCGAGTCGATCAACGTGGATATCACCGAGATCAACACGCTGAACCAGGAAGGTGTCGAGAACTTGCAGGCGACGTTGCGTGCCTGCTCGGATCTGGAGCAGCAGGCTTCGCGCTTGAAGCAACTGGTTGGCAGCTTCCGCATTTAAAGCCGCTCTGCCGGTCGTCTTCGTCGTTCACAACTATCCGACGAAGACGACCGACAATCCCTCCGAAACCGGCCTTGCACCCCACCGCGAAACCCCGACCGAACATCTATTCTTGATAAAGGTCAACCAAGGGAGATCAACGCGGAGGGACGTTCACCGTGCATATCGCCGACATCACCATGTTCTACGCCCCGGCCAGCGGTGGCGTGCGCACCTATCTGGATGCCAAGCACCGTCGGCTGGGAATCAAACCCGGCATCCGCCACAGCCTGCTGATTCCCGGCGCGGATTTCGGCGAACGTGATGGCGTCTATACGGTTCCCGCCCCCGCCCTGCCCTTCGGCAAGGGCTATCGTTTTCCCCTGCGCCTGGCCCCTTGGCGAAACGTCCTGCAGGACCTGCAACCCGATCTGATCGAAGTCGGCGACCCGTACCTCACCGCCTGGGCCGCGCTCGATGCGCGTCGGCAGCTGGATGTGCCGGTGATCGGCTTCTATCACTCCGACCTGCCGCTACTAGTGGGCAACCGCATGGGCCACTGGGTCACGCCGAATATCGATGCGTATGTGCGCAAGTTGTACGGCAATTTCGACCGGGTGCTGGCGCCCAGCCTGGTCATGGCCGACAAGCTCAGCGGGCTGGGCGTGCGCAACGTCTTCGTGCAACCGCTGGGCGTTGACCTGCACACTTTCCATCCGGATGCCCGCGATACCGGGTTGCGCAGCGAACTGGGGATCGCCGAGGACACGCGCCTGCTGATCTTCGCCGGTCGCGGTTCCAAGGAGAAAAACCTGCCGGTGCTGCTCGATTGCATGAAACGCCTGGGCCCGCGCTATCACCTGTTGCTGGTCGGCTCGTCGATGCCGGTGTCCGTCCCGGACAACGTCAGCGTGATCGACCGTTTCTGCCCGGCCGCGCAGGTCGCGCGACTGATGGCCAGTGCCGACGCGCTGATCCACGCCGGCGATCAGGAAACCTTCGGCCTGGTGATTCTGGAGGCCATGGCCTGCGGGATTCCGGTGGTGGCAGTGGCAGCCGGGGCGTTCGAAGAAATCGTCAGCGAATCCTGCGGCCTGCTCTGCGCGCCGAACAATGCGCAAGCCATGGCCAATGCGGTGCGCGAACTGTTCAGTCGCGGGACCGGCGTACTCGGTCAACAGGCACGCCAGCATGTCGAACGGCATTACGCCTGGGACACGGTGGTCGATAGCCTGCTGGGGCATTATCACGCCGTACTCGGCGATTCGGTTCCACGGGTGGCCAATGGCTGAATCTCACGAGCGCCCGGCGCTGATGCTGGTGCTGCATGACGTGGCGCCCTCCACGTGGGCCGATTATCGAGCCTTCGTCGAAGCCGTTGACCGGTTGGGCAACGTCCCGATGACGTGGCTGGTGGTTCCGGACTTACATCGACGCGAGGCACTTGAAGGCCATCCAGCGTTTTGTCGAATGCTCGACGAGCGCGTCGCACGCGGTGATGAACTGGCCCTGCACGGCCACTTTCATGAAGACACCGAGCCCGGCCCGCGCACGGCGCGCGACTGGTTCATGCGCCGGGTCTACACCCATGAAGGCGAGTTCTATCAGCTGTCCCGGGAAGCCGCCCTCGCCCGCCTGCGCCCGGGCATCGATCTGTTTCGGCGCCACGACTGGCCGCTGCACGGTTTCGTCGCCCCCGCCTGGTTGATGAGTGCCGGCACACGCCAGGCATTGCGCGAATTGCCGCTGCGCTACACCAGCGATCCGCAGCATCTTTATCACTTGCCGGATTTCACTGCGGTCGAGGCTCCGGGACTGGTGTGGAGCGCACGCAGCGCCTGGCGTCGCGGCATGTCGAAGGTCATCAGCGAACAGCGTGAGCAGCGTTGGCGTCAGGCGCCGGTGATTCGTCTAGGCTTGCACCCGGTGGACATGCGCCACCGGTTTTCCCGGGATTACTGGTGGCGCACCCTTGAACGACTGTTGGCGGACGGACGCGTGCCCATGACCAAAATCGACTGGCTGACGCGCCAGCAAACTCAAGCCGAGCGTGCCGCTTGAGCCGCGGCATTCTATTGATGATCGGCCTGCTGGTGGCCGTGGCGGTGCCCGTCCTGCTCGGGGGCGGCGAAACCTGGGAGCGCCTGCAGGCCTTTCCGCTGCGCTGGCTGTTGATCATGTTCGCCATGGTTCTGCTGTGCTGGGGCATCAACACCTTGCGTCTGCGGCTGCTGCTCGGCGATCAGCGTGACCGGGTCACGCCCGTCAAAAGCCTCGGGGTGGTGATGGCTGCCGAATTCGCCTGGTGCGCCACGCCCGGCGGCAGCGGCGGGCCGTTGACGATCATGGCGCTGCTGGCGCGCAGCGGCGTGCGTCCGGCCCGGGGCAGCGCCGTGTTTGCGATGGATCAGTTGAGCGATCTGCTGTTTTTTCTCTGCGCCTTGAGCGGGATCCTGATCTACGCGCTGTTCCAGCATCTCAGCGACCGTATGGAATGGCTGCTGATCGTCAGTGCCCTGTCTTTGACCGGCGGTCTGTTCAGTTGTGTGCTGGTCGCGCGCTATCACCGTCGATTGATTCGCCTGAGCGGGCGCCTGCTGGCCGGGATGAACGTCGAACCACGCACTCGACGGCGCTGGGCGCGGCAGTTGCTGCACTTTCTGGCCGCTTTCACCGATGCGCTGAAATTGCCGTGGCAGACATTGATCAAGGTGTTCGTTCTGACCTGCGTGCACTGGTCGCTGCGATACAGTGTGCTGTATCTGGCGTTGCGCGGGCTGGGGGCGGATGTGCAGTGGGCCTGGACGTTTCTGATCCAGATGCTTTCGCTGGGTGCGGGGCAATTCAGCCTGTTGCCGGGAGGTGCCGGTGCAGCGGAATTGACCTCGGCGGCGCTGCTGGCGCCGATGGTCGGCAAATCGACCGCGGCGGCGGCGATCCTGATCTGGCGGGTGGTGACGTTTTACTTCTATCTGCTGGTCGGTGGTCCGGTGTTTCTATTGATGCTGGGCCGGCCGTTGCTGAAAAAGCTGCTGAGCGTCAGACAGGCTTCTTGAGGTCATCCTCTTCGTCCTTGAGTTGTTCCCACAGTTCGGCAGCGCCGGGAAACTCCGTGCCGTCCTCCGGGCTCAGGTCATCCGGGTCATAGCGGCTCAAGCAGCCTTCGCCGAGGGTGGCGGGTGCCTTGGAAGTGGCTTTGTCCAGTGGATCGCTCATCGATATGTCCTCAAGGTCCGTGGATCGTTCCCACGCTCTGCGTGGGAACGCAGCCCGGGACGCTCTGCGTCCCAAAGCAGACGCGGAGCGTCTGAAGAGGCGTTCCCACGCAGAGCGTGGGAACGATCGTGAATCAGAACACCACGGTCTTGTTGCCGTGCACCAGCACGCGGTCTTCCAGGTGATAACGCAGACCACGGGCCAGCACCATCTTCTCGACGTCACGGCCGAAACGCACCATGTCTTCGATGCTGTCGCTGTGGCTGACGCGTACCACGTCCTGCTCGATGATCGGGCCGGCATCCAGCTCTTCGGTCACGTAGTGGCAGGTCGCACCGATCAGCTTCACGCCGCGCATCGAAGCCTGGTGGTACGGCTTGGCACCGACGAACGACGGCAGGAAGCTGTGGTGAATGTTGATGACTTTGTGCGCATATTCGCGGCACATGTCCGGCGGCAGGATCTGCATGTAGCGCGCCAGCACCACCACTTCGGCGTCGTGCTGCTTGACCAGGCGTGACACTTCATCGAAGGCCGGTTGCTTGTCCTGCGGATTGACCGGCACGTGGTAATAAGGAATGCCGTGCCACTCGACCATGCTGCGCAGGTCGTCGTGGTTGGAGATCACGCAGGAAATCTCGCAATCGAGTTCATCACTGTGCCAGCGGTGCAGCAGGTCAGCCAGGCAGTGGGATTCGCGGCTGGCCATCAGCACCACGCGTTTTTTCTGCTCGGTGTCGGTGATGCGCCAGTCCATCGAGAACTCTTCGGCGATCGGTGCAAACTTCTCGCGCAACACCTCGATACCAAAAGGCAGGGAATCGGCACGGATTTCGTGACGCATGAAGAACCAGCCGACCTGGTTATCCGAGTGGTGGCTCGCTTCGGTGATCCAGCCATTGTGGGCCGCCAGAAAGTTACTGACTTTGGCAACGATGCCAACGCGGTCCGGGCAAGAAATCACCAGCCGAAAAGTGCGCATGAGGGGGAAACTCCAGAACTTCGCAAAGGCGGCCATTCTAGCGACTGCGCGGGAAAACTGCAGTATTGATGACCCTCGGAGCCTCACGGCAGCCCGTCGCAGCTTTTTTGACGCTGGCAAACGCCAGAATGATGGCGCAGTAATAGCCATGCATGAACAGGCTTGTGTGAATATCTGTGAAGACTCCATCACATTATTTAACTGAACATTCAATTCATGGCTTTTCAACGTAACTAATTCAAATAAAAACCCCGGTTAAATGTTTACTTGATGAAACAGCCTGACTATTATTGCCGCACTGTCCCCTGCCATCGCGCACTCCCACATAAGGTAGTAATCATGTCCTTGATCAACGAATATCGTGCCACCGAAGAAGCTATCAAAGAGCTGCAAGCCCGTTTGAAGAACCTGTCGCAAGACGACAAACTGCAAGCCGAGCTGGAATTCGAAGGCAAACTGCGCACACTGATGGGCGAATATTCCAAATCCCTGCGCGACATCATCGCGCTGCTGGATCCAGAGTCCAAAACCAAAGCACCACGTGGCGGCGCAGCCAAAACTACCGGCACCAAGCGTGCTCGCAAAGTTAAACAATACAAAAACCCGCACAACGGCGAAGTCATCGAAACCAAAGGTGGCAACCACAAAACTCTGAAAGAGTGGAAAGCCAAGTGGGGCGGTGACGTGGTTGAAGGCTGGGCTACCCTGCTGGGCTAAGCCGCAACCCTTGTCGCAGAGCGCTTCTGTGACACAAAAAAACGCCAGCGAATGCTGGCGTTTTTTTATGCCCGGCATTCAAGCGCCGGACATGTTCGATTTCAAAGATCCAAACGTTTGCGTAATGCCTGGACATAGTTCTGCCATTCAACCAACACCTCGGCCTGCATCGGCGCAGCACTAAGCAGCCATTGCTCCATGGCCTCGGCAAAAGATTGCAAGGTATTAGGGGCGCCCCACTCCGGCGCGGACAAGCGTTGCCGGCAAAAGATTTTCCAGCGTTCTTGCTCTTCGAAATTCAACGTATCGGGAAAGTTACGTGCTCGATATCGAAACAACAATTCAGGTAAACGTTCATCATCGAACGGCCATTGCTCTCGCGCCAATTGAGCAGGATCGGTCGCCCTCACTTGCTCACATAAACGACGATCGCGATCACCGATAAATCCGTCGTACAACTGTTGTTCGGGATCTTCACTCGAGGCGAAATCTTCGCTGGCATAAATCGCCGAGACTTTATCTTTCCAAACTTGTTGTGCGTCACTTAGTCGCAATGCACGCGCCTGATACAACGCCATGTCCAGACCCAGACGCTGCTGATCTTCAGCTCTCAGCACCGCCAACGGCGCCACCACCGGGCACTTGTTGATGTGAATAAGCTTGAGCGGTACCGGCAACTCGCCTTCGGCCAGATCGTCGCGCCGGGTATACAGGCGCTGACGCAATGTTTCGGCATCCAGGTCGAGCAGACCCTGCGGGTCCAGGTGCAGATCACAGACGATCAACGCGTTCTTGTTGCGCGGATGCCAAGCCAGCGGCAGCACCACGCCGACATAACTGCGCGCAGCGGAGAAACGGCCGGAAATGTGCACCATCGGCTGCAACAGGCGAATTTGATCCATGACCTTCTGTTTACTGCGCAACTGGAACAGCCAGTCATACAGCTTCGGCTGCTTCTCGCGGATCAACCGGGCCAGGGCAATGGTGGCGCGCACGTCCGACAGGGCTTCGTGCGCATTGCCGTGATCGATGTTGTTGGCGGCGGTCAGGCGTTCGAGCTTGAGCGTCACCTTGCCCTCGTCATCGGTCGGCCAGACCAGACCATCGGGGCGCAATGCGTAGGCGGCGCGTACCACGTCGATCAGGTCCCAGCGACTGTTGCCGCCCTGCCATTCACGGGCATAGGGATCGAAAAAGTTGCGGTACAGGCTGTAGCGGGTCATCTCATCGTCGAAGCGCAAGGTGTTGTACCCCGCACCGCAAGTGCCGGGTGCCGCGAGCTGGGCGTGAACACGGGTCATGAAATCAGCTTCGCTCAAGCCCTGTTCGGCGAGACGACTCGGGGTGATGCCGGTGATCGCGCACGCCGCCGGGTGCGGCAGGATGTCTTCGCTGGGCTGGCAGTAGAGATTGACCGGCGCGTCGATTTCGTTGAGTTCGTGGTCGGTGCGGATCCCGGCCACCTGCAACGGGCGGTCGCATCGGGGATTGATGCCGGTGGTTTCGTAGTCGTACCAGAAAATGGAAGTCACGGGCGGTTCCTGAACTGAAGATCGGCAAAGTCTAGGCGTTCGACTGCGGTCGCGGCCAGCGCCGCATCATTCAGTCACCTTTGGTTGAAGGATGTGTATGACATAGTTATGTCGTTTCCCCCCGAGAGACTGCTAGCATCGGACGCACTTGCATCCCGATCCGGCAACATCAGGTAGCCCATGCTCGAGACCACAGCACCGCCAAGGAAAGCACCGCTGGCCCCGCCACTGGATACGCGGCACCAGGTCGAAACGCCGGAAGGCATCGACCTGCCGCTGCGTCCCGCCGGCCTGACGGTGCGTGCCGTGGCGTTCACCATCGATCTGGGGTTGCGCGGGCTGATCCTGGGCCTGCTGCTCATGGTGCTGGCGTTGCTTGGCAAGCTCGGTATCGGCCTCGGTTCATTGCTGCTGTTCGTGGTGAGCTGGTGGTACATGGTGTTGTTCGAAGTGCTGCGTCAGGGCCGCTCGCCGGGCAAGCAATGGATGGGCCTGCGGGTGGTGCACGACGATGGCACGCCGGTCGGCTGGTCAGCCTCCCTGTTGCGCAATTTGCTGCGTTTTGTCGACCTGATGCCGTTCGGCTATTTCCTCGGTGCGATCAGTTGCCTGCAACACCCGACCTTCAAACGCCTCGGCGACATCGCTGCCGGCACGCTGGTGATCTACAGCGAACGCCCGCTCAAGCGCCCGCAGTTGCCCGATGCCGAACCCCGCCGCTCACCGATCCCGCTGACCCTGACTGAACAACGCGCCCTGCTCGCCTTCGCCGAACGCCAAGGTGAACTGTCGACAGCGCGGGTCAACGAACTCGCTGCACTGCTGGCCCAGCCGCTGCACATCAGCGCGCCGAAAGCCGTCGGTGAACTCAACGGCATCGCTCGCGGCCTGTTGGGTCCGACATGAAGCAAAGCCTTTTCGAAACCCGCCACAAGGCCGAATGGGAGCGTTTCACCCTCGCCCTCGAACGACTTGAACGAGGCAAGGACACTTCGCAGGTCGCGGAATTTCCCAAGGCCTATCGCCGACTCTGCCAGCATCTGGCGCTGGCGCAGGAACGTGGATACAGCAGTTTTCTGGTCGACTCCTTGCAACAGCAAGTGCTGCGCGGGCATCAACAGCTTTACCGGCATCGCAGCCAGCTCGGCGCTAACGTGCTGGGTTTCATCCTCGCCGGGTTTCCACGGCTGGTGCGCGCCGAATGGCGCTTCGTGCTGGCCGCCGCCCTGTTGTTCTTCGGCAGCCTGGCCGGTTTCGGTTTGCTGGTTTTCCTGTTTCCGGAGCTGGTCTACAACCTGATACCCGCCGATCAGGTGCGCGAGATGCAAAGCATGTACGACCCCGCCGCCGGCCATCTCGGGCGTTCGGCCGAGCGCGCGGCGAGCGAAGACTGGGTGATGTTCGGCTACTACATCATGCACAACATCGGCATCGCCTTTCAGACCTTCGCCAGCGGTTTGCTGCTGGGGGTGGGCAGTGCGTTTTTCCTGTTCTACAACGGGCTGATCATCGGCGCGGTGGCCGGACACCTCAGTGAAATCGGCTTTGGCCAGACCTTCTGGTCGTTCGTGATCGGGCACGGTGCGTTCGAACTCAGCGCCATCGCCCTGGCCGGCGCGGCAGGACTGAAACTGGGTTGGGCATTGATCGCGCCGGGACGCCTGACACGAATCGAGGCCCTGCAGATCGCGGCGCGCCAGAGCATCCTGTTGATCTGCGGCGTGATGCTGTTTCTGTTGATCGCCGCGTTTATCGAAGCCTACTGGTCGTCGCGCACCGGGGTTACGCCGCAGACCAAATACCTGGTCGGCGCCGGGCTCTGGCTCTGCGTGGCGCTCTATCTGCTGTTCGCCGGAAGGACCCGCCATGCGCCTGAGTGACGCAACCGTGGCGATCCGTCCGCGCACCACCTGGGAAGCCATGGATCTGGGCGTGCTCATGAGCCAGCAACATCGGCGCCTGCTGATGACCAGTTGGGCCATCGTCACCCTGCCGCTGTTCGCGGTGCTCAGCCTGTTATTGTGGGATTCACCGTCGCTCGCCGTGTTCATCTTCTGGTGGCTGAAACCGGCCTACGAACGCCTGCCGCTGTACATCCTGTCCAAGGCGCTGTTCGGCGAAACACCCACCTTGAAACAGGCCTTGCGCCAATGGCCGCGCCTGCTCAAGCCGCAACTCATCGCCAGCCTGACCTGGCGCCGCCTCAGCCTCAGTCGCAGCTTCCTGCTGCCCGTGCTGCAACTCGAAGGCCTCGACGGCACGGCCCGCCAGCAGCGTTTGCAGGTGTTGTTGCAACGCAATGCCGGCGCCGCGCAGTGGCTGACGATCATCGGCGTGCACCTGGAAACGGCGCTGTGGATCGGCCTGATGGTGTTGTTCTACCTGCTTCTGCCGCAACAGGTCGAAACCGATTGGGACTGGCAAAGCCTGATCTTCGCGGCCGACTACGAATGGCGCTGGCTGGAGCATCTGACCAATGCGTTCTATGCGCTGATTCTGGTGATCTGGGAACCGGTGTATGTCGCCTGCGGATTCAGCCTGTATCTGAACCGCCGCACCGTCCTCGAAGCCTGGGACATCGAACTGGTGTTCCGCCGCTTGCGCCAGCGTTTGAACAGCAGCGCGATCGGCTTGCTAATGGTGGCGTGTCTGCTGTTGCCGGGGTTGCCCTCAGCCTGGGCTGCCGAGCCCGCCACTGCTCCGGATGCACCGCGTCTGTTGAACCAGCCGCTGACCAGCGAGGCGTCCCGCAACAGCATCAAGGCCTTGCTCGAACAGCCGCCGTTCAAGAACAAGGAAACCGTCACCCGTTATCGCTTCGGCGAAGATACCGCGGCTGCTGAAAAGCCCAAGGAAGGCGAAGCACCGCAATGGTTGAAGACCCTGCTCGACTGGCTGGATGGCCGACACCTCGACGGTCTGGCCAAGGCGATTGAAGTCGTGCTGTGGGGCGCGGTGATCGCCGGGCTCGGCTGGCTGGTCTGGCGTTATCGGGATTTTCTGCAAACGTTCGTCGGCCGCCGTCCGCGCTTGCCCGAAACGAACAAAAGGCCCTTGCCGCAACAAGCCTTCGGTCTGGATCTGCAAAAGGAAAGCCTGCCCGATGACATAGCCAGCCATGCGGAACAGCTCTGGCAAACCGAGCCGCGCGCGGCATTGGGTCTGCTGTACCGGGCACTGCTCAGTCATCTATTGCACGACTTCAACCTGACCCTGAAACCCGCCGACACCGAAAACGAAGTGCTGGCCCGGATCGAACAGTTGCAGCGACCGGACCTGCTCACTTATAGCCGTCAGCTCACCGGTCACTGGCAGAACATGGCCTATGGGCACCGAGTACCGGCGGCGCATCTGCAACAGGAATTGTGTGACGGCTGGCGCACCCTGTTTGGCCAAGGAGTCGCCCGTTGAGCCGGCGCACGCTCTGGCTTTTGGGCGGCGCGCTGATCGTCGCCCTGCTCGGTGCGCTGGGCATTTATCTGTACCTCAAGGCCACGCCTTACCAGGCCGAGGTCGATCACGGCCCGTCCCCCGCCGCGCAAGCCAATCCTTATCTGGCAGCAGAGATATTTTTGCGCGAACGCGGGATCGACGTAACCCATGCTGAAAGCCTCGCCGTGTTGCCCGATATCGATCCGCGCCAGCATACGCTGCTGATGTTCAACGACCGCTCGAAAATGACCCCGCGTCAGGTCGATCAGGTGCTGAACTGGGCCCGGGCC